>NZ_JBSFBL010000013.1:0-160381 GCF_053592935.1 Kribbella sp. NPDC002412
CCCGCTCCGCCGCCGCGCGACTGGCCTCGCTCGCCCCGACCCGGCTCTTCGCCAGGCTGTTGTTCGACCTGAGGTCAGTGACCGTGGCCGTGGCCGTGGCCCGCCGCGGCGGGCTCCTCTTCCTCGGGCTTGTCGACCACCAGGGTCTCGGTGGTCAGCAGCAGCGCGGCGATCGAGCCGGCGTTGGCGAGCGCGGACCGGGTCACCTTGACCGGGTCCAGCACGCCCTGGGCCAGCAGGTCGCCGTACTCACCGGTGGCGGCGTTGAAGCCGCTGCCGGACTCGAGCTCGGCCACCTTCGACGTCACCACGTAGCCCTCGTAACCGCCGTTCTCGGCGATCCAGCGCAGCGGCTCGACGATCGCCTTGCGGACGATCCGGACACCGGTGGCCTCGTCACCTTCGAGGTCCAGGCTGTTGTCCAGCACGGCAGCCGCGTGCACGAGAGCGGAGCCGCCACCGGCGACGATGCCCTCCTCGATCGCGGCCCGGGTCGCGGACACCGCGTCCTCGATCCGGTGCTTCTTCTCCTTCAGCTCGACCTCGGTGGCCGCGCCGACCTTGATCACGCAGACGCCACCGGCCAGCTTGGCCAGCCGCTCCTGCAGCTTCTCGCGGTCCCAGTCGGAGTCGGTGCGCTCGATCTCGGCCTTGATCTGGTTGACCCGGGCCTCGATCGCGTCGGCCGCGCCGGCGCCCTCGACGACGGTGGTGTTGTCCTTGGTGACGACGATCCGGCGAGCGGTGCCGAGCACCTCCAGCCCGACCTGGTCCAGCTTGAGGCCGACCTCGGGGGCGACCACCTGCGCGCCGGTCAGCGCGGCCAGGTCCTCCAGCATCGCCTTGCGGCGGTCACCGAAGCCCGGCGCCTTGACGGACACCGAGGTGAAGTTGCCGCGGATCTTGTTGACCACCAGGGTGGACAGCGCCTCGGCCTCGACGTCCTCGGCGATGATCAGCAGCGCCTTGCCGGACTGCACGACCTTCTCCAGCAGCGGCAGCAGGTCCGCGATCGCGGAGATCTTGCCCTGGTGGATCAGGATGTACGGGTCCTCCAGCACCGCTTCGCCGGCCTCGGCGTCGGTGATGAAGTACGGCGAGATGTAGCCCTTGTCGAACTGCATGCCCTCGGTGAACTCGAGCTCGGTGCCGAAGGTGTTCGACTCCTCGACGGTGATCACACCGTCCTTGCCGACCTTGTCGAAGGCGTCCGCGATCAGGGCGCCGATCTCGGCGTCCCGGGCGGAGATGGTGGCGACGTGCGCCATGTCGCCCTTGTCGTCCACCGCGCGGGCGGTGTCGACCAGCTTGGCGGAGATGGCCTCGACGGCCGCCTCGATACCGCGCTTCAGGCCCATCGGGTTGGCGCCGGCGGCGACCGCCCGCAGGCCCTCGTGCACCAGCGCCTGCGCCAGCACCGTCGCGGTGGTGGTGCCGTCACCGGCGATGTCGTTGGTCTTGGTGGCGACCTCCTTGGTCAGCTGCGCGCCAAGGTTCTCGAACGGGTCGTCCAGCTCGACCTCACGGGCGACGGTGACACCGTCGTTGGTGATGGTCGGAGCGCCCCACTTCTTGTCCAGCACGACGTAGCGGCCCTTCGGCCCCAGCGTCACCTTCACCGTGTTCGCGAGCTTGTCGACGCCGCGCTCCAGGGCGCGCCGCGCGTTCTCGTCGAACTCGAGGATCTTCGGCATGAAAAATCCAGTCCCTCTCTGAAATTCGCTCTTCGTGACAAGTACGAGCTCGCTGGCCCCAGACCGACTCCGCCCCGGCGCCGGTACGGCACCAGGGCGGTGTCAGTCAGGAACAGCGAGCAGTCGTCACTTGCTGACGACTGCGAGGATGTCGCGGGCGCCCAGGATCAGGTAGTCCTGGCCGTCGTACTTGACCTCGGTGCCGCCGTACTTGGAGTAGATGACCTTGTCGCCGACGGCGACGTCCAGCGGGACGCGGTTGCCGTTGTCGTCGATCCGGCCCGGACCGACGGCGAGGATCTCGCCCTCCTGCGGCTTCTCCTTGGCGGTGTCCGGGATCACCAGACCGGACTTCGTGGTCTGCTCGGCTTCGAGCGGCGCGACGAGGACGCGGTCCTCGAGCGGCTTGATCGTGACCGACACTTGCTGACCTCCACGGTCGATTCGCTTGTCTGTGGTTCTGCGATGGTCGCGCTCCCCTGCCGTCGCGGGGGTCAAGGGCCGGACCGCTGGCACCCTCCACCGGAGAGTGCCAACTCCGAATCTAGGCCGCCTTTAGCACTCGGTCAACTCGAGTGCCAGAATCTCGCCGACGGCGAACCCGGCCCGCCTTTCACAAGGTCAGCCGCAGCGTGATCAAGTCGCTGCGGAATGTGGTCAAGTGCTGGGCCAACCCGGGGTCGCCGTGGGACCGTTCTGTCTGTACGGCGTCCCGGCCGCTCCGGGACCGGGTGCCCGAGGAGAGACCATGGCCCTCAGCTTTCCCTCTCTGCCCAAACTGTCCGGCCGCACTGTCGCGGTCCTGGCCGCGGCCGGAGCGCTCGCGGTCGGCGCCGTCGCCGCAGGCGCCTCGAAGGACCAACCCACCGCAGCGCCCGGTGCGGACGCGCCGGCCGTCGCGCCACCCGAGCAGGCCCCGGCCGCGGACACTGCCAGCACTAGAGCCGCCGCTGCAGCCGCTGCACTGCCGCAGTGCCGGTCAGCCATGCTCGTGCCGGTCAACCGGACCTGGGGCATCCCGATGCCGTCCGTGTACGGCGCCTCCAGCACCTACTGCAACCTCATGTACGGCGACGACCCACACCGCGGCTCCACAGTGTTCGGCGACCCGGACACCGCGATCCGCGTCCTCCAGCGCAACCTGAACTTCTGCTACGGCACCAAGCTCGCCATCGACGGCGTCTACGGCACCAACACCCGCGCAGTGGTCCGGATGGTCCAGCGCAGGCACAAGCTCGTCGCGGACGGCATCTACGGCCCGAAGACCCGCTCGGCCATGAACTGGCGCCTCTACTCCATGTCCACCCGAAGCTGGAGCAGGAGCTGCTCGAGCCCCCTTTAAAGTGACGGGGTGACAGTCACTGGCTTGCTGGACGGCGCCGGCGCTGAGCTGCTTGCCGAGGCGTGCACGAGCTTCCAGCCAGGCCGAGAGCTCCAGCTCGTCGAGAAGCTTCGCCGGCAGTACGACGCCACGCTGGTGAGCGCTGCGGTCACACAGGCCTCGTTACGTCACCGGGCCGCCGCCAAGTTCGGTCCAGACGCGGCCCGGATGTACTTCACGCCAGATGGCCTGGAGCAGGCGACCCGCAGCACTGTCGGCTCGCACAGGGCGCAGCGCATCGCAGGGACACTGCCAGGCAGCAGCGTGGTCGACCTGGGCTGCGGCATCGGCGGCGACCTCATCAGTGCCGCACGCGCCGGCCTGCGGGTCACCGGAGTCGAGCGTGACCCCGCCACCGCTGACGCCGCCCGCGCCAACCTGGCTGCACTCGGGCTGCCGGGCGAGGTGGTCGTCGGAGACGCCGAGTCCTTCGACCTCACGCCGTACGACGTGGTGTTCGCGGACCCGGCGCGGCGGGCGGACGGGCGGCGCGTGTTCGACCACAACGCCTACTCGCCACCGTGGTCCTTCGTCACCGAGCTCCTGAACCGCACGGCGTGCGTGAAGGTCGCGCCGGGCATCCCGCACGACGCCGTACCGGAGGGCGTGGAGGCCGAGTGGATCAGTGACGCCGGTGAGGTGAAGGAGGCAGCACTGTGGTCCGGTCGCCTGTACGCCGGCACTGCGCGCCGGGCGACGCTGCTGCCTACCGGCGCGACCGTCACCGATGCGCCCGAAGCTGGTAGCGGTCCAGCGGGCCAGTACATCTACGAGCCGGACGGCGCTGTGGTGCGCGCCGGCCTGGTGACTGCAGTCGCCGCCGCTGTCGACGGCTGGTTGCTGGATTCGCGGATCGCCTATGTCACGGCTGACAAGCTCGTGCCGACTCCGCTCGCGTCGGCGTACGAGGTGCTGGAAGAGCTGCCGTACAAGGAGAAGGCCCTGCGCTCGTGGGTCCGTAGCCATGACGTCGGCACCCTCGAGATCAAGAAGCGCGGCGTCGACCTCGACCCCGCCCAGCTGCGGAAGAAGCTGGCGCCGAAGGGAACCGCGACCGCGACGCTGATCATCACGCGCATCGGCCGCGACGCGATTGCCTACTCCTGCCGTCGAGTCGCACCCAGCGCGTCGGCCGGTTGACCTGTATAACTGCCGTCTGGGAGGTGGCCATGCTGAACGTCGGTCGGTCCGCGGTCCTCTTCGTCATCCTCGCGTTCGGACTGGCCGGATGCGGGTCCGATCCAGCCGTACCGCCACCGAGCTCGCCGACGACTTCCGCCCCGATCGGGATGATGGCCGCATGCCCGTCCCAGGACGCGAAAGCGTTCACCGCGCCGGTTGCCGGCGGCACCACGGTCAGCGGCGTGCAGTTGGGTGACGCCGGTCGGGCCGTCGTGCTGTCCTACGAGTGGGGCGGATCGCCGTGCGACTGGTCCGGAGTCGCGACCGAGCTCGTCGCCCGCGGCTACCGGGTCGCGCTGTGGGAGTACGGCACCCTCACCGGCTTGGATCGGGTCAAGGAGCTGCAGGCCGTTGTGGACCAGGTCCGGGCCGCCGGCGCGACCGAGGTCGTGCTGGCCGGCGGCTCGATCGGCGGCTGCATCTCCATGATCGGCGGCTCCATGATCACCCCAGCGGTCTCCGGTGTCGCGGTGTTGAGCTGCGCTTCCTGGTACGACGTGGAGCATCGGTTGCCGACCACGCCGCTGGCCGCAAAGCTCCAGGTGCCGTCGCTGTACCTGGCCAGCGACGGCGACAGCCTGCCGGTCGCCGAGGTGCACAAGGACTTCGCCGCCGTCCCTGCCAAGGACAAGAAGCTGGTCGTGGTCAAGGGCTCCACCGCGCACGGCGTCGAGCTACTGGACGAGACCGAGACGGCCGCGAAACCGGCGCTGTTCGCCTTCCTGGACCGGATCACCCGATAGCGCCACGAACTTGCGTCGTGAGTACAGTCGAACATATGATCGATCTTACGTGCGGGCCTTCGGGAGGCTTCCGGTGGGCGAGGTGCTGCGTCTGCTGCTGCAGCCTCCCGGAGGCCCGCCACTAAGCCGTCACGTCGGGGAAGTGATCCGTTCACCTGGGTGGGGCAGGGTCAGGGGCAGAACCGGCCTGCCGCTGGCCGTTCACCTGGGGAGTAAGCGGCGCACTCACCCCAGGTCTCTGCCCGCTGCCGTGCCCTTCCCCGCACTGCAGCGCGCGACGATCGGCAGCCGGAGACGCGCCGCCGCGATCGACCACACCGCGGCCGGCAGTGGAGTCTTCCGACCGTGCTGTGCAAGCAACTCGTCGCCGGTAGCAGCTGGCTGTGCATCGTCGACCGTCGAAATACCAAGGGCCATGGCGGTGAAGTCGGCGACCAGGGTGTTCCAGTCGGCTGGACGACGCAGCATGGCGTGGGTTTCCCCGGCGACCGCGCAGACCCGCACCGGTGTCCCGGCGGCGCGCAGACGGTTGGCGTAGGCGGCCGTTGCCCGCGGGTCGGTGATCCTGTCCTCGGTGCCATGGGCGAGGGTGACCGGCGGCCGAAGCGCGGTGAGCGGCTCACCGGGCGGCAGCCAGGGAGCCAGCGCCAGAACCCCCGCGACGCGCGGGTGATCGCCGACCGCGAGCACCGCACGCCCACCCATCGAGTGCCCGATCAGCACCACCCGGCGAACTACCGGCGGCAGCTCGTCGAGCACAGCACGAAGGTCAGCGACGGGATCGGCGGCAGCGCCGTTCCACCCGCGATACCGGTAGCGCATCAACCCGACCGCGGCGTCGGGTGCGGCTGCCCGCGCGGACCAGGCGAACGGCCACATCCGGAGGATCGGCGGCCGCCAGGTGTGCGGGACCGCCTGCGAATTCTCCATCCCACCGTGCGCCAGCAACACCAGATCCGTCGCCTCCGCCGGATGCCGGACCAGGTCCACCCCCGGACGGGTCATCGGCGACCGTAGAGGTCCGCGGCGTCCCGGCGAACGACCATCGTGCCGCCCGGATCGGCGAGCTCAGCGAAGCCGTGCCGGCGGTAGAGCTCGTGGGCGTCCCGGGTCGACAACATGAATCGCCGCAGCCCCTTCAGCTCCGGGTGGTCCATGAGGGTGGCGACGACGAACTTGCCCAGCCCGTGACCCCGGAACTCCGGGACCACGAAAACGTCCGCGATCCACGCGAACGTCGCCCGGTCGGTCACCGCCCGCGCGAACGCCACCATCGCGCCGTCGGCCGCATAGACGCCGACGTTCAACGACCCCGCGATCGAGCGCTCCACGACCTCCCGCGGGATGCCCTGCGCCCAGTACGACGTACTGAGAAAGCCGTGCACCACGTCGACGTCGATGCGCTCGACCGCGTCATCGGCCTCGAAGCCGTCCGGCCCGGTCCACCTCACTTGTTCAGCACCTCGGTGATCGGCATCGACGAGTCGGCCGGCAACCCGAGCGGGGACGCCGCCTTCCCGGCCCGGACCAGCTCTGAGCCGAGCGCTGCCACCATCGCGCCGTTGTCGGTGCACAACCCCGGCCGCGGCACGCGTACGGCGATACCGGCTTCGGCGCAGCGTTCTTCGGCCATCGCCCGCAGCCGGGAGTTCGCCGCGACCCCGCCACCGATCAGCAGGTGCTCGAAACCACGGTCCTTGCACGCGTCGATCGCCTTCCGGGTGAGCACGTCGCACACCGCCTCCTGGAAGGCCGCGGCGACGTGGTTCACCGGCACGTCCTCGCCGTCCCGGCGCCGGGCCTCGACCCACCGGGCCACGGCCGTCTTCAGGCCGGAGAAGGAGAAGTCGAACCGGTGCCGCTCCAGATCCCGCTGCGACGTGAGTCCGCGCGGGAACGTGACGTACAGCCGGTCACCACCGTCACGGGCCGCTTTGTCGATATATGGACCGCCCGGGAACGGCAGCCCCAGCACCCGCGCGACCTTGTCGAAGGCCTCCCCCGCGGCGTCGTCGATGGTGCTGCCCATCGGCACCACGCCCTCGGTGATGTCCTCGACCGCGAGCAGCGACGAGTGCCCGCCGGACACCAGCATCGCGACACAGCCCTTCGGCAGGTCGCCGTGCTCCAACGTGTCGACGGCGACGTGCGCCGCGAGGTGGTTCACGCCGTACAAGGGCTTGTCGAGCGACAGCGCGAGGCCCTTGGCCGCGGCGACACCGACCAGCAGCGCGCCGGCCAGGCCGGGCCCGCTGGTGACGGCGACCGCGTCGACGTCGGTCGGCTTGATCCCGGCGGTCTCGCAGGCGCGCCGGATCGTCGGGACCATCGCCTCCAGGTGCGCGCGGCTGGCGACCTCCGGCACGACGCCGCCGAAGCGGGCGTGCTCCTCGACACTGGACGCGATCGCGTCGGCGAGCAGCGTCTGCCCGCGGACGATCCCGACCCCGGTCTCGTCACACGACGTCTCGATCCCCAGGATCAGGGGCTCGCTTTTCACTCTTCGTCCTCCCGCCACCGCATGATCACCGCATCCTCGCCGCCGGCGTAGTACCCGCGCCGCCGGCTGATCTCCTCGAACCCGAACCCGGCGTACAGCCCGACCGCCGACTCGTTGCTCGCAGCAACTTCCAGCAAAACCGTCCGGCCGGCGCACTTCGCCAGCGCCGCCGTCATCAACTGTCCGCCGATCCCGGTACGGCGCTCGGCCGGCGTCACCGCGATCCGCAGCAACTCGACCACGTCCAGCGCCACCGGCGGCACCAGCAGGACGACGTACCCGACGACGGCTCCTTCGTCCGCGACCAGGATGACCCGGTCCTCGGACAGCCGCTCGTACTCGCCCGTCCACGAGACCGTACTCCACGCCTCCGACCCGAAGCACACCTCGTCCAGCGCGACCAGAGCGGGCAGGTCGTCCGCGGTCGCCGGTCGAATGGCGGGTCTCACTTCGGCAGCACGCTCTTCGGGCCGCCCGACAGCGTCACGTCCGGGCGGCGCAGGTACAGCGGTTCCGGTCCGACGACCTCGAGCGTCCCGGTCGCGACGCCGGTCGCCAGCACCTCCGCCGAGGGGTACTCGACGACTGCGACATCCGCGACCCCGAGCGCCTCGGCGTACAGCACCGCGCCGCGTCCGATCACCGGCAGGCCGGACAGGACGTGTGCCACCTCGGCCGGCTTGTCCACAGCCGGTCCTTCCAGCCGGCGGCGGCTGCCGTCCGCGGCCGGACCGTCGTACAGGGCCCAATAGATCTCTTTGCGCCGCGCATCCGTCGCGACGGCCACGGGCAGCGCGAGGTCGGTCTGCCGGGCCAGGATGTCGAGGCTGCACACGCCGGCGACCTCGATCCCTAGTACGTCGGCCATCGTGCGAGCGGTCACCAAGCCGACCCGCAGCCCGGTGAACGGGCCCGGTCCCACACCGACCGCGATCTTGGTCAGGTCGCGCACGGAGCGGCCCGCGGTCTCCAGGCACGAGGCGATCGCAGGCGCGAGCAGCTCACCGTGCCGGAGCGCGTCGATGGTCGTGGAAGACGCCAGGATCTCCCCGCTGACCGGATCGGCCAGCGCAACCGTGACCGCAGCACTAGAGGTGTCGAAAGCAAGCAACATCAGTTCTTCTCCAGTACAGACACGCGGAGTCCGGACGCGGCCCAGCGGGGGCCGACCGGGGTGACGCGGATCTCCCGGGTCTCGTCGGTGTCGTCGTCGCCGCGAGTCACCACGATGTCCAAGCGGTCCGGCGCCAGCGATTCGGCCAGCCCGTGGCCCCACTCGACCACGGTGACCGCGTCGTCCAGGCTTGCGTCGAGGTCGAGGTCGTCCAGCTCGGCGAACCCAGCCAGCCGGTAGGCGTCCACATGCACCAACGCCGGCCCACCGGCCAGCGAGGGGTGCACCCGCGAGATCACGAACGTCGGCGACGTGATGTCGCCGCGCACCTTCAGCCCGGCGCCGAGGCCCTGGGTGAACGTCGTCTTGCCCGCGCCCAGGTCACCCGACAGCACGAGTACGTCGCCCGCGCGCAGCTGACCGGCGATCTCCTCGCCGATCGCCCGCATGTCGTCGGCCGTCGGCACGGTCAGCTCGGCCGGCATCGCCTTCGCGTAGATCAGGTTGTGGTCGTGCTGCTCGACGACCGAGTACCCGCGCCGGCGCCAGAACTCCACGGTGTCCGGCAGCTCGACCCGAGCGACCAGCTGCACCCGGCTCAACCCACGCCGTACGGCGACCTCCTCGGCGCAACCGACCATCGCCGAGGCGACGCCGCGCGCCTGGTGCCGCGGGTCGACCGAGACGCGGCGCAGGTTCAGGACGTCCCCGGTCTCCTCGAACAGCACCGCGCCGGCCGGGGCGCCGTTGACCCGGACCAGCAGGCCGCCGTGCTTGGTCACCGCGTCGGTGACGGTGGTCGCGTTCTCGGACAGGGCGGTCGACGGCGGGTCGAGCACCCGGCGGGCGGAGAACGCGTGGTGGATCACCCCGACGATCTCGTCCGCGTGCTCGGCGGTGGCGTCGACGACGTGCAGGTCGGTCATGTGTGTCCCAAGGATTGTTCGGCTCGCTCGATCATGCCAAGGAGCGCGGCCGTGAACTCACGGTGGTGCTCGATCAGGCCCAGGTGCCCGCAGTTCTTCACCTCGACCAGCTCCGCGCCGGGCACGTGCCGGACGATCTCCTCGGCGTGCTCGAATGGGGTCAGGTGGTCCTTGTCGCCGCCGATCACGACGCACTCCACCTTCTGCAGCGGCTCCAGGGCGTCGTACTTGTCGTGCAGCGCGAAGATCGGGTAGAACTCCGCGATCACCGAGATCGGCGTCGCCGCGATCATCTCGTTGACGAACTCGGTGAACGCCGGCGGCACCTCGGAGCCGAACGAGTACTTCCGGGTCAGCAGGTAGCTGATGTCGGTGCCCGCCTTCCGGCTGCGCTCGACCACATCCGGGATCCGGGCCAGCGCGGCGACCGTCGGGGTCGCCAGCGCGCGGGCGAGCATGCCGACCTTGCCCGGGAACACGATCGGGACCCGGTCCAGCGCGCCCGCGCTGGTCGAGCACAGGCCGACGCCGATGATCCGGTCGCCGAACAGCTCCGGGTGCTGCTCGGCCAGCGCCATGATCGACATGCCGCCCATCGAGTGGCCGATCAGGATCACCGGGCCGGTCGGCGCGAACTCCTGCAGGATCCCGTACAGGTCGCGGCCGAGCTGCTCGATGCTGACGTTCTCCTTCGGCGACCGCCCGGACCGGCCGTGCGACCGCTGGTCGTAGAACACCATCGTGCCGATACCGGCCAGTTCGCGGCGCTCGAAGTGCCAGCAGTCCATGTTCAGCCCGTAGCCGTGGGCGAAGATCACCGTCAGGTCTTCCGGCGGCAGCGGCAGTTTCTTGCCGAAGCGACGCTTCGGTGGCGCCGCAGGCCGGCGGGACCGCTTCAGCTCGTCGACCTCGACGTACAGCTCGACGCCGTCGTCGGCGGTGAACACGTACGGCGTGCCGCGCAGCGAACCGAACGGCTCGGCCTCGAGCTGCGCGCGCTGACTCGAACGGCGGCCGATGACCTGCCGCTCGACCGCGACCCCGGCCGCCGCTCCCGCGGCCAGCACCCCGACCGCGGCCCCGATCAGACCGGCGGTCCGCCCTGCCTTGGACACCACGGTCTACCTTTCGATCGGTGCGGTGGAGCTGTCGACGTACCGGCGCGGAATCCGGGCGCCCAGCCTGGTGACGATCTCGTAGTTGATGGTCCCGGCCGCGTCGGCCCAGTCGTCCGCGGTCGGCTCGCCGCCGGTCCCGGGGCCGAACAGCACCACCTCGTCACCCGCGTCCGCCGGGTCGTCCTCGAGGTTGACCACGCACTGGTCCATGCAGATCCGGCCGACGATCGTTCGGCGTTCGCCGCGCGCCTGGACCGGGCCGCCGTTCGACGCGTGCCGCGGCAGGCCGTCGCCGTACCCGAGCGGGATCAGGCCGAGGGTCGACGGCCGCGGCGCGGTCCAGGTCAGGCCGTAGGAGACGCCGGCGCCGGCCGGGACGCGTTTCACCATCGCGAGCCGGGCCTTCAGCGTCATCGCCGGGACCAGGCCCAGCTCGGCCGACGGCAGCGCGTGCCCGAACGGCGAGAGCCCGTACGTCGCGACGCCCGGGCGGACCAGGTTGAAATGGGTCTCGGGCAGCGCGAGCGTGGCGCCGGAGTTGGCCAGGTGCTTGAGCTCGGCGTCGACGCCGAACGACTCGGCCATCTCGACGGCCTCGGTGAACGTGGCCAGCTGCGCCTCGTTGGCGGCGCTCTTCGGCTCGTCCGACGACGACAGGTGCGACCAGATCCCGACGATCTCGATCCGGCCCGCCTTGGCCTCGGCGAGCGCGGCCCGGATCAGCGCCGGCCACTCCTCCGGTACGGCGCCGCCGCGGCTCATGCCGGTGTCGATCTTCAGGTGCACCCGGGCCGGCCGGTCCACGACGCCGGCGGCCAGCTCGTCGATCTCCCACGGCGCGCCCGCGGACAGGTCGATCCCGGCCGCGATCGCCTCGGACAGCGGCTCGCCCGGGGTGGTCAGCCAGCAGAAGATCGGGCCGGTGTCGCCGGCGTCACGCAGCGCGAGGGCCTCCTCGAGCACGGCCGCGCCGATCCAGGCGGCTCCGGCTTCGCGGGCGGCCTGGGCGACCTGGACCATGCCGTGGCCGTAGCCGTCGGCCTTGACCACGGTCATCAGCTGGGCGCCCTCGGCGCGGGCACGCAGGGTGGTGACATTGTGACGAATCGCGGCAAGGTCGACGACCGCCTCGGCGCGGACCGGGCGCTCGCCGCCAAGTGACTGGAGGGTAGACATAGCTCCTCCAGTGTCTCAGGCCCCGTCGATCAGTTCGGCGAGGGCGGCCATGTCGTGGAAAACCGCGTCCGCCGCGGACAGCTTCGCCGGGTCCGTCATCCCGGCGTACCCGAAGACCGTCATCCCGGCCGCGTTGGCCGCGGCGACGCCGAGCGGACTGTCCTCGATCACCACGCAGTCACCGGGCTTCACGCCCAGAAAGCTCGCGGCGTGCAGGAACAGGTCCGGGGCGGGCTTGCCGTGGGCAACGTCCTCCGCGCTGAAGATCCTGCCCTCGAAGCGGTCCAGGAAACCGACCGCGGTGAGCGCCGTGCGAATCCTGCGATGGGTGCCGGACGACGCGAGACAGTACCGGACCTCCTCGGCGTCCAGGTGGTCGAGCACCGCTTCGACACCGGCGATCGCCTGCAGGTTGGCGAACCCGTCGAACAGCCGCTGGTGGTAGCGGTCCTCCAGGTCGGCCGGCAACGGCCCACCCAGCTGCGCCTCGGCCTTCTGCCGCATCGAGGCCATGCTGCCGCCCATGAAGTCCCGGACCGCCTCCTCGAAGCTGTACGGCAGGCCCGCCTCGGTCAGCAGTTCGGCCAGGATCGTGTTGGCCAGCCGCTCGGAGTCCACCAGCACACCGTCGTTGTCGAAGATCACCAGTCCGGTCACGCGAGCAACCCTATGCAATGCGGCCGCCGCAACAGTTGTTGCGGCGGCCGCCGGGATGCGCGAGAGCGCGAGGGGTCAGTTCTCCTGGATGGAGAAGTCGGTGAAGCTGAAGCGCTGCTTGGTGTTGCCGGTGGACACCACCTCGACGCCGAAGTCGACCTGCCAGGTCGTGGCCTTCGGGGCCCAGCCGCGCTTGACCATGTCGTTGAAGAAGTCGGCCAGCGGCATGGTGCCGGACTTCTGCGTCACCTGGGACACGTACGCCGTGTAACCGTCCTGGTGCCAGACGTCGTAGGTGAAGCCGCCGAAGGTCACGGTGCCCACCTTGCGGCCGGCCGGGACCTGGCCCTTGTTGTCGGTCCAGATCATCAGCTCGTTGTTCAGGCCGTCACCGATCCACGCGTCGAACGCGACGTTGTAGATGCAGCTCGGACAGTTGGCCGGCGTGGTGGCGGCGAACTTGGCCGACTGGATCTTCGACAGCGGGACGTCGTCGTAGTCCTTGTGCACGTTCGGGTACGCCTGGACGCCCTTGTCACCGGGCAGCGGCTGGGTCACATCGACCCACCAGTTGTCCCAGCTGCAGGCGCCCAGCGTGTAGGTGCCGTTGTCGTTGTTCCACATGTTGTTGTGGACGTAGTACGCGCCGAAGGTCCGCCCGGCGCCCTGGTTGTTGGTCGCCGTGGTGGTCCACACCGGGTTGGTGCAGCTCTTCGCCGGGCTACTCGTCGACGTCGGGGTGGACGTCGCGGTGGGAGTCGACGTGGCCGTCGGTGTCGACGTCGCGGTCGGGGTCTTGGTCGGGGTGGAGGTGGTGGTCGGGCTCGACGTCGGCGTCGTGGTCGGCGTGGGGCTCGCGGTCGGGGTCGGAGTGGTCGGCTGCGGCGGCGCCTCGACGAAGTCGTAGTGCGCGGTGTACCGCAGCCGGGTGCCGGCCTGGTACCTGTCGCCGTTGCGGCTCAGCGCCCGGAGACGGTACGTCTTGTCGTTGGTCTGGGTCGGGTCGATCGACAGGATCGACGGTCCGGCCGCGGTCGCGGTGATGGCGACCGGCTTCGCGGCGAAGCCGTGCGCCACGGTGCAACCGGAGTTCGCGTCCAGGACACAGGTCTCGACGCGACCGACGCTTGGGAGGGTCGAAGCCGTGCTGTCCGTCGCGGCGCTCGTCGTGGTCGCGGCGACAGGGGAGTCCTTGGCCGCCTGAACGGCGATGGGCGCGGCGACAAGCGCACCCATGGCAAGGAACACCGCCGGGACGACGATGCGGCTACGGGCAGTTCGGGTGGGGGGCATGCGAAACATTCCTCGTCTGCTCGATGGGCCCCACTGACTGCCCCAGCACTCCAGCGCGGCCCTCAGCTTTTCGGTTGGTTTCCCCAGTGAGGCCAGGAGCAGCCGGCGTCCCCGTAGACACCGTACCGATCCGGGCAGACCGGGCACCGAGGGGGTGCCGGCCCTGTCCTTCACGTTCGCTCTCGCGCGTACGGCGCCTGACGTTATCCAACCGTGATGTGAAAGGCCAACCCCGGGGTACCGATTTTACGCAGAGTGCACAATGCAACGCTCGTTTGCCGGGCCGCGTCCTTAGGGTGTGAAGATGCGGATGATCGCGGTCGCCGGAGCGGGTCTGCTGCTCGGTCTGGCCGGCTGCGGAAACGAGGCCGGCACCGGTGGTGACAGCGGTGTATCGCTCCAGGGCAGGACCTATCTGTCCACCGCCGTGACCGAGGACGGGAAGCCGAAGCAGCTGGTTCCGAACTCCCGGATCCGGCTCACGTTCTCCGACGACGGCCGGTTGATCGCGGAGGCCGGATGTAACTCCATGCAGTCGGCGGTGGACACCGGCGACGGCAAACTGTCGCTCGACAAGCAGCTGGCCACGACCGCGATGGGCTGCGACGAACCCCGGCACCGGCAGGACGGCTGGCTGTCGAAGATCCTGACCTCCGATCCGGCCTGGAAGCTCGAAGGCGACCGGCTCATCCTCACCTCCGGCGGTACGACGATCTCGCTGACCGACCGCGAGACTGCCGAGCCCGATCTCGCCCTCGACGGCACCAAGTGGTCGCTGGAGACCGTGATCAGCAACGACACCGCCGCCCACCAGGCCGGGTCCGAGAAGGTCTGGATCACCATCAACGGCGAACGCGTCACCGGTTCCACCGGCTGCAACGAGCTCCAGGGCAAGGTTGCCCAGGCGACCGGCAAGCTGACGTTCGGCGAGCTCGCCACCACCCGCCGCGCCTGCCCCGGCGACGCGGGCAAGCTCGAGCAGACTCTCTTGAGCGGACTCAAGGGCGACGTCAGCTACGAGATCGACTCCAACCGGCTGAAGCTTCGTGCCGCCGGCAACGGACTCGACTTCACCGGCGCCCGGTGAGGTGGTCCACTCGCGACCACCTTCGTCCGCAAGGGTCAGCGCAGCCGGACGTCGAAGGCCTGGACCTTGTTCTGCGGGGTCTCGTAGGAGACCAGCAGGCGGCCGTCCTTGGCCAGCTTGGCCTGTTCGGCGGGGGTCAGCGGGATGGACCAGCGGCTCGTGCCGCGGGTGAGGTCCTTGCTCGCCTGCTTCACCACGTGGCCGCTCATGTCGGGTGACCACGACGGCGTGGCGCCGTCGGTGACCGCGCAGGGCGTCAGGCCGTAGTCGGGTGGCGGGTCGGCGGCCGGTGAACAGCTGGTCGTCCAGACCGGGATGGCGTCGATCGCGCCGGTGGTCAGGAACGCCCGGGCGGTCCCGGTGCCGGCGGACCGGGTGTAGATGTCCACGCCGGCTTTGCCGAGGTCGGCGTACAGGATCTTCAAATCTGTCGTCGGAACCCGGCCGGAGATCGGCACGCCGTTGCGCGCGGACTGGGCGATCGTCTGCGGGGAGAGCGCGCCGTTGAGGTTCGGGTTCGAGACGTTCGGCGGCGCCGGGGTCGTCGGGCGGTCCGCGGGTGGCGTGTAGCCGGGCAGGGTCGCGAGTCCCCAGCGGTACGGGTCGGACTGGACCGACCCGAGTGCGGACCAGCCGAGTCGCGTGCTCATGTCGATGTGCCGCAGAGTCGTCGTACCGGCCGCGGACGTGTCGTCGTTGTCGTACGGCGTGATGTTGAGCCCCAACCTGGACGGGTCGACGGCCGCGGGCAGCGTCGCCAGCGGGATCTTCACCTCGAGGTCGTAGCCGCCACCGGCGTACGCGTGCGGGACCGTGGTCTCGTTGCTGCCCACCCACTGGGCCGTCGAGGCGACCTGGACGCCGGGCGCGTTGCCGGCGTCGAGCTCGCCGCTGGAGTAGCCCTGATGGTTGTCCGCGTCCCGCGACCAGCACGGCCCGCCGCTCTGGCTGAACGGGAAGATGCCCAGCTTGAACGTGTTCGCGGTGTCCATCAGCGCCTGGGACGCGGTCCCGCGCGGGTCGAGCAGGATCTCGACCGAGTCGGCCTGCCAGTGACCGACACACTCGGCCGGAGTCACGGCGTACGACTGGTAGTCGTCACGGACGTGGATGAAGAAGTACAGCGCGTCATCCGACCAGCTCACCTTGGCCGTATTGCCTTCACCTGTTGACGAAACGCCGCAGTCGTCCACGCCGGTGCAGTTCGTCGCGCCCTGCCAGATCCGGCCGAGGTCGAGGGTCGGACCCGGGTACTCGCCTGGCTCGGCCTTGCCGTCCACGACCGGCTGCGCCCGCGGGATGGTTGTCGTCGGCACCAGAGTCAGCGTCAGCGTCTCGCTGCCGGTCGCGGTCCGGATCGGGATGGCGACGTTCTGGGTCGCGGGCAGGGCGGTGTCGGTGTTGGTCAGCTTGAAGGTGACTGTCGCCTCGCCGCCGGGTTGGAGGTCGTAGGGCTTCGACGGCGCGTCCACGGTGAAGTTCGCCGGGAGCTCCAGCGAGACGGCGCCGCTCTGCGGTTGCGCCGACCAGTTGTGAACCACGACCGGTACGTCGATCGTGCTGCCGATCGCCATCGACTGGATCGCCTGCGAGCGGCCGAGACGGCTGGCCTGTGGCGCGGTCGTTTCCAGCCACTCGTCGTACTCCTGCCAGTTGCCCCACCGCTGGAAGCGGCCCTCGGCGGCGGCCACGATGCGTACGACGTTGTCGGTGTAGCCGGTGGCCTTCGCGGTGGTGTAGGTCGCGGCGATCTTCGCGTTCTGGTCGACCGGGGCGTTGGCCGCGGGGGTGACTGTGAACGTGACGTCGGCTTGCGCGCGGGCTGGGACCGGTTTGGGGCCGTCGGTGGTCCAGCCGGGTGGAACGGTGAGGTTGATGTTGCCTGGGGCAAGCTCTCCGTTCGGCGCCTTGAGGTGCACGGTGGCCTGGAACGGTTCGCCGGCGACGTTGTAGAAACGGCTGAAGGTCAGGTACTGCAGTGTGCCCAGCGGCAGGCCGCCGGGGTCGGGTTTGGTCGCGCCGAAGAGGATCGCTTCGTCCAGCCCGGCCGACGGGCTGGTGTTCGGCTGGAACGGCACGAACGACTGGGTCATCGCGAAGCGCGGGCAGGCCGGGGTCGAGGTGCCCTTGAACATCACCCGGCTCTGGGTCGGGTACGCCGCGCGGCCTTCGTCCGCGACCTGCTGCCAGATCTTGGCGGAACCGGCCGGCTGTCCTTGCAGGTTCCCGGCCGGCCACTCGTACGGCGACTCGTAGCCGGTCCACACGCCCGCGACGGTGTCGAGGCCGCTCGGGGTGAAGCCGGTGGTGCAGTTGGCGGCGGCCGTCGTACCGCCGGTTCCCGCCGTACTGCCGCCGGAGAACACCTTCTTCACCTGCCAGGTGCTGAGCGCGTTCGGACCCTCGAGCTGCTCGGGGAACCTGGTCGGGTCGGCGGCCGCGAGCACGCCCTCCCAGATCAGCCGCCCCGCCTGCTGGTGGTTGCCGTGCCCGGCCGCGAGCGTCGGCGTGAACCCGATGTAGATCTCCGGCTGCGTCTCCCGGATCACCCGGGTGACGCGGCGCAGCGTCTCCTCCTCGTCCCAGAAGTACTGCGTCAGCGGCGCACTCTGGTTGTAGAAGAAGTCGATCCGGTCCAGGTTGAAGATGTCCACGGTCCCGGACCGGTAGTGCGCCACCCGGTCCTCGTTCTCCCGCCGTAACCCGAGATCCGGCCCGAGCTCGGACCCGACCGCGTTCCCTCCTCCCTCGCCGCGCGTCACCATGATCACGCCACACTTCACGCCGTACCGCTGATGCCACACCCCACAAGGCCCGATGATGCTCGTGTCGTCATCCGGATGGGCCCACTCCCCCATCACATGAATCTTCGTTTTCGCATCAGCCACATACCCCGTGCTCACAGCCTCAGCAGGCACCGGCAACGCGGCAACAAGCGCAAGTACGACGAACACCACGAACCGCTTCATGTGCAATCTCCCAGGGGCGACGGAGGCACCAGCCCTCCAGTCCTATCCGTGCCACCCCACCCCCGCAACCGCTCCCGTGGTGTCGCCCACCCGGTATCCCCCGGTCAGAAGCTCTCGATGCCTTTGCCGAGCATGACTACGCCGATGACCAGGAGGAGGACTGCCATCACCGTGGAGCTCTCGCGGATCAGCCACGCGTGGAGGGATTCCAAGGGTGCGGCTGCGCGGTCGGCGGCGGTGAGGTAGGCCAGGACTGGGATCGCGACCGTGGCTGCGGCGATGGCAGTGAAGATCGCGAGAGCGAGGATTGTCTGAGTGGTGCTGAGCTCACCGGCGCCGATGGCGACACCGGCACCGGCCGCGAGGATGAGGTTCTTCGGGTTGAGAGCCGAGAGCAGGAAGCCGAAGCCGAGGCCCTTGACCGGCGTGAACGTGTCGACGGCCGACATCCACTTCGGCAGGTCCGGTTCGGCGCCGGCTGCTGGCCGACCCCGCCACTGCTTCACCGCCAGCACGATGAGCAGCACACCGAGGGCCAGTTTGATCACACCCTGGACCGGCCTCGAGGCATCGGGATCGCCCTCAGGCAACAGCGACGACAGCAGCGTGAACGCAGTAGCGGCCACCACCACGCCAGCGACCCAGCCCCCAAGGAACGCGACACCGGTCACCTTCGCCCGCGGCGACAACAACATCAGAATCGCCGCCATCACCGGGACCGGACTGATAGCCACCCCCAATGCCAACGGAAGAATCTCCCCAACCACCTCACCCACCGCCGCGCCCCCTTTCAGTCCAAACGTCGAGAAGCAGGCCACGACCTGACGTCGTGGGGTCCATCTCACTCGCCGCGAGTGAAGCTCAGGCTAGCGGTGACCTGTCGAATCCGGCTGCTTCGTGCGCGAAACAACGACAACAGTCCAGCGACAGCGTCGACTGACGGACGGTCCGACCAAACCACCTCGCCGTCGAAGGCGCGGCGGCAGCCGCGCAGATGGGGGTGGGAGGGAGCAGCCGGCGAGGACGCGACCTAGGAGCGAGCGTAGCTGCTGCGGTGGGGGGATCAACCCTGCAGGAGTTGGCGGGTGGCTTCGGGGAGGGCGGCGGCTCCTGAGAGGGCGGTGATCGGGCCGGAGGCGGAGGTTAGGTTGGCGGCGGCGGCGTGGAGGTAGGCGCCCAGGCTGGCGGCGTCGAGGGTGGTGAGGCCGGCGGCCAGGAGGGCTCCGCAGAGGCCGGCCAGGACGTCGCCGGCGCCTGCGGTGGCTAGCCAGGGGGTGGCGTTGGTGTTGACGCGCACGTGGCCGTCGGGGGCGGCGATGACGGTAGTGGAGCCTTTGAGGAGGATGGTGGCGTCGTAGCGCTCGGCGGCCAGGCGGGCGTGTTTGAGGCGTTCGGCCTCGACGGTGGCGCGGTCAACGCCCAGCAGTCGGGCCAGTTCGCCGGCGTGTGGTGTCGCGAGTACGCCGGTGTGGTCGCCGGAATCCTCGAGGGCTCGGAGGCCGTCTGCGTCGAGGACGATCGGCTCCTCGGCGTCGAGGAGATCGCGGACCCGGCTGACGTCCAGCTCATCCCCCAGACCAGAGCCGACTGCCCACGCCTGCACGCGCCCCTCACCGGCAACGATCTCCGGATGGGCTGCCCGGACTTCCGCCGCCACTGCGTCGGGACCGACGTACCGGACCATGCCGAGCGGGCCGCCGAGCGCACCGGCCGTGGCGATGACGGCAGCTCCCGGGTACTGGGCGGATCCGGCCATCAACCCGAGTACGCCGCGGGAGTACTTGTCGGACTCGCCGTGCGGGACGGGGTACAACGCTCGTACGTCGGCGGCCTGAAGCGACTCGACGGGAGCGGGTGGGAGGTCCAGGCCGATGTCGACCAGGTGAACCGGGCCGCAGGCGGTGGCGGCAGGGTCGATGAAGTGGCAGATCTTGTGGGTGCCGAAGGTGACGGTCAGGGCTGCCCGGACGTGAGGTTCCGGGGTCTCGCCGGTGTCCACGTCGACCCCGGACGGGGTGTCGACGGCGACGATCGGGATGCCCTTCCGAGCGGCCAACTCGACGGCGGCTAGCGCGTCCGGACGCAGACCGGGACGACCGCCGATCCCGACGATGCCGTCCACGACCACCTCAGCGTCCGCGATGTCGTCAGTCGAACCGACCCGTCCGCCGACGGCCAGCAGCGCCTCCAGTCCAGCGGCGTGTGCTTTCTCCGACAGCAGTACGGCGGTGACGGAAGCACCGCGTCGAGCCAGCCGGACCCCGGCGTACAGGGCGTCGCCGCCGTTGTCGCCGGACCCGATCAGCAGCACGACGCGGGCGCCGTACGTGTGACCGAGGAAGTTGCTGATGGCAACCGCGAGGCCGGTGGCGGCGCGTTGCATCAGGGTGCCCTCGGGGAGGCGCGCCATCAGGTCGGCCTCGGCTGCGCGGACCTGCTCGACGGTGTGCGCGCGACGCATCAGCCCTCCAGGATGACGACGGCGGAGGCGATGCCGGCGTCGTGGCTCAGGGACAGGTGCAGGCTCTGGACGCCGAGCCGGCCGGCCTGGTCGGCGACGGTGCCCTTGATCTCCAGCCACGGGCGGCCGGTCTCGTCGGTCTGCACCTCGGCATCGTGCCAGTGCATGCCGGCCGGCGCACCGAGCGCTTTGGCCAGCGCTTCCTTGGCGGCGAATCGGGCGGCGAGCGAGGCCGGTGGTCTGGCTGCCTCGGAAGGAGTGAAGACGCGATCCCGAAGACCCGGTGTGCGTTCGAGGGTCTTCATGAACCGCTCGACGTCGACCACATCGATTCCCACGCCGACGATCATGTCCATCACCCTAGCCGTCGGCCTGGCAAGACCTGGAAGCAGTTGTGGGTCAGACGCTGGGCGGCGCCGAGGTGCTCTGGCGGATGCGCATGTCCACGGCGAGGTCCATGCGGAGGGCGGCCGGGGTGACGCCGCGGGCCAGGTCGAGGACCATCCGGGTGGCCAGCTCGGCCATCTGGCGCAGCGGCTGGTGGACCGTGGTCAGCGTCGGCGAGACCCATTGCGCCACCGGGAGGTCGTCGTACCCGACCACTGACAGGTCGCGTGGGACCTCCAGCCCGAGCTCCCGCGCGGCCTGGTACACCCCGAGCGCCTGCAGGTCGCTGCCGGCGAAGATCGCGGTCGGCCGCTCCGGCAGTTTCAGCAGCGCCAGCGCCTCGCGGTGCCCGCTGTCCACCTCGAACTCCGCCGCCCGGATCAGCGCCGGGTCGATCTCCACCCCGGTCGACCGGAGCGCGTCGGTGTACCCGTCGACCCGCATCCGCGAGCACAGCGTCTCCACCGGCCCGCCGATCATCCCGATCCGGGTGTGCCCGAGCTTGCGCAGGTGCAGGGTCGCCATCCGGCCGCCGTTCCAGTTGGCCGAGCCGATGGACGGTACGTCGTCGCCCTCGTCGCCGACCGGGTCGACGACCACGAACGGGATCCGCCGCGCCTCCAGCTGGGCCCGCTGGTCGGCGTCCAGGTCGGAGAACACCATGATCACGCCCAGCGGGCGGCGGAGCAGGACGGACTCGATCCACTCCTGCCGCGGCCGCCGGGCGCCGCCGCACTCGGACAGCACCAGCTCGACGCCCTCGGCGCGGACCACTTCCTCGACGCCGCGGATCAGCTCGACCGCCCAGGCACCGCCGATCTCGTGGAACACCAGGTCGATCATCGGGCTGCTCGCCGTACTGGTGGTCCGGCGCCGGTAGCCGTGCTCCTGGATGATGCTCTCGACCTTCGCCCGGGTCTCCTCGGCGACGTCGGAGCGGCCGTTCAGCACCTTGGACACGGTGGGCACCGAGACCCCGGCCTGCTCCGCAATTTTCGAGATGGTCATCCGCTGACCCACGACGTTCCTCCACCCGGTTCGAGGCTGTGCAGGCAGCAGAATACAAGCTAACCTCGTCTGAAGTATCGTAAATTTGTCCGAAACTTTCGAGGAGCTTGATGGGCGCCTGGCAGGACAAGACCGCACGTCCGGACGACCGGGTCGAGGCCTTGCTGGCCGAGCTGACCCCGCGGGAGAAGGTCTCCCAGCTGGCCGGCCTGTGGGTCGGCGCCGGAGACAGCGGCGAGGACGTCGCGCCGTACCAGCACGACATGAGCGCCGACCCGCCGGTCTGGGACGAGGTGATCCGGGACGGGCTCGGCCAGCTCACCCGCCCGTTCGGCACCCGGCCGGTCGACCCGACCACCGGCGCCCGGTCGCTGGCCGCGGCGCAGCGGCAGATCATGGCCGCCAACCGGTTCGGCATCCCGGCGATCGCCCACGACGAGTGTCTGACGGGCTTCGCGGCGTACGGCGCCACCATCTACCCGACCCCGCTCGCCTGGGGCGCGACCTTCGACCCGGAGCTCGTCGAGACCATGGCCCGCCACATCGGCGCAGACATGAAGTCGGCCGGCGCGCACCTCGGCCTCGCCCCGGTCCTCGACGTCACCCGCGACTACCGCTGGGGCCGCACCGAGGAGACGATCGGCGAAGACCCCCACCTGGTCGGCACGATCGGTACGGCGTACGTCCGCGGACTGCAGGACGGCGGCGTCCACGCCACGTTGAAGCACTTCGCCGGCTACTCCGCCTCCCGGGCCGGCCGCAACCTCGCACCGGTCTCCATGGGCCGGCACGAGCTCGCCGACGTGATCCTGCCGCCGTTCGAGCTGGCCGTGGTCGAGGGCGGTGTCCGGACGGTGATGAACTCGTACGCCGAGATCGACGGCGTCCCGGTCGCCGCCGACCCGGAACTCCTGACCACGCTGCTGCGCGACACCTGGGGCTTCGACGGGACGGTCGTCGCGGACTACTTCGCGATCGCGTTCCTGCGCACCCTGCACCAGGTCGCGGGCACCGACGGCGAGGCGGCCGCACTGGCGCTGAAGGCCGGTATCGACGTCGAGCTGCCGACCGTGCACACCTACGCCGACGCGCTGATCGCCGAGGTCGAGGAGGGACGGCTCGACGTCGAGTACGTCGACCAGGCCGTCCGCAGGGTGTTGCGGCAGAAGTGCGATCTCGGCCTGCTCGACCCCGACCTGGACCTCGAGCCGACGGGACCGGTCGAGCTGGACACGCCCGCCAACCGGGAGCTCGCGGCGCGGTTGGCCGACGAGTCGATCGTGCTGCTCGCGAACGATGGCGTGCTGCCGATTGCCCCCGGCAAGAAGGTCGCGCTGGTCGGCCCGCGCGGGATGGACGCGCACGCGATGCTCGGCTGCTACACGTTCCCGATCCACATCGCGCCCCGCTACCCAGGCACCGACGACGGCGTCCAGATCCGCACGCTCGCAGAGGCACTGGTTGCGCAGGGCATCGACCTGAAGACGGCCGAAGGATGCGGAGTCGACGACGACTCCGACGACGGTTTCGAGGAGGCGATCACCGCTGCCTCCGAGGCGGACGTCGCGATCGTCGCCCTCGGCGACCGGGCCGGCCTGTTCGGCCGCGGCACCTCGGGCGAAGGCTGCGACGTGGAGACCCTGGCCCTCCCCGGGCGCCAGGCCGACCTGCTCGACGCGGTCCTCGACACCGGTACGCCGGTCGTCGTCGTGGTGCTGTCCGGACGCCCGTACGCCCTCGGCCGATTCGCCGACCGTACGACGGCCATCGTGCAAGCGTTCTTCCCCGGCCAGGAGGGTGGACCGGCGCTGGCCCGGGTCCTCACCGGAGCCGTCAACCCGTCCGGCCGGCTCCCGGTCAGCCTGCCGCGGAGCGAAGGCGCACAGCCCGGGACGTACCTCCACCAACCGCTCGGCGGCCGCAACAAGGTCTCGTCGGTCGACCCGACACCGCTCTTCCCGTTCGGCCACGGAACGTCGTACACGACCTTCGAGTGGACCGACGCGACCGTGGACCGCGACAGCGTGCCGACCGACGGCACGGTCACCCTCCAGGTCACCGTCCACAACACCGGCGCGGCGGACGGCACCGAGATCGTCCAGCTCTACCTCGGCGACCCGGTCGCCAAGGTGACCCGCCCGGTCACCCGGCTGATCGGCTATCACCGCATCGACCTCGCCGCCGGCGAGTCCCGGACGGTCGAGTTCACCGTGCACGCCGACCTCACCTCGTTCGCCGACCGCACCGGCGCGCGCATCGTCGAGCCCGGCGAGATCAACCTCCGGCTGGCGAGGTCCAGCGCCGATGTCCAGTCCACCCACACCGTGACACTGACCGGACCCGAGCGCAGCGTCGATCACACCCGCACCCTGCGGTGCGCCTCGAAGGACTACCGGTAGATCGTGCGGCCCGCCGCGTCCGGGACGCCGCTGAGGCGGTAGAAGTACGTGTTCACCTGGTCCCGCCACTCGCGCGCGTTGCGCAACTGCAGCTCGAAGCGGGCTGAGATGTTCTCGCGGGTGGCGGGGTCGAAGCGGTCGGCAATGGCCTTCCAGCGGGCGACCATCGCTTCGACTTCGTCGTACCCCTGGAAGTGGGTGTCGTAGATGTGCTGCAGGACGGTGCGGCCGTTCTGCAGCACGTGGTCGTAGGGCACGTGGTGGAAGAACAGCAGCAGCTCATCCGGGCAGGTGTGGACGCTCTCGTAGCTGCCGGCGAGCGGCTCCGGGTACTGCGCGGTGAAGCCTGACCCGGTCGCGACGGTCCGGTCGACGCCGACGCCGTACCGGTCGGCGAAGTGGTACGCCCCCCGCTCGGAGTACTCGTAGCCGTTGACGTTCGGCCCGTAGTGCGTGTCCGGCGTGACCATGAAACCGACGCCCATCGGCGCGGTGTAGCGCTCGTACGTCCGCCACGAGTCGGCCATGATCTCGACCAGCTCGGCCCGGGTCCGGTCGTCCATCGCGAACGTCGCCGCGGCCCACTCGTGCAGCAGGCTGACCGGATCGGCAGCCGGATCCCAGGCCAGCCGCCCGTACGCATAGAGGTTGCTCTGGGCAAGCTTGTGGCCGGTCCAGTTCGGCTCGTCACCGACGTTGGCGACGCCCACAATCGCTTCGGCGCGCTCGGCGATCGTCGGCCCGCCGGACCCGGTGGTGCCGAACTGCAGGATCCCCCGCCACCACGGCCCCAGGTAGCAGAGATCCTTCTGCTGACCGGTGTACTCCTGCGTCACCTGCAACTCGACCGCGGACCGGGTCTCCTGCAACTCCCCCAGCAACGGCGACACGGGTTCGCGCGGCTGGAAGTCCAGCGGCCCATGCTTGATCTGCAGTACGACGTTGTCGTCGAACAACCCGTCCAGCGGCACGAAGTGGTCGTACGCCGCCCGGGCCCGATCCGTGCTCCGGTCCCGCCAGTCCTGATGGCAGTAGTAGACGAAGCACCGCCAGTAGACCGTCCCCTGATACGGCGCCAACGCGCGAGCCAGCATGTTCGCGCCGTCGGCATGGTGCCGCCCGTAGGAGTACGGACCGGGCCGGTTCTCCGAGTCCGCCTTGACCACGAAACCGCCGAGGTCCGGCACCGCGTCGTACACGCGGCTGACGGCCGCCGACCACCAGCGGATCACCCGTTCGTCCAGTGGATCGGCCGTCTCCAGCTCGTCGAGGACGATCGGTGCCGCGAAGTTCACCGACAGGTGGACGGCGATGCCGTACTCGCGGAACACCGCGGCGAGCCGGGCCAGGTCCGGGAGGTGGTCGCTGATCAGCCGGGTCTCGGCGGCGTGCACGTTACCGTTGTTGACCACCACGGCGTTGATCCCGACCGAGGCCAGCAGACGAGCGTACGCGCGCACCCGGGTCAGATCCTGGACAACCCGGCCGTCGCGGAAGAATATCGATCCACCCGAGTATCCGCGCTCGACGGAACCGTCGAGGTTGTCCCAGTGCGCCACCATCCGGACCGCGACCGCCGGCCGCTCGACCACGGTGAAGTCGCCGGTCATCCACTCGAAGTACCGCAGCAGGTAGAAGTACCCGTACAGCAGGCCGCGGCCGCCCTCGGCGGCGACGACCAGTTGGTTGCCTCGTCGCGTCACCACAAAGCCTTCGGCTCCGAGCCCGTGGGCCGGCAACGCCTGCTCGACCCACGGCGCCAGCGGCGTCTCCTCGAGCCGCCCAAGGGTGCACAGGGCAACCTCTACGTCATGACGGACCCGGCGGGTCTGCCGGAGCTCGGCCCGGATCGTCTGCGCCAACGCTCCGGAGGCGTGGATGGTGACCTCGGGCAACCGCTGGCCACCGAGCCAGCAGGGGTCAAACGTCATCCGAGCGCAACACCTCCCGGTCCCCGTGGTTCAGCAGGAAGACATACCGCTGACCGTCCTTGTACCGCCGCGTCGCCCCCGCGGGTGCCGAGCAGAACTTTCGCCGAGAACTTCGGTACTCGAACGTGGACACACCGTACGCACGCGCTCACATGCCGTCAATAGGTCGAGCAAGCGGTTTCCGGAGTCGGCCTGTTCAGGTGGTTGAGACGTAAGCCACCCCGCCCGGGGTGGGTCGTCGTACGTCGGGGTGGGAAGAATGGCCTCATGCTGCAGCCGACGCGGGAGGTGACTCCCTACACCGAGCTGGACCGGGCGGCCTGGGCGCAACTGGCCGAGACGACCGTGTCCCCGCTGACGGCCGAGGAGATCGAGCGGCTGCGCGGCCTCGGCGACGAGATCGACATGGACGAGGTGCGCGAGGTCTACCTGCCGCTGTCGCGGATCCTCTCGCTGTACGTCCGGCACGCCCGCGCGCTGCACGCCGACACCGAGAGCTTCCTCGGCAAGCCGGCCGCGACCCGGACGCCGTTCGTGATCGGCATCGGCGGGTCGGTTGCCGTCGGCAAGTCGACCACCGCCCGGTTGCTGCGCGAACTGCTGGCCCGCTGGCCCGAGCACCCGCGGGTCGCGCTCGTCACCACCGACGGGTTCCTCTGGCCGAACGCCGAGCTCGAGCGCCGGAGCCTGATGATGCGCAAGGGCTTCCCGGAATCGTACGACCGCAAGGCGCTGCTGCGGTTCGTGATCGAGGTGAAGTCCGGGATGGACAACGTCGAGGCGCCGGTCTACTCCCACCTGCACTACGACCGGATGCCCGGCGTCCGGACCACCGTCGAGCAGCCGGACATCCTGCTGCTCGAGGGCCTGAACGTCCTGCAGCCCGCGCCGCGGCACGCGGACGGCAAGAGCGGCCTGGCGGTCAGCGACTTCTTCGACTTCTCCGTGTACGTCGACGCGGCCGCCGACGACATCCGGTCCTGGTACGTGCACCGCTTCCTCAAGCTGTGGGAGACGGCCTTCCGCAACCCGGAGTCGTACTTCGTCCGGTACGGCGAGCTGAGCCGGGAGGAGGCGGTCAAGAAGGCCGAGTCGCTCTGGGACGGCATCAACGGCCCGAACCTGCGGGAGAACATCCTCCCCACCCGCTCCCGCGCCACCCTGGTGCTCCGCAAGGGCGCCGACCACACCGTCCGCTACGTCCGGCTGCGCAAGCTCTGAAGCGTCGGGAAGATCGCCACCGCGACGACGGCCGCGGTCAGTGCGAAGGCGACCGAGTAGCCGGTGCCCGCGACGATCGCGCCGAAGACGATGGCGCCGACACCCCAGCCGCCGTCGTAAGCCAGGTTCCACAGTGCGCTGACCTGGCCGTAGCGGGACTTCGGGACGCGGTTGTACATCAGTGACAGGGTGAGGTTCTGCGCGGCGCCGAAGCCGATGCCGAACAGGGTGGAGCCGACGACGATCGCGGTCGCGCTCCCGATCAGGACCAGTGCGCCGGCGCCGAGTGCGGCCAGGACCAACGCCACCGGCAGCAACTTGGCTGGGCCGACGCGGTCGCCGTACCGACCAGCCAGCCACCGGGCGCCGGGCGCCGTGATGGCCTGCATCAGCAGGGCGGTGGCCACCAGGGACTGGTTCTCCTCGGCAACGGCCAGGGGCAGGAAGGTGACGCTGATGCCGGCGGCGACGGTGACCGCGGCGAACACGAACGTCGGCATCAGCAGACCGCTGCCGCGCAGACCGCCGAGCACCTTGACGTGCTGCTCTTCCACGCTGGGCCGCCTGGGCATCCCGCCGAGGGTGATCAGACCGACCAGCGAGGCCGCCGCGGCGAGGACGAACAGGGCGTCGAAGCCGATCACGCCGGTCAGGTAGACGCCGAGCGGCAGCCCGATCGCGGCGGGCAGGCCGACGACCACGCCGTACACCCCGAACGCCTCACCGCGGCGGCGCGCCGGGGTCACCTCGGCGATCAGCGCGACCGCGCCGACGACCAGGATCGCCAGTCCGGCGCCGCGGACGACGCAGACCGCGAGGACGAGCGGAAGGGACGTGGTGGTCAGCAGGACCAGGGACGGCGCCCCCAGCAGGACCAGTCCGAGCCCGAGGACGACCTGGTAGCCCCAGCGAGCCAGCATCCTGGGCACCAGCAGCTCGACGCCGACCGCGGACAGCATCATCGCGCCGGTGGACAGCCCGGCGCCGATGCCACCCGAGCCGCTGGCGGCCAGGTACAGCGGGACCACCGAGGTGAGCAGGTACATGCTCAGCGAGGAGCCGAAGACGGTGAACAGCAGCCGGCCGAACTGACCGGTGAGCAGGCGCGGGGCCGCGGGGGCCAGGGAGATTTCGCAGGTGGTCATGTCTCAACGCTAAGAACAGACCGGTCTCCCCTACAGATCCAGTTTTACCCCGCTGCAGAGGACCAGTATCGGAGCGGTTACCTTCTTCCGGTGGGTGACGCGGTACACGTGCGGTTGGCGCCGGCCGGCGAGTCGTCGGCCGCCCAGACACTCCTGCTCGACCTTGCCGCCTCCTTGCTCGGAGGTACGCCGTCCCTGCACCACGAACCGACCGGCCGGCCCCACATCGACGGCCTCTCCGTAAGCATCAGCCGCAGCCCCAACCTGATCGCGGCCGCCGCCGCTTTCGGCGGACCCATCGGCGTAGACGTCGAAGACATCCACCCCCGCGAGGTGACTGGTCTAGCGCGCCGCTGGTTCGACCCTTTGGAGCTGCAGTGGATGGCAACCCAGCCCGACCACCTGACCGCCTTCCTCCACCTGTGGACAGCAAAGGAAGCCGTCGGCAAAGCCCTCGGCGTGGGCTTACAAAACCCCGGCCTCCGCCGGCGAATGCCCCTCCCAACCTCCCCCACCGACCTCCCACCACTCCGCGCCAGGGTGGTCCCATCCGAGCCGACCCTCACGGTCCTGCACCTACCTGTCGATGCTCCGGCCGTGCTAGCTCTGGCGTTACCCGCGACGACAGCCGAGGTGACTCTGGTCGAGCATCACGGGGCCGGCCTGCGAAGGACGGTGGGGTCGCGGACGAGCTTTCCGGTCGTTTCCGGGCCGACCTGATCGGCGTCGGCTCGATGCCCACGATCGGCTTCGCCGGGACTCGGGGCCTGCCCACCCCTCCGGCGGGCTCGAACAGCAAATAGCCTGTTCAAGCCCCCCAGTTCGTGTCCAACCCCGGTCCGGACCGACTGACTCGTCCACGCCCTCTCCGCGCCGTCCACAGCGCGCCTCACCTCGGTGAGCGGCTGCGCCAGAGGCGCCGAAAGCCGCCGCCACGGAGCGGTGTTACGCGGGGGCGCCGAGGGTGGTCAGGGCGGTGGCTACTCGGCCGTGGGCGGCGTCGAGGGCGGCCCGGGCGGCGGGGATGGGGGTGCCGGTGAGGAGGTGGACGAGGGCGGGTTTGAGTTCGCCGTCGGCTTCGGCCAGGGCGGCTTCGCAGGCTTCGGGGTCGGCGCCGGTGGCTTCGCCGAGGATGCGGAGCATGCGGCCGCGGAGCTTCTTGTTGGTCGCGACCAGGTCGACCATCAGGTTCGACCAGGTGCGGCCGAGCTTGATCATCAGGGTGGTGGAGAAGGCGTTCAGGATCATCTTCTGCGCGGTGCCGGCCTTGAGCCGGGTGGAGCCGGCGATCACCTCGGGGCCGGTGTCGGCGGCGATCACGATGTCGGCCAGCGGCGCCAGCGGGGCGGCGGGGTTGGAGGTGACCAGGACGGTGGTCGCCCCGGCCGCTCGCGCGGCTCTCAGAGCGCCGGCGACGTACGGCGTGCTCCCGGAAGCCGCGAGACCGATGACGAGGTCCGCGGCGGTGACGGTGCTCGCGTCGAGAGCGCCGCCTTCCTCGGAGTCCTCGACGTTCTCGACCGCGCGGAGCAGCGCGTCCATGCCGCCGGCGTGGTGGGCGACCACCAGGCCTTCCGGCGCGTGGAAGGTCGGGAGCAGCTCGGCGGCGTCCAGGACGGCCAGGCGGCCCGACGTGCCGGCGCCGAAGTAGTGGACCCGGCCGCCGCTGCGGACGGCCTCGACCCCGGCGTCCACGGCACGGGCCAGCTCGGGAATGACGACGCCGACGGCGCCGGCCACCCGGGCGTCCTCGGCGTTCACCATCCGGAGGATCTCGGTCGTGCCCACCGCATCGATGGCGAGCGTCCTGGGGTTGCGCTGCTCCGTCGGCGTGGTCACAGCTCCGATGTTAGTTTCCTACTGAAGGATTTTCAATTCTGTTGATCGTTGACGGAACTGATTGACGTGCTCACTCCGAGCCCTTCAGCCGGTGCCCGCGCACCGCGCTCGCGGTCTCCTCGAGCGCCTTGCGGGCGTCCGGCAGCACCTGCTGGGCAACGCCGATGAACAGGCAGTCGATCACCGTCAGCTGCGCGATCCGGCTCGACATGGCTCCGGAGCGGTACGTCGTCTCGCGGGCAGCCGTGGTCAGCACCAGGTCCGCCGTCCGGGCCAGCGGAGAGCGGGGGAAGTTGGTCACGGCGACCGTGGTGGCGCCGTGCTTGGCCGCCTCCTCGAGCGCCTCGACGACCTCGACCGTCGTACCGGTGTGCGAGATGCCGATCGCCACGTCGCCGTCGCCGAGCAGCGCCGCGCTGGGCAGCGCCACGTGCACGTCGGACCAGGCGAACGCGACCCGGCGGATCCGGTGCAGCTTCTGCTGCAGGTCGAGCGCCACGAAGGCGCTCGCCCCGAAGCCGTACAGGTCCACCCGTGGCGCGTTGACGACGGCCTCGACGACCTTCGCCAGGGCGTCGACGTCGACCTGCTGCGCGGTCTCGCGGACCGCCCGCTCGTCGGCGAACGCGACCTTGTTGATCACGTCCGCCAGCGAGTCACCGGGCTCGATGTCGCCACCGACCTCGGGCCGGACACTCTCCTGCGCCGACTGGGCCGCCAGCTGCAGGCGGAGCTGCGGGTAGCCGGGGACGCCGATCTGCTTGCAGAACCGGATGACCGTGGTCTCCGAGGTGGACGCCACCTCGGCCAGTTCGGAGATCGTCATCGCCGCCACTCCGCCCGGGTCCGCGAGGACCGCGTTCGCCACCCGCTGCTCGGCCGGCGCCAGCGCGGGCATCACCGCGCGGACCCGGACCAGCAGCGGCCCCGTGGGTTCTGGAGAGGAAACAGAGTTCATGACAGCACGGTACGGCGACTTACCACCCAGTGGTGTCACCGACGCGAAAGTCTCCAACCGTTGGCGGTAAATGACTCCGGCGTTCGCTCTCCGTCGAGAAGAACACCACTCTGGCTCGTGATCTTCACACCGTCGACGTACACGCCCCGGCCCTGGTACAGCGCGTCGGAGGTGTAACGCCACCGGACCGTCTGCTCACCGGCCGCGAGGTCGGCGAAGACCTGGTGCCAGTGCCGGTCGCCGGAGCCGCTGATCGTCCCGTCGTAGTCGACCACCGTTCCCCGGTCGAGCACGGTGAACGGCACCTTCGTCCAGGTGGTCCCGTCCGCCGAGGTCTCCAGGTACAGCCGGTCGGTCTCCTCGGTGTCCACGAACATGTCGAACGACAGCTTCGCCCCGCCGTCCGGTACGGCGACCTGCGCAGCCAGGGTCGTGGTCGCGCCGTCCGTCGTACCCGAGAACCAGGCGTCCTTGCCGTGCCGCGGCCCGACGCCGAGCGCGAGCGCCAGCCCCTGGGCGACGGCCCGCCGGGCCGGGTTGTTGCTGCCCCAGTTGCGGCTCGGGTGCACCCGGTTGGTCAGCAGGATCGCGAACGAACGCGAGTCGAAGTCGATCACCAGTGACGTCCCGGTGTACCCGGTGTGGCCGGCCGTCCGCGGTCCGGACAGGCCGTTCATGTACCAGCGCTGGTTCAGCTCGAACCCGAGCCCGTGGTCGTTGCCCGGGAAGGCGCCGTTGAAGTTGGTGATCATCGCGGTCACCGAGGACTCCTTGAGGATCCGGGCGCCGCGGTAGCTCCCGCCGTTCAAGAAGGTCTGGGCCAGAACCGCCAGGTCGTCCGCGGTGCTGAACACCCCGGCGTGGCCGGCGACGCCGTCCAGCGACCAGGCGTTCTCGTCGTGCACCGAACCCCAGACCATCCCGCGCGGCGGCGCGGACTGGAACTCGGTGGCCGCGATCCGCGGCTTCTTCTTGGCGTCCGGGTTGTAGCCGGTGTCGCGCATCTGCAGCGGCTTGGTGATGCCGTCGGCAACCAGCTTGTCCAGCGTCTTGCCGGTCACCCGGTGCGCGAGCTCGCCCAGCGCGATCAGGTTGAGGTCGCTGTAGAGGTACTTCGTCCCCGCCGGGCTGGTCGGGGTCGCGGTGAGCGCCATGTGCATCCGGGAGGCCGGATCCGGCTGGGCGCTCCACAACGGCAGCCAGGCCGGCAGCCCGGTGGTGTGGGTCAGCGCCTGCCGGACCGTGATCGCCTGCTTCCCGTTCTCGGCGAACTCGGGGACGTACGACGCGATCGGCGTGTCCAGCCCGACCTTGCCCTTCTCCACCTGCTGCATCACCACGATCGAGGTGAACAGCTTGGAGACCGACGCCAGGTCGAAGATGGTGTCGGTGCGCATCGGGATCTGCTGGTCCGCGGGCAGCTCGGTGCCGGCGCCGTCGGCGTACTTGAGCGCCATCCCGGTGGCCGTCTTGGTGACGATCTTGCCGTCGTGGCCGAGCAGCGTGACCGCGCCGGCGTACAGGGGTTTCGCCGTGCCGTTCGGCCTGGTCCAGGCGTCCACCTGGGCCAGGGCCGCGTCGATCGGCGCGGGGTCGAGACCGGCCTTGGCCGGGGTGGATTCGCGCAAGAGAGTCGTCTTCGGTGCGTAGCCGTCGTACGGTCGGTCGAACCGGCCTGATCTGTTGCCGTTGGCAACCGCCGGTGTGGTCAGGGCGAGCATCACGGTGGAGACTACCGCGATTCCGACAACACGTCTCACCGGTGCGCTCCCTTGTACAGCAGGTACTTCGCCCGGCGCGCGGTCCACGCGTCGGTCTCGGGCTTCCAGGCCGCCACGATCTCCTCGGCCGAGGCGCCCGCGGTCAGCATGGTCCGGAACCGGTCGGACCCGGTCAGCAGGTCGATCCAGCGGCCGGGCGGGTTCTCGGTCCGCCAGGCGAAGCCCGGGTACAGCCGGCGCGCCTCCACGATCATGTGGGTCGCGGCGGTGATCGCCTCCACCTTGTGCGGGTCGGTGATCAGCACCTGGACGCCGCCGCACAGCACGTTGGCGTTCTTGGAGATGAACGGCGTGAAGTAGGCCTCCCGGAAGTCGACGCCCGGGATGTTCTTCGCCTGCAGCGCCTCGGCCCACTTGTAGTCGATGTACGGCGCCCCGATCAGCTCGAACGGCCGCGTCGTACCGCGGCCCTCGGACATGTTGGTCGCCTCGAACAGGCACATGCCCGGGTAGAGCAGCGCGGTGTCCGGGGTCGGCATGTTCGGGCTCGGCATCACCCAGGTCAGGCCGGTGTCGTCGTACAACTGGTCGCGCTTCCAGTTCTTCACCTGGATGACCTGGAGCTCCTTCAGCCGCTTGCCGTCGGCGTCGAGCGGCAGGTACTCGGCGTCGAACAGCCGGGCCAGCTCGCCCACGGTCATGCCGTGCTGCTGGATGATCTCCTCCTTGCCCACGCCGGAGGTGTAACCGGGCTTGAGCATCGGGCCGCGCGCGTACCCGCCGACCGGGTTCGGCCGGTCCAGTACGACGAACTTCGCGCCGGTGCGGGTGGCCGCGATCATCGCCTCGTACATGGTCCAGATGTAGGTGTAGAACCGGGCGCCGACGTCCTGGATGTCGAAGACGACCGTCTCCACGCCGGACTTGGTGTAGAGGTCGGCGAGCTTGGTCGCGGTCGCGCCGTACGCGTCGTAGACCATGATCCCGGTGCGCGGGTCGATGTGGTCACCCTCGGACCCGCCGGCCTGGGCGGAGCCGCGGAAGCCGTGCTCGGGTCCGAAGACCGCGACCACGTTGACCTGCCCCGACGCGTGCATGGTGTCGACGATGTGGCTGAGGTCGGGCAGGATGCCGGTCGGGTTGCTGATCACGCCGACCTTCTGGCCGGCCAGCGCGCGCCAGCCGTCGGCGGCCAGCACCTCCGCACCCGTCATCGTCTTGCGCCTGCTGGGCGTCGGGCCGGCCTGGGCCGCCGGTACGTCGATCATGGGGGCGGCGGCCAGGGCACCGGCGCCCGCGAGCAAACTGCGGCGCTTCATCGGACTTCTCCTTCGGGCAAGGCGTTACGGGCGGAACAGCAGGTCGGCCACCACGGGGCGGTGGTCACTGGCCGCTTGTTCAGGGGGTACGACGGCGTGCCGGACGCGGAACCCCGCGCCGACGGTGACGAAGTCGATCCGCTTGACCGGATCGAACGCCGGGTAGGTGCTGGGACCGCCGGCCGTTGAGGCGGCCGCCGTCCAGCTGTCGGTGAGGCGGCTCCACAGCCCGGCGAGCTCCGGAGCGTTCGCCTCGGCGTTGAAGTCACCAGTGAGGATCTGCAGGTCCTTCCTCCGGTCCCGGGCCAGGATCCTCATCGTGTCGGCGACCTGAGCCTGCCGGACCGACGGGTCGACCCGGTAGTCCAGGTGCGTGGAATACACGTGCACCCGGCGGCCGCGCACGTCGAGCTCGGCCTCCAGGAAGCCGGGCGCCGGGGCCGGCACCGGGTTCGGGTCCTGGGTCGAGAGCCGGGTGATCGGGTGATTCTCGATCCGGACCAGCGGGAAGCGGGACAGTACGCCGACGCCGTACTGCCGGCGTGGTTGGCCGGCGGCGGGCGGGTCGAGGTCGTAGATCGGCGCGAACCCGGAGTACATCCCGAGCTTCGCCGCGAGCTCGGCCAGGGTGTCCAGCCACTCGCTGCGCGCACCCCAGTGCACGTCGACCTCCTGCAGCCCGATCACGTCGGCGTCCAGCGCCTTCAGGGCCTGCGCGGTCCGCTCCAGGTCGAACACGTTGTCCGACCCGGCGCCGGCATGAATGTTGTACGAGGCAACGGTCAGCCGGGTGTCGCGCGGGTCGAAGGTGAGCCCGTGCCCGAACGGGTGCAGGGTCTGCTCCGGGTCGGGTTGCGCCGGGATCGCGACCGGCAGCTTCCCAGTCGGCGCGAGCTCGCCGTACAGGACCTTGGCCAGCGCCTCCATCGACGCGGCCGCGTACCCGTAGGTGGCCAGCGTGGTCTTGGCCGAGGGGAAGTAGGCGACGTCGTACGGATCCCGTACGGCGACCACAATCACGGGCCGCCCGGTCGCGAGCAGCGTGTTGACGAGCTTCTGCTGCTTGGCCTGCTTGTCGGTGACGGTGGTGTCCCAGGCCTTCATTGTCAGTACGACGGTGAGGTCAGCGGCCGCGGACGCCGCCACCGCCTCGTCGATCCGGGCATCGGTCGGTGTGGCGCCGGTGTCCTTGACCGTCACCGTCGCGCCCCGGCCCTGCAGTGCGGTCCCGAGGGCGGCCGGGGTGTACCCGGCGACCAGGATCTTCCGCGGCGCCGGTGACAGCGGCAGCACGCCGGCGTCGTTCTTCAACAGGGTCGTACTGCGGTCGGCGATCCGCTGCGCGGCGGCGTAGTTCGACGGTGTGCCGACCACCATCGCGACCTGCGCCAGATCGACGTACGGGCGGTCGACAACGCCGGTCTTCAGCTTGAGCTTCAGGATTCGCTCGACACTCTGGTCGATCCGCTCCTCGCTGATCCGGCCGGCGTGGACCGCGCCGATCACCGAGTTGAACGCCAGCTCGGGGTTGACCGGCATCAGCAACTGGTCGACACCAGCCTCGAGCGCCCGCAGTGGGATCTCCGCGTCGCCGTACTTGTCCCGGACGCCCTTCATGCCGAGGGAGTCGGTGATCACGACCCCGTCGAAGCGCAACTGCTCGCGCAGGATGCCGGTCAGGATCGGCCGGCTCAGCGTGGCCGGGTCGCCGGACGCGTCCAGCGACGGGACCACGATGTGCGCGGTCATGATCGAGTCGATCCCGGCCCGGATCGCCGCCCGGAACGGCGGCGCGTCGATCGTGTTCCACTCCTCGACGGTGTGGTTGATCGTCGGCAGCGAGGTGTGGCTGTCGTCCCGGGTGTCACCGTGACCGGGGAAGTGCTTCGCGGTCGACACGATCCGGCCGTCGCGCTGGTAGCCCTTGACCTGTTCGGCGGTGAGCTCGGCGACCAGCCCGGGGTCGGACGAGAACGAGCGGACCCCGATCACCGGGTTCAGCGGGTTCACGTTGACGTCGGCCACCGGCGCGAAGTCCGTGGTGACACCGACCGCGCGCAGCTCCCGGCCGCCGATTCCGGCCGCGAGCCGGGCGAACTGCCCGGATCGCGTCGCGCCCAGCGCCATCGCGCCCGGGAACTGGGTTGCGGGCGGTCCGACGCGGAACACCACGCCGTACTCCTGGTCGGTGCTGATCTGCAGCGGGATCCCGGTCGCGCCGATCGACGCGCTCTGCAGCCCGTTGGAGAGCCGGGCGATCTGCTGCGGGTCCTTGGTCGAGTCGGTCCAGGCGAAGTAGATCACCCCGCCGAGGTGGTACTTGCGGACCACCTCGGCCGGCGTGGCGACGCCGTACAGGCTGGTGTTGCGCGGGTCGGCCGTGTCCGCTGTCGGCCCGTAGGCGTAGCAGACGAACAGCTGGCCGACCTTCTGCTCCAGCGTCATCCGTTGCAGCGTCTCGCGGACCCAGCGGTCGCCGGCTGCGTGCGCGGTCGCGGTGCCGGCAACGGTCGTGCCGGCCACCGCGGCCGCGGCGAGGCCGAGGGTCTGGCGGCGGGTGAACTCCATCGTCACCAGGTCAGTCCATGGCCGAAGGGGTAGAGCGGCGTCGCCGGGTCGCCGGCGACCGGGATGTCGACGGGGAGCTTGCCGGCCGGCTTGATCTCGCCGTAGAGCGCCTTGGCGAGCGACTCCATCGACACCGCGGCGTACCCGTAGGTGGCCAGGTACGTCGGCGCCGCGTCGAAGTACGCGATGTCGTACGGATCGCGTACGGCGACCACGATCACCGTCTTGCCGGTGGCGAGCAGGTTCTTCACCAGCTTCTGCTGCTTGGCCTGCTTGTCCGTGACAGTGGTGTCCCAGGCCTTCATCGTCAGTACGACGGTGACGTCGTTCTGCTGAGCCTTGGCCACGGCATCCGCGATCGCCGCGTCACTCGGCGCCGCCCCGGTCTGCGCGACCGTGGTCGTGGCGCCGCGGGTGGCAAGGCTGTTGGCCAGCGACTGCGTCGTGCTCACGCCCCACCCGGTGACCAGGATCTTCCGCGGGTCGGCGCTGAGCGGTACGGCGTTCGCGTCGTTCTTGACCAGCGTGACGCTCTTGTCGACGATCGCCTGCGCGGTCGCCAGGCTGGCCGGGGTGCCGACCGTGGACGGGATCTTCGCGGGGTCGACGTACGGGTTGAACAGGACGCCGTTCTTCAGCTTCATCAGCAGGATCCGCAGCAGGCTCTCGTCGATCCGCTTCTCGCTGATCCGGCCCGAGCGGACCGCGTCGACGACCGCGTTGAACTGCAGGTCCGGCGCCGGCGGCAGCAGCAGTTGGTCCGCGCCGGCCTCGATCGCCCGGATCGCGACCTCGGCGTCGCCGTACTGCTGGCGGACGGCGGCCATCTCGAGCGCGTCGGTGATGATCAGGCCCTTGAAGCCGAGCTGCTCGCGCAGGACGCCGGTCAGGATCGGCTTGCTGAGCGTCGCCGGGTCACCCGACGGGTCCAGGGCCGGGACCACGATGTGCGCGGTCATGATCGAGTCGATCCCGGCCTTGATCGCGGCCTGGAACGGCGGCGCGTCGATCGTGTTCCACTCCTGCAGGGTGTGGTTGATCGTCGGCAGCGAGTTGTGGCTGTCGTCGCGGGTGTCGCCGTGGCCCGGGAAGTGCTTCGCGGTCGCCATGATGCCGGCGTCGCGCTGGTAGCCCTGCACCTGCGCGACGGTCATGTCCGAGACCAGCTTCGGGTCGCTGGAGAACGAGCGGACGCCGATCACCGGGTTGAGCGCGTTCACGTTGACGTCGGCGACCGGGGCATAGTCCTGCCGGATGCCCATCGCCTTGAGCTCGCGGCCGGTGATGCCGGCGGCGGTCCGCGCGTCCGCGGTGTTCCGGGTCGCGCCGTGCGCCATGTTGCCGCCGAACTGGGTGGCCGGCGGGCCGATCCGGACCACGACGCCCTGCTCCTGGTCGGTCGCGATCGTCAGCGGGACCCGCAGGCCCACGCTGGTGGCGGTCTGCTGGAGCTGGTTCGAGTACGTCGCGAGCTGCGTCGGGTTCTCCACGTTGCCGCGGGCGTTGAAGTAGATCCAGCCGCCCGGCTTGTACTTCGCGACCACCTCGGCCGGCGTGGCGACGCCGTACAGGCTGGTGTTGCGGGCGTCGGGCTGGTTGGCGTTCGGCCCGTAGGCGAACAGCACGAACATCTGCCCGACCTTCTCCTCCAGCGACATCCGCTGGATGGTGCGGCCGAGCTGGGCGGCCTGCTCGTTCCCGATCGGGTCGGGTGGTGGAGCGCTGGCGGCGGTGGAGACTCCGACCCCGGCAATCGCGGTTGCGGTGGCGAGGCCGGCGAGGCTCAATCGGCGCAAGGCGGACATGACAGACCCCCTACAGGTTATTGAATTACAGGCGCTCCCCCGCGACGCGAAAGTTACCCACACCGCCACACCGGGTCAAGGGCAAACTACTAACTGACGCTGCGTAGCCACTGCCCGCGACCCGGTGCGTCCGGCACCTGAACTCGCCAACCCGGGGTCAGCTGACCGAGATGTCCACCGACGGGCGGAGTTTCGCGGCCTCCGCGAAGGCCGCGTGCGTGGGGTTGTCGAGGAAGCTCTCGAGCAGAGCGGCGTCGGCCGGGGACGTCAGGCCCGGGAGCGCGATCTGCTCGTAGGCGGCCTGGAAACGCGGCCCCCAGCGGCGGGTGCCGAGGCGGGCGGTGCGGGAGCAGTTGTCGACCATGTAGGCGACGTCGCGGGCGTGCATGTAGGGCAGCAGCGAGTCGACGGCCTCGATGATCGACTCGTTGACGATCTCCGACCACGGGTGGCCGCGGTCGGCGAACTCGTCGACCTGGGCGACCATGGTGGCCACGAACAGCCCGGCGGTCAGCGGGTCGATGGCGACGGTCGCCGTACCCCGCCGGGCGTGCACCTCGGCCGCGTGGGACCACATCGGGCTCGCGCCGATCCGGGTCATCGGCCGGGTGGCGAGCCGGCCCTCGGCCAGGATGACGCTGCGCAACTCGGTCCCGTCGGCGACCTCGTCGTAGATCTCGGCGACGAGCTCACGCGCCGGTCCGTAGGCCGCGGTGTAGGCCCGGTCGAACACGTCCCGGTCCGCCTCGGTCAGCGCATTCCGGACCGCGGGCAGACCGGCCTCGGAGATCGTGCGCGCGATCGGCCCGGTGATCGCCTCGGTGGACCGCTCGTACGCCGTCACCGGATCGGCTCCCTCGATCCGGAAGTGGCGGTAGAGAGCCTCGACCAGGCCGTGGACGGCGCCCAGCAGGATCGCGCGCTCGCCGACGATGTCCGACTTGTACTCGTTCTCCAGCGTGGTCAGGAAGGTGTACGGCGACCCCAGGCCGACCGACCACGCGAGCGCACGGTCCGTCGCGTGCCCGTCCGGGTCGGCGTGGACGGCGATGCTCGCGTTGATGCCGGCGCCGTTGACGGTCGCGCCCTGCTCGTAGAGCCGCCGTACCGAGTCGCCCATGCCCTTGGGGCAGACCGCGATCACCGGGTGCCCGGCGGGGAAGTCGCCGCCGGTCGCCTTCAGGTGACCGAGCAGGAAGCCGTGCGACAGGCCGATCGTGGCGCTGGGCTCCAGGACGGCGAAAATCGTCTCGTGGTGCGCGGCCAGCGCCGCGTCGGCGATCAGCAGGATCAGCAGGTCGGAGTCGGCGGCAACGGCCAGCCAGTCGCCGAGGGTGCCGTTCTCCTCGGTGAAGCCGTGCTTGCGGGCGTCGTCGGCCGACGACGAGCCCGGTCGCAGCCCGACGGACACGGTCACGTCGGTCCCTGCCAGCGAGTCGCGCAGGTTGAGCGCTTGCGCGCGGCCCTGCGGACCCCAGCCGAGGACGCCGATCCGCCGTACGCCGTGCAGCGCCTCGGGCAGCAGCGGGAACAGGTCCCGGCCGCCGCGCAGGATGGTCTCCGTTCCGCCGGGAACGGTCATGGTCTCGGTGCGAAAGACCGACGAGGTGAAGATGCTCATGCCTGTCAGTCAAGGCGGCCTGAGAGCATTGCGGCAAGCGCAACATCTGCACCGGGTCGTTGCAGGGAGTGAAAGATGGAGCACCGCGAACTCGAGCTGTTCCTGCATCTGGCGCGCACGTTGAACTACGGGCGCACCAGCCTGGAGTGTCACGTCAGCCCGGCCACGTTGACCCGGACGATCCAGCGGCTGGAGGCGCGGGCAGGTGCGCGACTGCTCGACCGCGGGCCGCGCAGCGTCGTACTGACCTCGGAAGGTCAGCGGTTCACGTCGTACGCCGAACAGGCTTTGGAGCTCTGGGACGACTACCGGGCGGGGGCCGACGAGCCGGCTGAGCTGGCCGGCGAGCTCCGCGTGTTCGCCACGGTGACGGCGTGCCAGGCGCTGCTGCCCGACCTGCTGGCGCCCTTGCGAGAAGCGCATCCGCAGATCCGGCTCGACATCCGCACCGGCGATGCGGCGGCCGCCTTGGCCCGACTCGACGAGGGCGAAGTCGACGCGGCCGTTGCGGGCATCCCGAAGCGGCTGCCGCAGACGATGGTGACGCGCACGGTCGCCGTCACGGACCTCGTCCTGGTCACCACAGATCCCACGGCGGACGGTCCCTTCGTAGTGCCCGCTCGTGGCCTCGTGCGCGAAGCCGCCTTCCGCTGGTTCCGCCGCCGAGGCATCAAGCCGGCGATCGCGGCCGAGCCGGATGGGCATGAAGCCCTGCTGGCGTTGGTGGCTTTGGGTTGTGGCACCGGAATCGTGCCCCGGCTGGTCCTGGAGTCCTCGCCTTGGGCCGACCGGCTGACCGAATTGCCCGCCGACCTCGAGCCGCTCACGATCGGCCTCTGCGCCCGCCGGGCCGACCTCCGCAAGCCGCTGATCGCGGCCCTCTGGGGATTGACCTGAAGTACGCGCGGAGAAGCCGGATCTCCTCCGCGCGTACTGCTTCAGGACTCCAGACCGACGGCCTTCAACGGATTGGGCCAGGCCTGGAGGGCGGCGAGCAACGTCGGGTCCTGGACGGTTTCCAGGGCTTCGGCGTACGCGTCGTTGATCACGTCGGCGATCTGCACCGGCGTACCCAGAGCTGCGGACCGTACGGCGGCCTCGACCATGGCGACGCTGACGACGTTGGAGTGCACCTCCGACTGCGGGACCGTCGACTCCCGGACGGCGTCGACGAACTCCGCCAGAGAGCCGGCGATCTGCTCGGGTTCATCCAGCAGAGCGGCCGGCAACGCCGCACCCGATTCCAGCTCGGCGACCGGTGGGTTGTCGCCGTCCCAGGTCGCCGTACCGCCGGCTGCGCTGGCCCGCCAGCGGCCGTTCCACGACGTCTCCAGCCCGGGGGCGCACCAGCTTCCGGTGAAGGCGAAACGGGTGCCGTCGGCGAACTTGAAGATCGCCGATGCCGCGGCGCTGCCGTCGAACCAGCTCCAGTCGGGGTTGTACGACTCGCAGTACACCGACACCGGTTCGGAGCCGATCAGCTTGCGGGACAGGTCGAACTGGTGGATCGCCATGTCGACGAGCAGCGGCTCGGCCATCCGCTCCCGGAAGCCACTGAAGTGCGGGGCCTTGAAGAACTCGCACGACAGCGAACCGATCCGGCCGAGCTCGGCGATCTGCCGGCCGAACGCGTTGCCGGCCCGGAAGTAGCGCCGGGACTGCGACACCATCAGCAGCTTGCCGCTCACCTCGGACGCGGCCACCATCCCCAGGCACTCGCGGACCGTCTCGGCCAGCGGCTTCTCGCACAGCACTGGAAGTCCACGCAGCAAGGCTTCCACGCTCACCTTGGGATGCGCGACCGGCACCGTGACGTCGATGACCGCATCCGCCGCGTCGGCCAGCTCGCCCAGCGACGCGGCCACCGGCACGTCGCCGTACCCGTGCTCGTCGGCCGCCGTCCGGGCCACCTCGACGTCGAGGTCGACCAGGCCGACGAGGTCGACATCCGGATTGTCGGCAATCGTCCGCAGCCAGGCCCGGCCCATGCCGCCGGCGCCGACCTGCAGGATTCTCAAGGGTTCAGGCATCGGCACGCTCTTGATCGGACTCGGCCTCGATCGGGCCGGTGTAGCCGTGACCGTTGAAGAAGTCCTCGGTCTCGTAGCGAAGGAGCGTCGGCACCGCCCGCTCCGGCCGGTCGCTGTTCACCCAGGCGACGCCGTTCGCGATCACCTTGCGGACGTCCTTGTGGTGGTAGACCGGGTAGTCCTGGTCGCCCGGCGAGAAGTAGAAGATCTTGCCGTGGCCGCGGCGGAACGTGCAGCCGGACCGGAACACCTCGCCACCGGAGAACGACGAGACGAAGACCAGCTCGTCCGGCACCGGGATGTCGAAGAACTCGCCGTACATCTCCTGCTGCTCGATGATGATCGGGTGCGGCACGCCCTGCGCGATCGGGTGCGTCGGGTTCACCGTCCAGACCAGCTCGCGGTCCCGCTCGCTGCGCCAGCGCAGCGTGCACGACGTCCCCATCAGCTTGCCGAAGATCTTCGACCAGTGGCCGGAGTGCAGCACGACCAGGCCCATACCCGACAGCACGTGCTGGTAGACACGCTCGACCACGGCGTCGTCGACCTCGCCGTGCGCCGCGTGCCCCCACCACACCAGTACGTCGGTCCGCGCCAGCACCTCCTCGGTCAGGCCGTGCTCGGGCTCGTCGAGCGTCGTCGTGCTGACCGACACCTCGGCGCCGAGGTTGTCGCTGATCCCGGCGGCGATGGTCGAGTGCATGCCGTCGGGGTAGATCTCGGCGACGTGCGGCTCGACCTGCTCGTGCCGGTTCTCGCCCCAGACGAGTACGCGAATCGTCATAGTCACAATCCTTGAAAGAGTTGGGTTATTTGACGGCCCCGCCGATGGCGCCGGCGGCGATGTACTTCTGCGCGGCGACCAGCAGCACGATGGCCGGGATCGCCGAGAGGACCGCGGTCGCCATCACCGCGTTCCAGTTCTGCACCTGGGTGCCGAGGTACTGGTAGATCCCGAGCGTCACCGGCCGGACGCCGCCCTTGGTGGTCAGCGTGAGCGCGAACAGGAAGTCGCTCCAGGAGAAGAGGAAACTGAACAGTCCCGCGGTGATGAGGGAGTTCTTGCTGATCGGCAGCACGATCGAGACGAACGCCCGGAACAGCCCGGCGCCGTCCACGCGCGCGGCCTCCACCAGCGACGGCGGCAGCGAGAGCATGAACGAGCGCAGGATCAGGATCGCGAACGGGACACCGCTGCTGAGGTTGGCCACGATCAGGCCCGGGATCGAGTTCAGCAGCCCGAGCCGCTCGTACGCCGTGTAGAGCGCGTTGGCGATCACGATGCCCGGAATCATCTGCGAGATCAGGATCGCCAGCAGCCCGATCGACACCCAGCGGGACCGGAACTGCGAGAGCGCATAGGCGCACGGGGTGGCGATGGCCAGGCTGAGCACCACGGTGCCGGCCGCGATGATCAGGCTGGTGACCAGGTTGCCGCCCTGCTCGCTGAGCGCCCGCCGGTAGCCGGCGAACGTCGGGTCGAGCGGCAGGAAGCCGGCCGTCAGGGTGTTGCCGGACGGTTGCAACGACGCGTTCACCATCCAGTAGACGGGGAACAGCATCATGCCCAGGATCAGTACGCCGATCACGGTGTAGACCCCGCGACGCACAGTCGAGTCGGTCATCGTCGTACCCCTTCCTACTCGTCGACCGCGCGCCGGGTGCTGCGCAGGTAGAAGATCGCGAACAGGAACGAGATCGCGATCAGGATGTTGCTGAGCGCCGCGCCCTCGCCGAACTTGAAGTCGATGAACGACCGCTCGTACGACTGGGTCGCCAGCGTCTGGGTGGCGTTGGCCGGACCGCCGCCGGTCAGGCCGAGGATGATGTCCAGCACCTTGATCGTGTAGACCACGCCGAGCATCAGCACCACACTCGCGACGGCCCGCAGGTTCGGCCAGGTGATGTACCAGAACGCGCGCCAGCCGGTGGCGCCGTCCAGCTGGCCGGCCTCGTACAGCTCGTCCGGTATCTCGGCCAGACCGGAGTACAGCAGCGTCACGTTGAACGGGATGCCGATCCAGATGTTCACCCCGATCACCGCGATCAGCGCGACCGACGGCGAGTTCAGCCACGGCACCGGATCGTTGATGATGCCGAGCCCGGTCAGCGTGCGGTTGAGGATGCCGCTGTCCTGCTCGAGGATGGACCGCCAGGTCGCGCTGGACACGATCAGCGGCAGCAGCCACGGCAGCAGGAGCAGCGACCGCAGTACGCCGCTGAGCGGGAACTTCCGGTGGAAGAACAGGGCCAGCGCGAGCCCGATGACGAACTGGAAGCTGATCGAGCCGATGGTGAACAGCGCCGTGTTCACCATCGCCTGCGAGAACAACTGGTCCGTCACCACCGCGGTGTAGTTCTTCAGCCCGACCCAGGGCGCCTCGCCGGTGAAGAACGTCCGCAGGCCGTAGTCCTGCAGGCTCATCATCAGGTTCTTGACCACCGGGTACCCGAACAGGGCAACCATCGCCAGCGCGGCCGGCAGCACGAACAGAACCTTGGCCAGGTCCTCACCCCGGTGGCGCCGGCCACGGGACCTGCGAGCAGGCTCCGGGCCGGACGCCGCGGCGTCATTGCGGGTCAACGTCGCATGGGCCATTGCGATCAGCCGCCGGAGGCCTGCTTGAAGGCGTCCTGGGCCGAAGCCTTACCGGTCAGCGCGAGAGCGATCGCCTGGTAGATCACCTTGGCGGCCTCCGGCCACTTCTCGCCCAGCTTGCCGGTCCGAGAGCGAGCGGTCTTGACCTGCTCGGTGAACGCCTTCATCGACGGCACTTCCTTGACGTACTGGTCGAGCAGCGCGGTCCGGGTCGGCACCGTGAACCGGGCCTTCGCCCAGGCCAGCTCGTTCTCGTCCGAGTTCAGGCACTTCACGAAGTCGGCGGCCTTCTGCTGCTTGGCCTGGTCCTTGTTCAGCGGCACCGTCCAGGCCTCACCACCGAGCGGCGCGACCGGCGTCTGGTCCGGCTTGTTCAGCGGGAACGTGACCACGTCCCACTTGATGTTCGGGACCTTCTCCAGCGCCGGGATCTGCCACGGGCCGTTCACCATCATCGCGGCCTTGCCGGCCGCGAACTGGTCCTTCGCGTCGCCCTGGGTCCAGTTGATGACGCTCTTCGACGCCGACCCCGACTGCACCAGGTCGACCCACAGCTGCAGCGCCTCGGCCACCTGCGGGCTGGTCAGGTCGGTCTCGTCACCACCGTTGGTCCACATCGCCGGCAGGAACTGCCAGGAGCCTTCGTACGTCGCGTTGGCGTTGAAGGCGATGCCGTACCGGCCGGGCTTGGTCAGCTTCTTGGCCGCGACCTTCAGCTCGTCCCAGGTCTTCGGCGGCTGGATGCCGGCCTCCTGCAGCATCTGCGTGTTGTAGAACAGCGCGATCGTGTTCGTCACCGGCGCCAGTCCGTAGAGCTTGCCGTCGTACGACGTCGCGTCGACCATGCCCTGGATGACGCCGTCCGCGTTCAGACCCATGTCGTTCAAGGGCGCCAGCGCACCGGTCGCGGCGATCTGCTGCACGTCCGGGTTGTCCAGCATCAGGACGTCCGGCAGCGTCTTCGACGAAGCCTGCTGCAGCACCTTCTGGATCAAGGTGTCACCAGGCACCGTCTCCCGCTGGATGGTGATGCCGAGCTGGCTCGCGCACGAGTCGAGGCCCTTCTGGACCAGCGACTTGTCCGGGTCGTTGTTGTAGTAGTCCAGAATCGTGAGGCTCTTGACGGTGTCGCCGGACGAGGCCGAGGACGAGTCGCCGCCGTTGTCACCACAGGCTGCCAGCACGAGCGACAGGGCCGTCGCACCCGCCAGCGCAGCGGTGATCCGCTGACTGATCATGACTTGCGCTCCTTCGGAGGGGATGGTCGGAGGCTGTTCGGGTGCGCTGATCAAAACGCTTAACCGCTGGCCGCCGAGATGGGCCGTTCACTTGTGGGTTGGTCGGTAAACCGCTTAACTGAGGTGTCCAAGGACTATGTTCCTTGGGTCACACCGGTGTCAATACCTCAGAGGGGGCCGAATCGATGGTGACCATGAAGGACGTCGCCCAGCGCGCCGGTGTGTCGATCGCGACCGTCTCGTTCCTGCTGAACGACACCAAGCCGGTGACGGCGGCCACCCGGGAGCGGATCGAGAAGGCGATGGCCGACCTCGGCTACCGCCGCAACGTGGTGGCCCGCGCCCTGGCCAGCCGGCGGACGCACATCATCGCGATGGCGTACCCGGCGCTGGACCACAAGTTCGGCTTCTCGGCCGCGGAGTTCTTCACCAGCGCCGCCGACGCCGCTCGCAATCAGGACTACCACCTGGTCCTCTGGCCGGTCGGCAACGACGGCACCGAGCTGACCGAACTGCTCGGCCAGGGTCTGGTCGACGGTGTCGTGCTGATGGAGGTCCAGCTGGACGATCCCCGCGTCACGATCCTGCAGGAGGCGGGTACGCCGTTCGCCTTGATCGGGCGGACGAGCACCCTCGAAGGGCTGTCCCACGTCGACATCGACTTCGACCGGACCGTCGAGGACGCGGTCGAGTACCTCTACGGCCTCGGGCACCGCCGGCTGACGCTGATCTCGGGCAACCTCAACGACCCGCTGTTCAGCACCTACGGCCCCTACGTCCGGTCCGAAGCCGCCTATCGCCGGGTCGCCGCGGAGTACGGCCTGGAGACCGTCGTACTGGAGAGCTCCGGCTCCACCATGGCCGGCCAGGAGGCGATGGCCCGCGTCGTGCGCGACCATCCCGACACGACCGCCGTCCTGATCGTCAACGAGTTCGCCGCTCTCGGCGCCGTCGCCGGCCTGCACCGGCTCGGCCGCCGGGTCCCCGAGGACATCTCGGTGCTGCCGTTGCTGATGGCCCCGGAGATGGCCGCCCTCACCAACCCCGAGCTCACCATCATGCGTACCCCCGGCCCCGAGCTCGGCCACCTCGGCACCGAAGCCCTCATCCGCCAACTGGAGGGCGCCGACCCCCTGCCACCCCAACTGGTCCCGGCCAAACTCCACCCAGGCGCCACCACTGCCCCACCTCGCAGTTGAGTCGTGCATCGGCCGGGCGGCCCATGGTGTGATCGCCCTTGGCTGGAAGGCAGCCCGCGCAGGACGTGACCCTTCCCGATGACGACCGGCATCAGGCTGCCGGCCGCTGCTTGAGGGCCGGCTCCAGCTCGTCGGAAGGCTCTGGAAATGCAAGTACGCCGGGACAGTGCGTCCCGGCGTACTTGCGGTTGGAGCTTTCAGAGCTTCAGTGAAGAGGCGACCACTTCGGCCAGCGAGTGGGCGATCTCGTGGGCGGTGTCGGACGACTCCGCCTCGACCATCACCCGGACCAAGGGCTCCGTGCCCGACGGGCGGAGGAGGACTCGGCCGGAGTCACCCAGGCGCTTGGTGGCCTCGGCCACCGCGGCCTGGACCGCCGGGTCGGTGCCGGCGCGGGACTTGTCGACGTCCTTGACGTTGACCAGCACCTGCGGGAGCCGGGTCATCGCGCCGGCCAGGTCGCTCAGCGTCTTGCCGGTCTGGGCGACCCTGGCGAGCAGCATGACCGCGGTCAGCGTGCCGTCGCCGGTGGTGGCGTGGTCGGACAGGATCACGTGCCCGGACTGCTCACCGCCGAGCTTGTGCCCGCCGGCCTTCATTGCCTCCAGCACGTACCGGTCGCCGACCTTGGTCTGCTCGACCGCGATCCGCTCCCGGACCATCGCCTGCACGAAGCCGAGGTTGCTCATCACGGTCGCGACCACGGTGTCGTTGGACAGCCGGCCGCTGTCGCGCATCGCCAGCGCCAGGATGGCGAGGATCTGGTCGCCGTCCACGAGCTCGCCGTTCGCGTCGACGGCCAGGCAGCGGTCCGCGTCACCGTCCAGGGCGATGCCGAGGTCGGCGCGGTGGCCGAGCACCTCGCGCTGCAGTCCCTCCAGGTGGGTGGAACCGCAGTCCAGGTTGATGTTCAGTCCGTCAGGCGCGGCGGCGTACGTGATCACCTCGGCGCCGAGCCGGCGCAGGGCCTCCGGCGCGGTCTGCGAGGCGGCGCCGTTGGCGCAGTCGATCACGACCTTGAGGCCGTCGAACCGGTTCGGGGCCGAGCGGACCAGGTGCGAGACGTACGTCTCGAAACCCTGCCCGTCGTCGGTGACGCGGCCGACGTCCGAACCGGTCGGGCGCTGCCACTCCTCGCCCATCCGGGCCTCGATCGCGTCCTCGATCGCGTCGTCCAGCTTGATCCCGCCGCGGGCCAGGAACTTGATGCCGTTGTCCGGCATCGGGTTGTGGCTGGCGGACAGCATCACGCCGAGGTCGGCGCCGGTCGAGCCGGTCAGGTACGCCACGGCCGGCGTCGGCAGCACGCCGAGCCGGACCACGTCGACGCCGGCGCTGGCCAGTCCGGCCACCACGGCGGCTTCCAGGAACTCACCACTGGCCCGTGGATCCCGCCCCACAACGGCGCGCGGCCGGTGCCCTTCGAAGGCACCGGCCTCGCCGAGTACGTGAGCTGCCGCGACCGAGAGGTCGAGCGCCAGCTCCGCGGTCAGGTCCACGTTCGCCAGGCCACGGACTCCGTCCGTGCCGAACAAACGACCCATCAGATGATCAGCGCTTGCTGTACTGCGGCGCCTTGCGGGCCTTCTTGAGACCAGCCTTCTTCCGCTCCTTGATCCGCGCGTCGCGGGTGAGCAGACCGGCCTTCTTCAGACCGGGGCGGTTCGCCTCCTGGTCGGCCTCGTTCAGGCACCGGGCCACACCCAGCTGCAGCGCACCGGCCTGGCCGGTGATGCCGCCGCCGTTGATCCGGGCGATCACGTCGTACGAGCCCTCCAGGCCCGCGACGACGAACGGCTCGTTCACGTGCTGCTGGTGCACCTTGTTCGGGAAGTACACGTCGAGCGGCTTGCCGTTGATCTTCCAGTTGCCGCTGCCCGGCACGATCCGCACGCGGGCGACAGCCTCCTTGCGGCGGCCGGTGGCGCCGGCCGGGTTGATCACCGCGACCCGACCCGTCTCGGCGCGCTGCTCCGGAGTCGGGTTCGTCTCGGAGGTGTAGGCGACCGGGCCCTCGCTGTCGATGGGGACCTCGGGGTCGAACTCTTCGGTCTCGGTGGTGATGTCGCTCACGCTGAAAATCCTCGTTTACCTGGCTCGTCGATCGCTTACTGGGCGATCTGGGTGATCTCGAACGGCTTCGGCTGCTGGGCAGAGTGCGGGTGCTCCGGACCGGCGTACACCTTCAGCTTGGTGAGCAGCTTCCGGCTCAGGCGGTTCTTCGGCAGCATGCCCCAGACAGCCTTCTCGACGGCCTTGCGAGGGTCCTTGTCGAGGATCTCGCCGATCGGCGTGGCCGTCAGACCACCCGGGTGACCCGAGTGGCGGTAGGCCAGCTTGTCCGTCCGCTTGGTGCCGGACAGGGCGACCTTGGAGGCGTTGACGACGACGACGAAGTCGCCGCCGTCCACGTGCGGCGCGAACGTCGGCTTGTGCTTGCCGCGCAGCAGGGTGGCGATCTGGACGGCGAGCCGACCGAGCGTGACGTCGGTGGCGTCGATCACGTGCCACTCGCGGGTGACGTCAGCAGGCTTCGGGCTGTACGTGCGCACGGTCGTTGACCTTCGTTTCTCAGAGGTTGACAAAACTGGTACGTCGGCGAGCGGTCCGCCGACGGGCTGGGACCTGGAACGCACAACAGCAGCCCAGAATACCGGCGCTGTCGGCTCCGGGTCAAAGCGAGCGCAAGCCGACCGGGGACCCCGGCTTGGAAGGAATCCCCGACCGCACTAGTTTAGCGGTGAAGATTGCAGTCCGACCCGCGTCCCGCCGGAAGACTTACCCTCACTCATCCAGGCGATGACGCCAGCTTCCGAAGAGGGCATTGTGACCGAACAGTCGCTCACCGTCCGGGACAACCGGACCGGCAAGGACTTCGACCTTGCCATCACCGATGGCACCATCCGTGCCGCGGATCTCAAGCAGATCAGCGCAACCGACGGCGACGGGGGCCTGGCCACCTACGACCCCGGCTTCGTCAACACCGCCTCCTGCCGCTCCTCCGTCACCTTCATCGACGGCGACAAGGGCATCCTGGAGTACCGCGGCTACCCGATCGAGCAGCTCGCCGAGCAGTCGAACTACCTCGAGGTGGCCTACCTCCTGGTGAACGGCAAGCTGCCGAACAAGGCGGAGTACGAGGCCTGGGCGCACGACGTGACGTATCACACGTTCGTCCACGAGAACCTGAAGACCTTCATGCAGGGCTTCCGGTACGACGCCCACCCGATGGGCATGCTGCTGGCCTCGGTCGGCGCGCTGTCCACCTTCTACCCCGAGTCGCGCAACATCTTCGACGAGGAGTCCCGGGCGCTGCAGATCCGGCGGCTGATCGCGAAGATGCCGACGCTCGGCGCGTTCGCCTTCCGGCACGCCCAGGGCAAGCCGTACGTGTACCCGGACAACGAGCTCAGCTACACGGCGAACTTCCTGTCGATGCTGTTCAAGATGAGCGAGCCCAAGTACGCCGCCGACGACCGGCTGGTGCGGGCGCTGGAGATCCTGTTCATCCTGCACGCCGACCACGAGCAGAACGCCTCCACCAACGCGGTCCGGGCGATCGGCTCCACCCAGGTCGACCCGTACACCGCCGTTGCCGGCGGCATCGGCGCGCTCTACGGCCCGCTGCACGGCGGCGCCAACGAGGCGGTGCTGAAGATGCTGCGCCGGATCGGCTCGAACGAGAACGTCCCGTCGTTCATCGAGGGTGTGAAGAACGGCGAAGAGCGGCTGATGGGCTTCGGCCACCGGGTCTACAAGAACTACGACCCGCGGGCCAAGATCATCAAGAAGGCCGCCGACGACGTCTTCGAGGTGACCGGGATCAACCCGCTGCTGAAGATCGCCGTCGAGCTGGAGAAGATCGCGCTGGAGGACGAGTACTTCGTCTCCCGCAAGCTCTACCCGAACGTCGACTTCTACTCCGGCCTGATCTACGAGGCCCTGCAGTTCCCGCCGGAGATGTTCACCGTCCTGTTCGCCATCCCCCGCACCTCGGGCTGGCTGGCCCAGTGGCTGGAGATGCTGAACGACGGCGACCAGAAGATCGCCCGCCCCAAGCAGATCTACACCGGCGAACGCGGCACCCAGTACGTCCCCATGGGCGACCGCTGACCCACCGCTCGAACGGCCCCTCCACCCGGAGGGGCCGTTTTGTGTTTGAGGGACACCACCTCCGGCGGCGCCAGTCCTTCCGGAAGCCTCCGGCGGCGCGCCCACCGCGCATGCGCCGGCTCGTCCGCATCCCAGTCGTCGCCTACAACGGGCGCGGATATCCCTTCGCGTTGTGCCTTCTCCCCTCGCACACCAGAGGAGAAGGCACAACAGCACCGGATATCCCCCCGCGCGCCTTCGAGCGGAAACCGATGCGGGCTCCCTGTCAAGCCAGGGGGCGGCGTTAACTCCTGGGGTCGGTTAGCTTCGGTGGATGGGGACGTTGGAGGGGAAAGTTGCGCTGGTTACCGGGGCTAGTCGGGGTGTGGGGAAGGGGATCGCGCTCGGGCTTGGCGAGCAGGGTGCGACGGTCTATGTGACTGGGCGGACTGAGGTCGGCCAGGCGGCGGGGACCGGGTTGAGCGGCAACCTTCGGGAGACCGCGGCGGAAGTGACCGCGTTGGGTGGGCGCGGGGTGGCGATCGTTTGCGACCATCGCGACGACGAGCAGACGAGGCGGGCCGTCGCGCAGGTGGTGGCGGAGGCCGGGCGCCTCGACGTACTGGTGAACAACGTCTGGGGCGGCTACGAGTACTTCTGGGACGGCACGGAGTTCTGGCTCGAGTCCGGCTTCTGGACCGCGCCGGTCGAGCGCTGGGACGCGATGTTCCAGGTCGGCGTACGCGCCCATTACGTCACCACCGTGGCCGCCGTACCAACCATGGTCGCCCAGCGCTCAGGCCTGATCGTCAACGTCTCGTCCGACGCCGCCGAGAAGACCGACGCCGGCGTCGCGTACGGCGCCGCCAAGGCCGCGACCGACCACATGATCGCCTGCATGGCCCACGACCTGACCGACCATGGCGTGACGGCGGTGTCCCTCCACCCAGGCCTGGTGCGCACCGAGTCGGTCCTCCGAGCCGCCGAACACTTCGACCTGTCCGACTCGGAGTCGCCACAATTCGTCGGCCGCGCCGTAGCCGCCCTGGCCACCGACCCCGACGTGATCCGCCTGACCGGCCAGGTAGTCCGGCCAGCCGAGCTCGCCCGGCACTACAACTTCACCGACCCCGACGACCGCCCCCCACCTACTTCTTGATCTCGTAACGCAGGAGTACGACGTCGTTGTCGAACGCGGTGGCCTCGACCACCTTCAGGTTCTGCCGATCCTCGAAAACGCGCGTCCCCTTGCCACGTGTCGCCGGGCAGACCAGCATCCGGACTTCGTCGACCAGGCCGGCGTCCAGCAGGGAGCGCATGAGTTTCAAGCTCCCCCACAACCAGATGTCCTTGCCGCTCTGCTCCTTGAGCTCCCGGACGGTGGCGGCCGGGTCACGCGTCACGGTCGCGGCCGGAAAGTCGCCCCACGGCGCGTCCTCCAGTGTCGACGAGGCGACGAACTTGGTGAGGTTGTTGAGCTTCCTGCCGTACTCACCCTGGTCGTCGGCGTACGGCCAGTAGCCCTTGGACTGGTTGTACGTGTTGGCGCCGAGAATCATCGTGTCGACCGAGTCGATGAAGCCCATCATGCTGTTCTTGAAGGGATCGTCGGTGACCTCGTCGTCAAACGGCTCCCCCGACACAAAGCTGAGGCCCCCGTCCTCCTCCGCAGCGACGTTGTCGACGGTAACCCACTGCTGAACTATGAGTTTGCGCATGGCTGTCCTCCCAGGACGTACGACGAAGCGGCAACGCTGCCGCATTTACCCGAGAGACGAAGCCACCCCAAGACTCTCGACATCCGCCCGCGATCACAGTGGGCACGTCACCCCTGACCGGCCCACCGGCGCCGGGGCGGACCTGTTGGTCGGCCTCCAAAGCCCACCCGGGTGAGCCCGTCGGCCACGACCCGCCAGGACATCCCGCTGTCCACATCCGCCAGTGCACACATCGCCCGTCCGCCGGTCACAGGAGAGCGGATCACCAGTTGGCGGCGCCGCCGGAGGCGGCCGGAAGAACTGTCGCCGGCCGGAGGCGGTGTCATTTGGGGCGGTGTCCGGTTGGTTAATGTCTATAGAATTAACCAACTTAGGGGTATTGACCCTCTCTCTGGTCAGGTTAATGCTTTCACCATGGGTAGGGAAGAGCGGACGACGCTTCGGGATGTGGCGGAGGCTGCTGGGGTTTCGGTGGCTACCTGTTCGTATGTGTTGAGCGGGCGCGCGGACCGGACCACGCCGTTGCCGGAGGCGACTCGGACGCGGGTCGAGGAGGCGGCTCGGCGGCTGGGGTACAAGGGGAACACCGCGGCTCGGAGTCTCCGGCGGCAGCGGTCGGAGTTGATCGCGCTGGTGTACGCGCCGCCGGTCGGGCCGTGGCTGGATCGGTTGACGTTGCAGTGCGAGGACATCGCGGCCGCGCATGGCTACTCCGTCATCGGCGTCCCGGTACGGCGTCTGGACCGCGCGGCCCAGTCCCTCAGAGTCATCACCCGCGGGCACATCGACGGCGCGATCTTCACCCCAGGTCTGAGCGACGACCTGGACCTCACCGCGGCCCGCCGCTCCACTCGCGCGCTGATGGCGTTCAGCGACAACCTCCGGATGCCCGGGGTCGACGTCATCCGCAACAACGTCCGCAAGGCGCTGGCCGAAGCCACCACCTACCTCCTCGACGCCGGGCGGGAGCGCATCGCCTTCCTCTCCCACACCGGCGCACAGGACGACCGCTACCTCGGGTACGTCGACGCCCTGCACGCCCATGGCCTCGAGGTCGACCCGGCACTGGTCCGGGTCGGCGCGGCGTCCCGGGAGGACGCGGTGCTGGTGGTCCGCGAGCTGCTCGACTCACCGAAGCCGCCGGACGCCATCGTCTCCGAGTCCGACCGTGGTGGGTTCGCCGCCTTGCAGGCCGCCGTGGACCGCGGCGTGAAGGTGCCGGACGACCTGGCCGTGATCGGGACCGGCAACACCCGCGAGGCGACGTACTCGCTGCCGCCGCTGACCAGTGTCGGCATGTACCAGCTCGACTTCACCGAGATGGTCGAGGCGCTGTTCGCACGCATCGACGATCCCACTCTGCCCGCCCGGGAGCTCTCCATGCCCTGGGTCCTGAACCACCGCGAATCCGCGTAAGCAACCCCGCCGTACCAGCACCTTCGAAAGGTTCGTCATGCCCTCAATCGACCGCCGCTCGTTCCTCCAGCTCGGGCTCGGCGCCACCGTCCTCGGCGCGGTGGGCACGGCCTGCGCGCCGGCCACGCCGGGGGCGAAGACGCAGGACGCCCGGACGTTCACCATCTACTGGAACGCCGGGCACGGCTACCAGGCCTACAAGGAGGTGATCGACCAGTTCGGCAAGGACCACGACCTGCAGATGAACTGGCAGAAGTTCCAGTGGCCGGACCTGACCACCAAGCTGACCGCCGACTTCCGGTCCGGGAACGTGCCGGACCTGGTCGAAGAGGTGTCCGCCGGGACCGGGACGCAGTACGGGCTGGCCGGCAACGTGCTGGCGCTGGACGAGTTCGCCAAGGCGGACCAGGCGTTCGGCTTCCCCGGCGACTTCATCGACCAGGCCGTCGTCGCCCGGCAGTACGAAGGCAAGACGTACTCGATCCCGCTGCACCTGACCGCCAACGGCCTGGTTTTCTACAACAAGGCGATGGTCGACAAGGCGCCGACGACGTGGGACGAGTTCCTCGAGATCGCCAGGTCCACGACCAAGGACAAGCTCAGCGGTACGGCGCTCAATGCCGACGCCAGCTACGCGGGTCCGTTCTACAGCCAGCAGAAGGTGGACTTCAGCCAGGTCGCCGGCAAGCAGTTCATGATGCCCGCCGATGGCGCCCGGACCGCGCTGCAGTTCATGCAGGACCTGATCTACACCCACAAGGTCTCCCCCGCACCGGTGGCGACGACGGACTACTCCGGTCCGCAGAAGCTGTTCTCCGCGAAGCGGGCCGCGATGTTCGTGTCCGGGCCGTGGGACATCGGCCCGATCCGGCAGGGCAGCCCGGACATCGACCTCGGCCTCGCCGTACCGCTGACCGGCGCGGTCCAGGCCTCGTCGATGGCCGGCGCCGGCCTGATGATCCCGACCAAGGCGCGGGACCCGAAGCTGTCGTGGGAGCTGCTGACCAAGCTGACCGCGGTGAAGACCGAGCTGGCCGCCACCAAGGAGTCCGGCATGTCGATGCCGCGCAAGAGCTGGGCCGCCGACCCGGCCGTCGCCGCGGACCCGAACCTGGCGACGATCGCCAAGGCGCTCGCGGTGGTGGCGAAGCAGGACGTCCAGCTCTCCGCCAGTGGGAAGGCCGCGCAGATCACCGAGCTGTGGAAGAAGGCCTACCAGCAGATGATCATCCAGCACGCTCCGGTCGAGCAGACGCTGGCCGAGTTCCGCAAGCAGGCCGGGGCCGCCCTGTGACCCGTCGGCGGCAGGCGGCGACCGCATGGCTGTTCCTGACTCCGGCGGTGCTGTTCTTCACCCTGCTGTTCTTCCTCCCGATCGGCAACCAGTTGCTGACCGGCCTGTACGACGCCGACGGGGTGACGTTCGTCGGCCTGGGCAACTTCAGCCGGGCGCTGAGCGACCCCGAGGTGGTGCACTCGTTCCTGATCACCTTGCTGTACGCCGCAGGCACTCTGATCGTCGGTACGGCGGTGGGCCTCGGACTGGCCGTGATCCTCAACCAGGCGCTGCCGGGCCGCACGCTGTTCCGCTCGGTGCTCCTGATCCCGTACCTGACGTCCGTGTCGATCGTCGGCCTGCTGTGGCGCAACATCCTCGATCCGCAGGTCGGGATCCTCAACCGGCTGCTCGAGTCCGTCGGTCTGCCCGGGCAGACCTGGCTGAGCACCCACCCGCTGGCGACGATCGTCGGCATCACGGTCTGGTCCGGTGCGGGGTACACGATGGTGCTGTTCCTGGCCGGCCTGCAAGGGATCCCAGGTCTGTACTACGAGGCCGCGCGGATCGACGGGGCCGGGCCGTGGCGCCGGTTCTTCGCGATCACGCTGCCGCTGCTCGCGCCGACAACGTTATTTGTTTCGATCATCGGATTGATCAGTACGTTGCAGCAGTTTGCTCTGCCGTACATAGTCACCGGCGGCGGCCCCGGCAACGCGACCTCGCTCTACGCCCACCGGCTGTTCATCGTCGCGTTCAACGACAACGACTTCGGCTACGCGTCGGCGCTGTCCGTCCTGCTGCTGCTCGTCGTCCTCGTGCTGTCGCTGCTGCAGTTGCGGATCGGGGACCGGACCCATGCGTGAACGACTCTTCCCCGGCGACCGGGTGGCGGCGTACGCCGTACTGGTCGCGCTCGGCCTGGTCACCGTGCTGCCGCTGCTCTACATGATCGTGCTGGCGTTGCAGAGTGACGCCGAGGTGCAGTCCGGTGATCCGGTGCTGTGGCCGGCCGACCTGCAGTGGCAGAACTTCACCCGGTTGTTCGAGGCCGCGCCGTTCGGGCGGTTCTTCGTGAACAGCTTCGTGATGGCCGGGGCGATCACGGTCGCGCACCTGGTCTTCGACCCGCTGGTCGGGTACGTGTTCGCGAAGATGGACTTCCCGGGCAAGCGGATCGCGTTCGTCGCGGTGCTGTCCACGCTGATGGTGCCGTTCTTCGTCCGGATGCTGCCGATCTACGCGATCTTCGCGAACCTCGGCTGGATCGACAGTTACCAGGGCCTGATCGTGCCGTTCCTGATGGATGCCTACGGCATCTTCTTGATGCGGCAGTTCATCCGGCCGCTGCCGGACGAACTGATCGAGGCGGCCCGGGTGGACGGCGCCGGCGAGTTCCGGATCTACCTGCGGGTGATCCTGCCGCAGTGCAAGCCCGCGCTGGCGGTGCTCGGCCTGTTCACCTTCGTGTTCCAGTGGAACGAGTTCCTCTGGCCGTTGATCGCCACCAGCCGGACCGAGATGCGCACGCTGCCGATCGGGCTGACACTGTTCAACCAGGAGTACTTCACCCAGTGGAACCTGACCGCGGCCGGCGCCCTGCTGCTGTTCGTCCCGACCGCGGTGTTCTTCGTGATCACCCAGAAATTCCTGGTCGAGGGCATCACGCTCTCCGGCCTCAAGTGAGGACTCTGATGCGCCCTAACGTGATCGTCTTCTTCACCGACCAGCAGCGCTGGGACACCGTCGGGAGCCCGCTGGGCATCACGCCCAACCTCGACCTGATGGCCCGGCACGGCACGTCGTTCGAGGCAGCCTGCACGACCAACCCCGTCTGCGCACCGGCCCGTGCGGCCATGCAGACGGGCATGTACCCGACCAACACCGGCGTCTACCGCAACAACGTGCCGCTGCCGACCGACGCGCCCACGCTGGGCCGGCTGTTCGGCGCGGCCGGCTACCAGACCGGCTACATCGGCAAATGGCACCTCGGAACGCAGGAGCCGGTGCCCGTCGAGGAGCAGGGTGGATACGACTTCTGGCTCGCGTCGAACCTGCTCGAGTTCACCTCGGACGCGTACCGGACCGTCGTGTACGACCGGGACGGCGAGCCCGTCCGCCTGCCCGGCTACCGCCCCGACGCGTTGACGGACGCAGCGATCCGGTATGTCGCCAGAGCCTCGGCCGATGACCGCCCGTTCATGCTCTTCCTGTCGCTGATCGAGCCACACCACCAGAACGAGCACGACGACTACCCGGCCCCGGAGGTCTACCGGGACACCTACAACGGCGCCTGGTTGCCACCGGACCTTGCCTCCCTCCCAGGTACGGCGCACCAGCACGCCGCCGGGTACTACGGCCAGATCAAGCGGGTCGATGAGTGCCTTGGCAGACTCCGCGACGCCTTGGTCAGCCTGGACCTGCTCGACGACACCCTCGTCGTCTACACCTCGGACCACGGGTCGCACTTCAAGACGCGGAACAGCGAGTACAAGCGGTCGCCGCATGACGGATCGGTCAGGATCCCGCTGGTCGTCGAGGGTCCCGGCTACCGCGGTGGTACTCGCGTCGGAGTACCTGTCAGCACGGTCGACGTAGTACCGACGGTGCTCGACGCAGCCGGAATCGAGTTGCCTGATCATCTGGACGGCGTACCCCTGCGGCAGCGGACGGTCAGTGAGCCGGTGCTGATCCAGGTGAGCGAGTCCGAGGTCGGCCGTGCGGTGCGCACGGAGCGGTGGAAGTACTACGTCCACGCACCGGAGATCGGTGACGAGCCGGCGGCGGATCGCTATGTGGAGAAGGCGTTGTACGACCTGACCGCCGACCCGTACGAGCTCGACAACCTGATCGACAGCGCCGGGCATCAGACGGTCGCCGCGCAGTTGCGGGAGGCGCTGATCCGCGAGGTGCTTCGGATCGAGAAGCAGACGGTGACGGTCACGCCGTACCCGGACGTGCGGGACCGCGGGCGCTTTGCCGAGACCACCGTCCGGCGCCTCGACCTGGACGGCCGCCGGCTCGAGTGACGTACTCCCGGCGGCCTCAGGGTCTCCCTGAGTCGTACCGCGGCTGGGGTAGGCGAACTGCCGTCGACTGCCGGACGCGGTAGGCGCAGTCCGGCGGCGACGCTGTGGTGGACATCGACTGTGACAGGGAGAAACCACCATGAACGCCTTGCTCCACAAGGGAAACAAGATCGCCGACTGGCTCGGGCAGCGCAGCGTCGACATCCTGCGGGTCAGCCTGGGCCTGGTCTTCCTCGGGTTCGGACTGCTGAAGTTCTTCCCGGGCGCCAGCCCGGCGGAGGCCCTGGTGATGCGGACCATCGACACGCTGACCCTCGGCGTCATAGAGGGACGCAACGCCGTCCTGCTGACCGCGCTGCTGGAGTGCTTCATCGGGCTGACCCTGGTCACCGGAAAGTTCCTGCGCACCGGACTGCTGGTGCTCGGGTTCTCGCTGGTCGGGATCATGTCGCCGCTGGTGCTGTTCTTCGGCGACCTGTTCCCCGGCACCCCGACGCTGGAGGCGCAGTACGTGCTGAAGGACATCGTGCTGGCCGCGGCCGGCCTGGTCGTCGCCGCGAAGGCGCTGACCGCGATGCCGGTCCGGATTGGAGATGGCCCCAGGCGGGCTTGATGCCTCGGTCCGGGGCCATCCGGCGCCTCTGCCGACTACGACGCGGCAGGGGCGCCGGCCGGTTCCTGCAGTTTTTCGACCAGTTGGCCGACCTGGCCGCGGGCCTTGGCCATCGCCACGTGGTCGATGTAGTCACGGGACTCCACGATCAGCCCGTCGCGGACCCGCAGCACGAAGATCGCCGGCGCCCGGAACGGCTCCCCGCTCGCCAGCACGGTCCCGGCGTACTCGAACTCGGCGACGATCACCTCCGGGTCGGCGGTCTGGTGGACCCGGATGTTCTCCGGCCGGAACCGGATCGACTCGACCGCCCGCGGGGCGTTCACCCCGAAGTGCTCACTCAGCGCGTCCCGGCTGAGCAGCGGCCGGTCGCCGTACGGGTTCATCGGGTGCCGGACGTCGGTCTGCTCGGCGTACAGCGCCGGGAGGGCGTCGAAGTCGCGGTCGGCGACGCCATGGACGAGTTTCAGGAAGACCTCTTCGGGAGTCATCGGGACGGACCCTCTCATCGATTAAACGGAGTATCGACTCCGAATATACGGAGTACCCACTTCGGTTACAACCCAATGGTGGGCGGCGGCGTCTCCTAGGCTGAAGGGGCGAGAGGGGAGCAGGGTGCGAGCAGACGCGCGGGACAACCGGGCCAGGATCATGACCGCGGCGGACGAGGTGTTCGGCCGGTCGCCGAACGCGTCCACCGACGACGTGGCGAAGCTGGCCGGGGTCGGGATCGCGACGGTGTTCCGGCACTTCCCGACCAAGACCGAGCTGCTCGAGGCAGTGCTCACGCTGCGGCTCGAGCGGTTGCGCGACACCGCCCTCGAACTTGCCGCCAGCAACCATCCCGGTCAGGCGTTCTTCGGGTTCTTCACCCAGGTGGTGTCGGAGTCCGCGTCCAAGCTCGCGATCGCCGAGGCGCTCACGGCGGCCGGCTCGCTGGGCGGCGCGGATGCCCGGAAGGCGGGCGCGGGGCTGCGGGAAGCGTTCGGCACCCTCCTCACCCGGGCTCAGGAGACCGGCGCAGTACGGCGTGATGCCGGGCTGGCCGAGGTGTACGCGCTGCTGATCGGCGCGTCCCGCGGTGCGACCGCGGTCGGGCTCGAGCCGGAGGTCCGCGACCGGATGCTCGCGCTGGTGTTCGACGGCCTGCGTCCGTGAGGCGGCGCTGGAAGACCTGGTCGCGCCGGCGCCGGGTCGTGCTGCTCGTCGTCCTGGTCTTCGTGCTGCTTGTGCCGGTGCCGCTCAGCGCCTTCGCGGTGTCGCTGCGGATCCAGTACGTCGGTGAACCGGCAGCCGAAGCCCGGACGCGCAACAACGACGCACTGTGGCTGGGCCATGCCTGGATGGACGGGCGGAAGACCGAGGCCGACGTGACCGCGCTGGCCCGTCAGCTCGAGGGCACGGGGATTCGGGACCTCTACGTGCACGCCGGTCCGCTGGAGCACGACGGCACGCTGCCGCTGGCCAAGGTGTCGCCGCGGGCGCAGTGGTTCACGACGGCCATGAAGGCTGCGGCTCCCGCCGTACGCGTGCAGGCCTGGCTGGGGGACATCGTGCAGCCGGGGAAGAACCCGGGCATGGACCTGGACGATCCGGCGGTGCGGACACGCGTGGTGGCGTCGTCGGCCGCCGTACTGGACCAGGGGTTTCAGGGCATCCACTTCGACTTCGAGCCGGTGCACTCCGGGTCGGCCGGCTTCCTCGCCGTACTGGACGAAACGCATGTGCTGACGGAGAAGCGCGGCGTTCCGCTGTCCGTCGCGGCTGCTCAACTGGAGCCGCTGTGGCGGGTCAACGCACTCCCACTGGCAATCGCCGGCGAGGGCAAGTGGTGGTCGCAGGACTACTTCGCCGAGGTCGCCCGCCGCGTCGAGCAGATCGCCGTCATGTCCTACGACACCGCGATGCCTCTGGAGTCCTTGTACGGCGGCTATGTCGCGCAGCAGACCAAGCTGGCGCTGGAGGCGACACCGGCATCAACGGACCTCCTCATGGGCCTACCGGCGTACTGGGAGAACAACCCGTCGCATTGGGGCCACGCGGAGACGGTCGCCGCGGCGGTCCGGGGCGCGCGGCTCGGTCTGGGCAAGTCAAACCGTCAGAACTTCGGCCTGGCCATGTACGTCGACTTCACTGCCACCGCGGACAACTGGGCGGCCTACCGCGACGGCTGGTGCGTCAGCCCTTAGACCAGACGTGCTAGGAGGGCGGCCCCCACACACGCCGCGAAGAAGAGCGTATCGACCAGTGCCTGCGGGTTGAGCCGGCGCCGGGCCGGTGTGGCCGGTAGTCCGGTCCGCGCTCTGAGCCGTAGCGCCTCGAGGACTGCAGCCACGTCTACGGGACGCTTTAGCCGAGTGATCTGGTGGCTGTCGCGGCCGGCCCTGAGTGCTACCCAGTTGCTGTGCACCTCGACCGAGTCGACCGTTCGCCAGTCCACGACCAGCTCGGACCAGCCACGCCGGAAGCGCACCTCGTCGGCCGACACACTGACGCGATCGAAAAGGTCGTCGCTGAGGAAGCGCAGCACCGTCGCGGCCGCGACCACCGCACCGATCGCCGGGAACCAGTCACCAACACTCACGAACCACGCGACCGCGACAGGCCCGCCCAGCAACGCCCCGATCAGCGCAGGCCAGCACCACCACGCGGCCGGCTCGCTAGGCACCGACCAAGGCAGTGGCGGCGTCTCCCGCGCCGCGTCGACGAGCCTGAACTCGGCGTGCACGTTCCTCGGGTCGACGTTCACCGACGTAGGCAAGCTGGCGGCGGCCTCGACACTCCAGGGCAGCCGGCGCGGTGCACGCATCGGAGCCGTCGGGCGCAGCGCGAGGTCACCCAGCAGCACCGTCGGCCAACCACCTTCGGCGAGCTCCCCCACCAGCAAGGCCTCACCCTGGTAGCGCTGGACCGTCTGGAGCCATTCCTGGCGAACGGAAGCCGGCGCGTCCGGCTCGTCGTCGTCGAGCTGATCGATCGCGTCGAACAGCCGGTCGTCCGCTGCCGCGTCGTCCAGGGCGGCTGGTAGGAAGGCTAGTGCGGTGGTGCTGTTGCTGAGGCTGATGACGAAGTCTGCCGAGGCGTCCGGTGTGATCCGGACGGGGAGGCCGGCGGCGGTCCATGACTGGCGAGGGCGGGCTCGACGTCGCCGGATGTCCCGGTAGGCAAGGAGAAGCGCCAGCAACCACGCGCCACCGGCCACCGCATACCAGTGCGTGTAGTCCGCGGGCTCCACGCGCAGCCGGACCCACTCGTCATCCGCCGGATCGATCAGCACCGGGATCTGGGTCCCTGGCTCGTAGTCGTCCAGCGGGATGATGAACCGCCGGTTGCCATCCGGCAGCCTGAGCTCCAGCTCATCGTCGTGGCTGTCACCGGCGACGGCTGTCTGCTCCACGGCCCGCTGCAGATGCACCTGCTCCTGCTGGTCCTGCCACCGCATGACCCCGAGACCAGCTGCTCCTGCCACCAGCAGCAGGACTGCAACAACGAGCCGCCCCGACAGGCCCAGCGGCTTCGCTGCAGGGACCGCCACCGGCCGTCTCGGCAGGTCAGCCGTCAGTGCGACCTGCTTGCGACGACTGACAGCGAACCAGACCAACAGAGCGAGGCATGCACACGCGAACAGCGCCCACTCGGCTAGTACTGCGCCCCCGTCGTACCAGACCTGGGCCGCGAAGAACACCAGCCCCGCAACGGCAGCGACGCGAGGCTGCCACCACCACAGGACCAGCGAGGCGAAGGCAGGAACCAAGGTCAGCGCGAACGCCACGTCAGGCGCACAGATGCTGGGGTCCTCCGTGCACGGCACGTCCTCGGTCGTCGTCAGCGACACCGTGGTCGCAGCGACCCACAGGACCGGCATCAGCCAGCGGTAGACCCAGCTGGGCACGACCGTGCCGGCCCAGCGCTTGGCCAGGTCTGCTGACATGACGAGCTCCCCCCTCGTTGGCGTGGGAGAACTGTACGGGTCAGCGGGCCCTCTCGACGCGCCCTTCGTCCCAGACGGGTTCGTTGGACTCGTAGACCGAGCCGTCGGCGCCGAAGACCAGGTAGCGGTCGAACCCGCGGGCGAACCAGCGGTCGTGGGTCACCGCGAGGACCGTGCCGTCGAACGAGTCGAGACCTTCCTCCAGCGCCTCGGCCGACTCGACGTCGAGGTTGTCGGTCGGCTCGTCGAGCAGCAGGAGCGTGGCGCCGGACAGCTCGAGCAGCAGGATCTGGAAGCGGGCCTGCTGACCACCTGACAGGCTGTCGAAGGTCTGCTCCGCGGCATGCGCCAGCTCGTACCGGTCCAGCTTCCGCGAGGCCAGCTCGCGTCCCATGCCCTCCCGGTGCTCGTCACCCCGGTGCAGGATCTCCAGCAGCGTCCGGCCGACCAGCTCCGGGTGCTCATGCGTCTGCGCGAACCACCCCGGTCGCACCCGTGCACCCAGCTTGGCGTTGCCGGTGTGCCGCACTGGAGCGATCTGTACGTCGCCGACCGGCCGGTGCTCCACGTCCGGATCCGAGCCGCCGTTGGCGAGCAGCCGGAGGAAGTGCGACTTGCCGGACCCGTTCGACCCCAGTACGGCGACGCGTTCGCCGTACCAGACCTCCAGGTCGAAAGGCTTCATCAGACCGGTGAGCTCGAGTGCGGTGCACACCACCGCGCGCTTGCCAGTGCGGCCGCCGGTGAGGCGCATGCTGACCTTCTGCTCGCGCGGGATGGCCTGCGGCGGCCCGGCCTCCTCGAACTTGCGCAGCCGGGTCTGCGCGGCCCGGTAGCGCGAGGCCATGTCGGAGTTGTACGCCGCCTTCTGCTTGTACATCAGCATCTGGGCGCGGAGCTTCGCGTGCTCCTCGTCCCAGCGTTTGCGCAGCTCCTCGAACCGCTCGAACCGGTGCTGCCTGGCCTCGTGGTACGTCTTGAAGCCGCCGCCGTGCGTCCACACCGTGTTGCCGGCCGCACCGAGCTCCACGGTGACGATCCGGGTCGCCGTGTTCGCCAGCAGCTCGCGGTCGTGGCTGATGTAGAGCACGGTCTTGTCGGTGGCCCGCAGCTGCTCCTCCAGCCAGCGCTTGCCCGGTACGTCGAGGTAGTTGTCCGGCTCGTCCAGCATCAGGACCTCGTCCGGTCCGCGCAGCAGCGCCTCCAGGACCAGGCGCTTCTGCTCGCCGCCGGACAGCGTCTTCACCTCACGCCAGCGGCACCGGTCGAACGGGATGCCGAGGGCGGCCGTCGTACAGACGTCCCAGAGGACCTCTGCGTCGTACCCGCCGACCTCGCCCCAGTCCGCCACGGCCTGCGCGTACTTGAGCTGGGTCTTCTCGTCGTCGGCCTCCATCATCGCCAGCTCGGCCTTGTCCAGCTCGGCCGCGGCGGTCTGGATCGCCTCCGGGGCGACCGAGAGCAGCAGGTCGCGCACGGTCGAGGAGTCCCGCACCGAGCCGACGAACTGCCGCATCACCCCGAGCCCACCGGACCGCGCAATGCTCCCGCTGTGCGGCTTCAGGTCCCCCGCGATGATCCGGGTCAGCGTGGTCTTCCCCGACCCGTTCGCCCCGACCAGCGCCACCTTGGCGCCGTCCCCGACCCGAAACGTGATGTCGTCCAGCAACACCCGCCCGTCCGGCAACTCGAACCCGACCCCACCGACATCCACGTGACCCATTCCCCCAGTCTGACAACCCAGGCACCCTCCCCGCGACCGGTTATGGTTGCCCGAACCAACGGGAGACGGGGTCGATGGCATTCAGGCGTGGGCGACTGCTCGACCCCAGGTCGCAGGACTGGGCGAGGGTGGCGGCGGTCATTCGGACCGTTGCGAGCCGCATGGAGCAGCCGCAGACCCGGTGGAACGGACGCATCTACCTCGAGCTGAGCAGCGCTGAGGGGGCCGCCGGACCGGACGGCGGGATGAGCGTCAGCGATGCGACCGTGCTGCAGCCCCTGGAACGGGCGTTCAGGGGCGAGGAGCTGACACCTGCTGAGCTCTACAACCTGCGGGACGCGCTCGTCACGCTCACCCACGAGTCACTGCACCTGTGCCATGAGGTGCAGGACACCGACGGAAACGTCCGGTTCTCGGCCGCCGAGCGAGCCTTCGAGGAGGGCCTGGCGGAGAACTGGGCGCAGGACAACGTCCATCACGTGATCCAGGCCCTGCACCTGGACGTCAGGTACCCGGAGTTGCTCACCCAGCCACGACTCGACGCCTATCCGGCCTTGCAGGCGGCGAGCAAAGAGCTGGTCGGCGGTGTCGCCACGCTGACCGGCAGAGAGCCCGGCGAAGTCGGCCGGCTGCTCCAGGGGACCAGGTCGAACGAGCGGTTCGGCGTCGTCGCGGACCTGGTGATCGAAGCTCGGCGCGACGAGATCACCGGCGACGTGGCGGAGCTTCGCGGCCGGCTCGAGCAGGCGCTGCAGGAGAAGTTCGCCCCGGTGCTGGCCGTCGAGGGCGACGACCTCGAGGGGAAGGCCGCGCGCGGCGCCGAGGTGGGCAGGCTGACGCTGGCCGAGGTCGACCGCGTGCTGACCGCGCCGGCCCCCAGCGAGACGGTCGAACCTCAGCACGTCCCGCGGACCTGGGAAGAGGAGATCCTCGCCTGGCAACAGCAACAGCAACAGCACGCGCAGGCGGCGCAGCAGGCACAGCAGGCACAGCAGCAGCCGGCTGCACAGACCTGGGAGGACGAGGTGCTCGCCTGGCAACGACAGCAGGCGCAACAACCGGCCGGGGACGTCAGTGACTTGCGGAAGTTCCTGGATGATCAACGGCCCGGTCTGGGCGGCGGCGCGAACATCGCCGACGCCTCGTCGACACCGGGTGCCATCCGGAGCGTCATATCGCAGCGCAGTCGCGGGCACGGGGTGGAGTGACCTGCCGGGTCGGCAGGATTCGGGGGTGAGTGTCGCCCATCCTTCGAGGGGGCGTCTTGGTGCGCTGATTCCGCCGGGGACGCCGGAGTACGCGGTGGTGGCGAGGGTTGTCGAGGCCGTCGTACGCCGTACCGGGATGCCGTCGCAGTGGAACCTCCGGTTGCACGAGCAGATCGGCGGGCAGCACGCGGCCTTCGCGCAGATCGGTGGGCCGATCGCTGCGCACCGGGCGATCGTCCTGGAACCGCTGGTACGGGCGGGCGCGGATCCGTGGCGGGCTCGGTTCGCGATGATCGTGCTGGTCCACGAGGCGGAGCACCAGACGAGCGTTCTCGGCGACGACAGGTCCCCGGACGCGGTCAAGTTGATGTCACCCGAGGACACCGCGCTCGAAGAGGCGCGAGCAGTGCTCAGGTCGGAACGCGACACCGACGAGGTCATCCGGGAGATCGGGCTCGACCGCGAGGTGCCCGGGATCCTGGACGCGGAGGTCGACTGGGGATACCCGGCAGTCAGCCGTTGCCTGGCGGACAGCGTCGACGCGCTGGCCGTGCTCACCGACCGGCCGGCCGACGAGTTCTGGGCGACGATCGACAAGACACCACGGCCGCAGCGGTTCAACGCGCTGGCCGACCTGGTCATCGACAAGCGGCTGGGCGACGTGATGCCGGAGTCTCACCGCGCTCTGATGCGCGACCGGCTCACCAGGTCACTGCGGCAGGAGCTCGGCGCGCTGATGCACTACGAAGAGGCCCGGCCCGGTCGGCCCACCGCCGAGGAGGCGGCCCGCTTCGGTGCGGAGCATGCGCAGCGTGCCGTCGCCGACCTGAGCGAGCGCCTGGCGGACGCGGAGGCGCACTACGCAGCTAACCCGGGCTCCGAACCACCGCTGTCGCCACACGAGCAGGAGTTTCTCGCAGACCTGAAGACCCACCAGGCCGTGCAGCGGGTGCAGGAAACGCTGGCGGACCTGCAGCGCTTCCTGGGATCACAGACCGGACAAGGCGCGACAGGGATGCCACGAACGGCGCCTGTGGAGCCTGTGGGTAGGCCAGTCGAGCCCGGCGTTGGGCCGGGCGGGGGTGCGGCGGCGGGGGGCGCCGCGGCGTCGGGTGCGGCAGCGGCCGGACGGGTGGTGCAGTTCCGGCCCAGGCAGGAGCGCGGACCGGCCGTCGACTGACTCACCAGTCTTTGAGCGCCTCCAGGTAGGTGCCACCGGCCGGGCGGACCGTGCCGGTCATGAAGAGCTTGAGCGGTGCGGAGTACAGACCGAAGGTGCGGGATCCGGTGAAGAAGCCGGCTGAGTCACAGCCGTCGTACTGCACCCAGATCTCCCGTACGCCGGCGGACGTGTCGAACCGCAGCACGATGGCCTCCGACGGCTGGGCGGCCTGTGGTGCGCACTTGAACACCGGCAGGTCGGGGTTCCGCTCGGGCAGCACCTTGATCGCGTCGACCACCTGCTGCGCGATCGTGGCGTTGAAGGCCCGCTGGCCGAGCAGCATCGTCGCGCCCGGGGTGAGCCGGTAGCGACACGCCTGCATCCCGAAGACCGGCGTCTCCACGTCCAGCCCGGTGCCCCGCGGTACGGCGATGGCCCCGTTCGGCTGCTGGATCGGGTGGTCGGCCGGACAGCCGGCGTCCGCCTGCGGTGGCACGAACTTCGGCGTACCCGACTCGGTGCCGGCAGTCCCACGCTCCGTGTTGCCACTGCTGTTGCTGTCCTGGGCGCTCGACGCGATCGGCGACGGCTCCCCGATGGCGTTCCAGACGCCTCCGATCGAGACGGCGACCACGGCGGCCGCCGCGGCCATCGCCATGCCCTGCCGCCGCTTGCGGACCCGCCGGCGAGCCTCTGCCGCCAGCCCGCTGCCCCGCAGCCCGCCGGCGCGGTCGGCCTGGTGCTGGAACGCGTCGGCGATCTTGGGGCCGAGCTCCTGCTCAGACTCGTGCTCGTGCTCGTGCTCAGGCATCCTCGGCTCCTTCCCTGCTCAGCGTGGTCTTCAGTGCTGCCAGTGCCCGGTGTACATGTGACCGGGCGGTCGCCTCCGCGCAGTGCAGCAGCGCACCGATCTCGGCGTACGAGAGCTCCTCGTAGAAGCGCAGTACGACGGCTGCCCGCTGCTTGTCCGGCAGCGTCGCGCACAGCGCCCAGACGGCGTCGGACTCCGCCCGGTCCGCGACCCCGTCCGGCGCCGGTGGCCCGGTGCGGACCGGATCAGCCGACGGGGCTTCGCGGCGGCGGAAGCGACGCCACCAGGAGATGTGCGCGTTGACCACCATCCGCTTCACGTACGCCTCGGGGTCGTCAGCGCGGCTGACCCGGCTCCAGCGGGCACAGGCGGTCGTCAGGGCGTCCTGCACCGCGTCCTCGGCCAAGCTCTTGTCGCCGGTCAGGACGTAGGCGAAGCGCAGCAGGGCGTCCGCCTTCTCGGTCACCCAGAGCTCGAAGTCGATCGAGCCAGTCCGTGCCTCTGCTGCCGCCAAGGCTGCCTCCATACCCTCAGGACGGCGCTCCCGCCCGATCCGTTGCAGCCGGTTTCACCGTCCCGTGGCTGACACGGTGGACAAATACCATCACACCCCATGGATCGTGGTGTGCTCCTGAACGGGCAAGACAACGTCCAGCGTGTCACCGGCACCCTGCACGACGCCGTGCACGAGCTCTGCGAGCGGGTCGGCGAGGTGTCCGGGCTCGCGCCCGGCGACCTGCACAACAAGCATCAGCTCACGCCCCCCGCCGAGCGCTGGTCACTTACCGGGCAGGTGGCACCGGGGTCGCAGCCGGGTGCCGGCGCGAGCTACGACCGGCCTGCGTCGGATAGGGATTCGCGCCGCAGGCAACGAGTTGGGTGGCTAGCGGGTCGCGCGGAGGACGCGGAAGCCTTTGGCGCTGGCCTTTCGCTCGCAGGGGTAGCCCTGGTCGGTCAGCCAGCGTTGCAAGGAGTCACCGCCGAGGTTCTTGCCGACGACGAACCACGCCACGCCACCAGGCGCAAGACGCTCGAGCCAGCGCAGCAGCATCTTGTGCAGTTCGGGCTTGCCGATGTGGATCGCCGGATTGGACCAGATCTGGTCGAACCGCACGTCCTCGGGTACGGCGTCCGGCAGCACAGCATGCACGCGGTCGGCCACACCGGCCCGCTGCGCGTTCTCTGCGGTCAGCTCCAGCGCCCGCGTGTTCACGTCGACCGCCCAGACCTCAGCCTTCGGCGCCTCGACCGCCAGCGCACAGGCGATCGGCCCGTAGCCGGTCCCGAGGTCCAGGTACGTGCCAGTGCCGCTCGGCGGGTCCACCTCGCGCAACAGGACCGCCGTACCGATGTCCAAGCGGTCCCGCGAGAACACCCCGGTGGCTGTGGTGAAGGTGTACTCCCGTCCCCAGATCCGAGCCTCGACAGTACGGCGTACGTCCGCCGAGCCCGGCTCTGCCGAGAAGTAGTGGTCAGCCACGCTGGTGCACCTCTCCCCTGACCTGGCGGGCCTGCAACGCCCGCGCAGCCAGCTCGTCGTCGGCTGGGTAGCGCACTTCCTCCAGTGTGAGCCCGTGCGCAGGCAGGACGGAGACAGCCGAGTCCCGCACCTTCCCCGCCAGTACGGCGGCCGGCCAGCTCACGTCACGCCGTCCGTCACCCACGGGGACCAGCGCACCGACCAGAGCCCGCACCATGGAGTGGCAGAACGCGTCTGCGATCACAGTGCCCTCCAGCAGGCCTGGCCCTGTCCGCTGCCACGAGTACTCCAGCAGCGCACGCACTGTGCTGGCGCCCTCCCGCTTCTTGCAGAAGGCCGCGAAGTCGTGCTCACCGAGCAGTCCGGCGCTGGCGGCGTTCATCCGGTCCACGTCGAGGGGGCGGCCCACTCGCAGCACATGACCGCGCTGCAGCGGGTCCCAGCCTGTGGGGTCGTCACACAGGCGGTACACGTAGCGACGGGCGAGAGCGGAGAACCGGGCGTCAAAGCCGTCTGGAGCCGCTGTCACGGCCGTAACAGCCACATCCTCGGGTAGTACGCCGTTCAGGCTTCTGAGCAGCCTGAGGGGCTCCACAGCGCCTTCGACGTCCACATGGGCGACCTGGCCACGCGCGTGTACGCCGGTGTCCGTCCGGCCGGCGCAGGTCACGGTCGGCGGCTCCGGCAGCCGCAGTACGACCCGGAGCGTCTCCTCCAGCACGCCCTGCACGGTCCGGAGACCCTCCTGGCGGGCCCAGCCGTGGAAGGCCGTTCCGTCGTACCTCAGGTCTATCCGCCAACGCACACGGCAATCTAACGCAACAGTGCCCCCGCACCGTGTGGTGAGGGGGCACTGCTGGTGGCTCAGGGCCGACGACTCACTTGTCGTCGGTCTTCGCGTCCTCGGTCGTGGCGTCGTCGGCGACGACGTCCTGGACCTTGGCCTCGTCCTCGACCGTCTCGTCGGTCTTGTCCTCGACCTTGGCCTCGTCCGCCGCCGCAACCTTCTTGGCCGGAGCCTTCTTGGCGGCCTTCTTCGCCTTCGGCGAGTCGGCCAGCGCCTCGACCAGCTCGATCTTCACCATCGGCGCGTTGTCACCCTTGCGCGGGCCGAGTTTGGTGATCCGGGTGTAGCCGCCCGGACGGTCGGCGTACCGCTCGCCGATCTCGGTGAAGAGCACGTGCACGACGCTCTTGTCCTTGATCCGCTTCATCACCTGGCGGCGCGAGTTCAGGTCACCACGCTTGGCCTTGGTGATCATCTGCTCCGCCAACGGCTGCAGGCGCTTGGCCTTGGCCGCGGTGGTGGTGACGGCGCCGTGCTCGAACAGCGACGTCGCGAGGTTGCTGAGGATCAGCTTCTCGTGCGCCGGGCTGCCGCCCAGCCGGGCACCCTTGGTGGGGGTTGGCATCTCTTGACTCCAGAAAGTTCAGGCCACTCGGACCCGGGGGTGGTTGGCTCTCAGTACTGCTCGGTCTCGGCGAAGCTCTCGTCCTCGTCGTCGGCCTCGGTGCCGTAGGCCTCGGTGGCCGCACGCAGGTCGAAGCCAGGAGGCGAGTCCTTCAGCGACAGGCCCATCTCGGCCAGCTTCAGCTTGACCTCGTCGATCGACTTGGAGCCGAAGTTGCGGATGTCCAGCAGGTCCTGCTCGCTGCGCGAGATCAGCTCACCCACGGTGTGGATGCCCTCACGCTTGAGGCAGTTGTACGACCGGACGGTCAGCTGCAGGTCCTCGACCGGCAGCGCCAGGTCGGCCGCCATCTGCTCGTCCACCGGCGACGGGCCGATGTCGATGCCCTCGGCCTCGACGTTCAGCTCGCGGGCCAGGCCGAACAGCTCGACCAGCGTCTTACCGGCCGACGCGACGGCGTCGCGGGGCAGCATCGACGGCTTGGTCTCGACGTCGACCACGAGGCGGTCGAAGTCGGTGCGCTGCTCGACACGGGTCGCCTCGACCTTGTAGGTGACCTTGAGCACCGGCGAGTAGATCGAGTCGACCGGCATCCGGCCGATCTCGGCGTCGGCGGACTTGTTCTGGATCGCCGAGACGTAGCCCCGGCCCCGCTCGACGACCAGCTCCATCTCGAGCCGGCCCTTCTCGTTCAGGGTGGCGATCTTCAGGTCCGGGTTGTGCACCTCGACACCGGCCGGCGGCGCGATGTCCGCGGCGGTGACGTCACCGGGGCCCTGCTTGCGCAGGTACATGGTGACCGGCTCGTCGTGCTCGGAGGAGACGCACAGGTCCTTGAGGTTCAGGATCAGCTGCGTGGCGTCCTCCTTGACCCCGGCCACGGTGGAGAACTCGTGCAGGACGCCGTCGACCTTGATGCTGGTCACGGCGGCCCCCGGGATGGAGGACAGCAGGGTACGGCGGATGGAGTTGCCGAGGGTGTAGCCGAACCCCGGCTCGAGCGGCTCGATCACGAACCGCGAGCGGTGCTCGTCGACGACCTCTTCGGTCAGGGTGGGGCGCTGGGCAATAAGCACTTCGTGTTCCTTGTCTGCTCGCGACGACCACTATTTGAGGTCGCGAAGGTGAAGAAACGGATCCGGCCGGCCGGCGGCCCGGAGGCCACCGGCCGGCGGTGGATCAGTTCTTCGAGTAGAGCTCGACGATCAGGTGCTCGGCGACCTGGGTGTCGATCTGCTGCCGGGTCGGCAGCTGGTGGACGAGGATGCGCAGCCGCTCGGGCAGCACCTCGAGCCAGGCCGGGACGACGCGCTCGGAGTGCGTCTCCCGGGCGATGATGAACGGGGTCGTCTCGACCGACTTCGCCTTGACATCGATGATGTCGTGCGCAGCCACCCGGTACGACGGGATGTTCACCTTGACGCCGTTCACGGTGAAGTGACCGTGCACGACGAGCTGACGGGCCTGCCGCCGGGTCCGGGCCAGGCCGGCGCGGTAAACCACGTTGTCCAGCCGGGACTCCAGGATGATCAGCAGGTTGTCACCGGTCTTGCCGGAGCGCCGCGAGGCCTCCTGGTAGTACCGGCTGAACTGCTTCTCCAGCACGCCGTAGGCGAAGCGGGCCTTCTGCTTCTCCCGCAGCTGGAGCAGGTACTCGCTCTCCTTCGGGCGGCCGCGGCCGTGCATACCCGGCGGGTACGGACGACGCTCGAACGCCTTGTCGCCACCGACGAGGTCGACCCCGAGACGGCGCGACTTCTTGGTCATAGGTCCGGTGTAACGGGCCATGGTTGTTCTCGCTCCTCTCGAAAGGTCAGACCCGGCGCCGCTTGGGCGGGCGGCAGCCGTTGTGGGCGGTCGGGGTCACGTCCTGGATGGTGCCGACCTCGAGGCCGACGGCGCCCAGCGAACGGATCGCGGTCTCACGGCCGGAGCCGGGACCCTTCACGAACACGTCGATCTTGCGCATGCCGTGCTCCATCGCCCGGCGCCCGGCGGCCTCGGCGGCCATCTGCGCGGCGAACGGAGTGGACTTGCGCGACCCCTTGAAGCCGACGGTGCCCGCGGAAGCCCACGAGATGACCGCGCCGGTCGGGTCGGTGATCGTCACGATCGTGTTGTTGAACGTGCTCTTGATGTGCGCGTGGCCGGCGGCCACGTTCTTCTTCTCCTTGCGGCGCACCTTCTTCGCGCCGGCCGCGGTGCGGCTCTTGGGAGGCATAGGTCAGTTGCTCCTGGGGTGGTCGACGGTCATCCGGGTCATCACTTCTTCTTCTTGCCGGCGATCGCCTTGCGACGACCCTTGCGGCTGCGGGCGTTGGTCCGCGTGCGCTGACCACGCACCGGCAGGCCGCTGCGGTGCCGGCGACCCTGGTACGACCCGATCTCGATCTTGCGGCGGATGTCCGCGGTCACCTCACGACGGAGGTCACCTTCGATCTTGTAGTTGCCCTCGATCCAGTCCCGGAGCTTCACCAGCTCCTCGTCGCCCAGCTCGTGGACGCGCTTGTCCCCGGAGATCCCGGTGCTCTTCAGCGTCTCCAGGGCGCGGGTACGACCGACCCCGAAGATGTAGGTGAGAGCGACCTCGATGCGCTTGTCGCGCGGCAGGTCGACCCCTACGAGGCGTGCCATGTGGCGGTGTTCCTTTCGTCGGCAGAGGTGTGGTGGCGCGCCGCGTCCTTGCCCGCCTCGGTGAGTGCTTCACCGGCAAGGCCCCGGCCTCTGTTCCGGGGGCAGCATCCAGCCGTGGTGCTCAGAGCTGGACGAGCGTGCGCGCTGTGGTGCGAAAAGTGCTGTGTACTGCTCGAGTGGGGCTGGTCAGCCCTGCCGCTGCTTGTGCCGCGGGTTCTCGCAGATCACCATGACCCGGCCGTGACGGCGGATCACCTTGCACTTGTCGCAGATCTTCTTGACGCTCGGATTGACCTTCATCGAGCTTCTTTCTTCGACAGGTGTTGGTGGTGGTCTTACTTGTACCGGTAGACGATGCGACCCCGGGTGAGGTCGTACGGCGACAGCTCCACGACGACCCGGTCCTCGGGGAGGATCCGGATGTAGTGCTGCCTCATCTTGCCGCTGATGTGCGCGAGCACCTTGTGCCCGTTGGACAGCTCAACACGGAACATCGCGTTCGGCAGGGCCTCCACGATGGTGCCCTCGAGTTCGATGACTCCCTCTTTTTTGGGCATGTCCTCGCACTTCTGTAGACGACGTACTGAATGATGGTTTCTGTCTCTTGGCGCCCTCCCGACCGAGGTCGGGCAGCCGCGGGCACGACGAGCCAGAGGCTACAAAGAGCCAAGGAAAGAGTGTACGCCACTCCCCCAGGCGAAACCCAATCGAGACCGCTCAGCGCCCCCGTGAGCCCTCCAGTTCGCCCAGATGCTCCGCTCCCCAGGCGTCCAGCGGCGCCAGCGCCACGTTGAGTGACTGCCCGAGCTCGGTCAGCGAGTACTCCACGCGCGGCGGGACCTGGTGGAAGACCTCGCGGTGAACGATGTCGCGGGACTCCAGCTCGCGCAGCTGCTGGATCAGCATCTTCTCGGTGACGCCGGCGATCTCCCGGCGCAGCTCCCCGAACCGCATCGGCCCGTGGTGCAGCGCCCACAGGATCCGCGGCTTCCACTTCCCGCCGATCACGTCCGCGGCGGCGTCCAGGCCGCAGGTGTACGGAAGCATTACTTACCTTTCCGTCAGTACCGCACCATTTAGTGAGTACTTGTCCATCCTAAAGCGTCCGGTCAGGGTTGACGACATGAAGACTCCCGTCACCGTTCTCGGCCTCGGCGCGATGGGCACCGCCCTAGCCCGGGCCTTCCTGGCCGCCGGCCACCCGACCACCGTCTGGAACCGCACTCCCGGCCGCTCCCCCGAGCTCGACGCCCTCGGCGCCACCCGCGCCGCCACCGCGGCCGACGCGGTCGCCGCCAGCCCGCTGGTCGTCGTCTGCCTGCTGGTCGACACGACCGTGCGCCGTACCCTCGAAGGCCTCGACCTGAGGGGCAAGACCGTCGCCAACCTCACCAACGGCACCCCGGCCCAGGCCCGGGGCACGGCCGCCTGGGCCACCGAAGCCGGCGCGGAGTACCTCGACGGCGGGATCATGGCCGTGCCCGCGATGATCGGCGGACCCGCCGCCTTCATCTTCTACAGCGGCTCCCCGGTCGCCTTCGAGCGGCACCAAGCCGACCTCGCGGCGATGGCGCGGCCGGAGTACGTCGGCAGCGACCCGGGCCTGGCCGCGTTGCACGACATCGCCCTGCTCAGCGGGATGTACGGCATGTTCGGCGGCGCCCAGCACGCACTGGCACTTGCCACCAGCGAGAAGGTCTCCGCGGTGCGGTTCACCGAGGACTACCTGCTGCCCTGGCTGACGGCGATGCTCGGCAGCCTGCCGCGGATCGCCAAGGACCTGGAGGAAGGCCCCGAGGGACCGGCGGGTTCCAACCTGGCGATGCAGGCGGCCGGCTACGACAACCTGGTCGACACCGCGACCGGCCAGGGCGTGGATCCCGCGCTGCTCATCCCGATGGGCGACCTCCTGCGGAAGGCGGTCGCCGAGGGTCACGGCGACGAGGATCTGGCTGCGCTTGTCCCGCTGCTCAGGGCTGGTGCGTAGCGGCCCACTGCTCGCCTTCGCGCCAGATCTGCTCCGGCATCAGGTCGAGCAGGTCGCAGGCCGCGTCCAGCTGCGCGAGGGCGGTGGCGGAGTCGCGGTACGCCGGCAGGATCGCGACGAAGCGCCGTCCCTCGCAGCTGAACCCGAACGCCGGCACCTGGGCCAGCGCCTCGACCGCCCGCGGGTGCAGCACCGTCTCCGCGTGGTCCTCCCGGCCGTTGAACAGGCAGAACCGCCCAGGCAGCCCGTCGACCGTCAGCTTGATCGGCAGCAGGCTCGCGGCAGCTACCGGCGCCAGCGCGGCCGGCAGCAGCTGTAGCGGTGGCAGCGGCCGATCGACCTGGAGATCAAGGAAGTCGAAGCCGAGGTCGCGCCGGCCGACCTTGTGCCGGAACCGCCCACTGGCGAACTCCCGGCCGCGGTGCCGGCCGGTGGTCACGTCGTAGACCTCGGCCTCCGGATCCGCCGAGAACGGCGGGAACGGCCAGCGCTCCCGCAACTCCGGCCGGTCGACGCTGAGCCGCCAGCCCATCTGCTCGACGACGTCGCCCCAGGCCTTCCGCCGCCGGCTGTCGGCGACCCGCAGGCCGAGTGTGAACCCGATCAGCACCAGGAACCAGGCGAGCATCAGCCAGCCGACCCAGCGCGGTTCCAGCAGCAGCCCGCCGATCGCCAGCGGTACGGCGACCGCGAACCAGATCACGTAGACGAGAGCAGACCCCTGCCGCAACTGCCAGTCCCAGTCCGGCCGCAACCGCGGGCCGGTGACGCGTCGGGTGACCGGGGCCGCTGTCAACGGCGCTTTCCGAGGTTGCTCAGGGCGAACAGGGTCCACGGGATCAGCAGCCAGACCGGCCAGAAGTGCGGCCAGTTCCCGCCGTTGGCGGCGCCGATCACGAACCAGATCACCACGTTGATCAGGACGACGCCGGTGAAGCCGCCGCCCAGCGCCGCCAGTCCCTTCGGCCCGTCCTGCTTCTTCCGCTCCGGGAACTCACCCGGGGCCGGGGCCGGCTTGCTGTCCTGCACCACCGCGGGGGTCTGGTACGTCCGCACCGGCGGCAGGTCACGCACCAGCGGCTCCAGCTCGCCGTACGTCTGCACGGAGTAGAGCTGGTCGAGCCGGGAGCTGAACTCGGGCTGGTCCAGCCGGCCGTCCGCGAACGCGTCCCGCAGCCGGCCGGCGATCTTGTCCCGGTCGGCTTCGGTGAAACGCTGGTGCGGCTGGTACTGAGGCATAGCTCAAGTGTGCCTCAGCGGCAGGCCCTTGGCGTCCCCCGACGGGTGGACGCAGGGTGTCCATCGGTACGGCGAGTCAGCGGACGCCGCCGTACCGTATTCAGTCGGCCAGGGCGCCGAACTTGACGCCGAGCTCGGCCAGCTTGGTCTCGCCGCCGTCGAGGGCGGTCAGGACCCACGGGCCCTGCGGGGTCAGCGTGAACGTGTGCTCGGTGTGCGCGGCGACCTTGCCGTCGTCGGTGACCACGGTCCAGTCGTCCTCGAGCGTGTGGTTGTCCTGCTTGCCGAGCGTGAGCATCGGCTCGACCGCGAGCGCCATTCCCTCGACCAGCTTCGGGCCGCGGCCGGGGCGGCCGAAGTTCGGCACGTTCGGCGGCTGGTGCATCGCCGAGCCGATCCCGTGCCCGACGAAGTCCTCGACGATCCCGTACGGCGAGCTCGCCCGGACGTGCCGCTCGATCGCGGCCGAGATGTCGGTCAGCCGGCCGCCGAGCCGGGCGGCGGCGAACCCGCGCCACATCGACTCCTCGCAGATCCGGGCCAGCTCGAGCAGCTCCGGCGTCACTTCGCCGACCGGCACCGTGATCGCGGCGTCGCCGTGCCAGCCGTCGACGATCGCGCCGCAGTCGATCGAGATAAGGTCGCCGTCGGCCAGTACCCGGTCACCGGGAATGCCGTGCACGATCTCGTCGTTCACCGACGCGCAGATCGAGCCGGTGAAGCCGTGGTAGCCCTTGAACGACGGGACCGCGCCAGAGGATCGGATGTGGTCCTCGGCGATCGCGTCGAGCTCACCGGTGGTGATCCCGGCCCGGACCTCGCCACGGAGCAGCTCCAGCGTGCGGCCGACGACCAGGCCGGCCGCACGCATGGAAAGGATCTGTTCGCGGGTCTTGATCTCGATCCCGCGGTCTTTAAAAATCACAGCACATCATTCGCCGGCTACTCGGTCACCGTCTTGAGAGCGGCCAGCACACGCTCGCTGACCTCGTCGATCTCGCCGACCCCGTCCACCTCGACCAGCAGGCCGCGCTGCGCGTACACGCGCAGCAGCGGCTTGGTCTCGGCGGTGTAGACGTCCTGCCGGTGCCGGATGACCTCCTCGGAGTCGTCCGACCGGCCCTCGGTCCGGGCCCGCTTCGTCATCCGCTCCACCAGCACCTCGGTGTCGGCCATCAGCGCCACCACCGCGTCCAGCTTGTGGCCGTGCTCGGCCAGGATGTCGTCCAGCGTGCCGACCTGGGCCAGGGTGCGCGGGTAGCCGTCCAGGAGGAAGCCGTCACCGGCGTCCGCCTCGGACAGCCGGTCCCGCACCATCGCGTTGGTGACCTCGTCCGGGACGTAGTCACCGGCGTCCATGTAGCGCTTCGCCTCGAGCCCGAGCGGCGTCTCGTCCTTGACGTTCGCACGGAAGATGTCGCCGGTGGACACGGCCGGGATATTCAGGCGTTCCGCAAGCACCTTTGCCTGCGTGCCCTTGCCCGCCCCGGGCGGACCCATCAGCAACATTCTCATCAGCGCAAGAACCCTTCGTAGTTACGCTGCTGCAGCTGAGACTCGATCTGCTTCACCGTGTCGAGACCGACGCCGACCATGATCAGGATCGACGTACCGCCGAACGGGAAGTTCTGGTTCGCGTTCAGGAGCACCAGCGCGATCAACGGGATCATCGAGATCACCGCGAGATAGATCGCGCCCGGCAGCGTGATGCGGGACAGCACGTAGCCCAGGTACTCCTCGGTCGGCCGGCCCGCCCGGATGCCCGGGATGAAGCCGCCGTACTTCTTCATGTTGTCCGCGACTTCCTTCGGGTTGAAGGTGATCGAGACGTAGAAGTACGTGAAGAAGATGATCAGAGCGACGTACGTGAGCATGTAGATCGGATGGTCGCCCTTGACCAGATTGCCCTGGATCCACTGCGCCCAGGACTTCTCCTGCTGGAACTGGCTGACCAGCACCGGCAGGTACAGCAGGCTGGAGGCGAAGATGACCGGGATGACACCGGCCTGGTTCACCTTCAGCGGGATGTACGTGGACGTGCCGCCGAACATCTTGCGGCCGACCATGCGTTTGGCGTACTGCACCGGGATCCGGCGCTGTGCCTGTTCGATGAAGATGACCGCGGCCATGATCACCAACCCGATCGCCAGCACCACCACGAAGGTGGCCAGACCGCGCTCCTTGCGGATGGTCCACAGCTGCGACGGGAAGGTGGCGACGATCTGGGTGAAGATCAGGATGGACATGCCGTTGCCGACACCCCGGTCCGTGATCAGCTCGCCCAGCCACATCACCACACCGGTGCCGGCCGTCATGGTCAGCACCATCACGACCACCGGGAACCAGCTGTCGTCGTGCAGCAGCGGCTCCTGGCAGCCCTGGAAGAGCCGGCCGGGGGTGCGCGCCAGCGCGACGAACGCGGTCGCCTGCAGGATCGCGAGGCCGACCGTGAGGAACCGGGTGTACTGCGTGATCTTGCCCTGCCCCGCCTGACCTTCCTTCTTCAGCGACTCCAGCCGCGGGATCACCACGGTGAGCAGCTGCAGGATGATGCTGGCGGTGATGTACGGCATGATGCCGAGCGCGAAGATCGCGAGCTGCAGCAGCGCACCGCCGGAGAACAGGTTGATCAGGTTGTACAGGTTCGCGTTCGCACCCTGCTGCGCGCCCTTCAGGCAGATGTCGAGCGACTTGACGTTGACACCCGGCGTCGGAACGACCGAACCGATCCGGAAGATCACGATGATGAAGAGCACGAAAAAGATCTTCCGGCGCAGGTCCGGAGTCTTGAACGCGTTGGCAAAGGCGCCTAACACCCTGTCCTCCCACACATGTTTCCTCTGCCCGGTCAGGGCAGGGGCCTAGCAAAGCAGCTTGGCAAGAGACGAACCAGGGCTCGTCCGAACTCCAGCGCACGATATCAAGCGCCGGCTCGCACGAGCCCTGGACATCACACCTCGGTGATGGTCCCCCCGGCCGCCTGGATCTTCTCCTGGGCGGACTTGGAGAACTTGTGCACCGAAACCTGCAGTGCCACGGTCAGCTCGCCGTCACCCAGCACCTTCACCGGCTGACCGCGACGGACCGCGCCCTTGGCGACCAGGTCGGCCACGCCGACCTCGCCACCCTCGGGGAACAGTTGTCCGAGCTTGTCCAGGTTAACGACCTGGAACTCCACCCGGTTCCTGCTCTTGAAACCCTTCAGCTTCGGCAGCCGCATGTGCAGCGGCATCTGGCCACCCTCGAAGTACTCGGGGATGTTGTTGCGCGCCTTGCTGCCCTTGGTACCGCGGCCGGCGGTCTTGCCCTTGCTGCCCTCACCACGACCCACGCGGGTCTTGGCGGTCTTGGCACCGGGCGCCGGACGCAGGTGGTGAACCTTCAGCGCCATGTCAGTCGACCTCCTCGACGGTGATGAGGTGGCGAACCGTGCGAACCATGCCGCGAACCTCGGGGCGGTCTTCGTGGACGGCGGTGTCGCCGATCCGCTTGACGCCCAGGGTGCGCAGCGTGTCGCGCTGGTTCTGCTTGCCACCGATGGCGGAACGGGTCTGGGTCACCTTCAGGCGTGCCATCAGGACGACACCTCCGCCCGCGCCTTCAGCAGCGCCGCCGGAGCGACGTCCTCGACCGGCAGGCCACGACGCGCGGCCACGGCCTCCGGGGTCTCCAGGCTCCGCAGCGCCTCCACCGTGGCGTGCACCACGTTGATGGCGTTCGCCGAACCCAGCGACTTGCTCAGCACGTCGTGGATCCCGGCGCACTCCAGTACGGCGCGCGCCGAGCCACCCGCGATGACACCGGTACCGGGAGCGGCCGGGCGCAGCAGCACCACGCCGGCGGCCTTCTCACCCTGGACCGGGTGCGGGATGGTGCCCTGGATCCTCGGCACCTTGAAGAACGCCTTCTTGGCCTCCTCGACACCCTTGGCGATCGCCGCGGGCACCTCCTTGGCCTTGCCGTAACCCACACCGACGGTGCCCTCACCGTCGCCGACGACCACGAGGGCGGTGAAGCTGAAGCGACGACCACCCTTCACGACCTTGGCGACACGGTTGATGGCTACCACGCGCTCGATGTAGGCGGTCTTGTCGGCTGCCGCGCCGCGACCACCGTCGCGGTTACGGCGCTCACCACCGGCGCCGCCTCCGCGACGCTGCTGGCCTCCGCTCATGTCGAACTACCTCTTCCTGTGTTTGTGTCGCCGGTCAGAAGCCGAGCCCGCCCTCGCGGGCGGCGTCGGCCAGGGCCGCGATGCGGCCGTGGTACTTGTTCCCGGCCCGGTCGAAGACGACCGAGTCGATGCCGGCAGCCTTGGCCCGGTCGGCGATCAGCCCGCCGACGGTCTTGGCCTTGTCGGTCTTGTTCGCCTCCGCGCCGCGCAGGTCGGCCTCCATGGTGGAGGCGGACACCAGCGTCTTGCCGGCCACGTCGTCGATGACCTGCACGAACAGGTGCTTCGACGACTTGGTGACCACCAGCCGCGGCCGGTCGGCCGTGCCGTTGATCTTCTTCCGGACCCGGATCTGGCGACGAAGCCGGGACGCGGTCTTCTTCGCGGAGTGCTTGTGCGGACGCAGTCCGATCGCCATGGTTACTTACCAGCCTTTCCGACCTTGCGGCGCACCTGCTCGCCGGCGTACCGCACACCCTTGCCCTTGTACGGCTCGGGCTTGCGCAGCTTGCGGATGTTGGCGGCAACCTCGCCGACGGACTGCTTGTCGATTCCCTGCACCGAGAAACGGGTCGGGGCCTCGACGTTGAACGTGATGCCCTCCGGCGCGTCCACCGTGATGGTGTGGCTGTACCCGAGCGAGAACTCCAGCTGGGTCGGTCCCTTGGACAGGACGCGGTACCCGACGCCGACGATCTCGAGCTTCTTCTCGTAGCCCTCCGTCACACCGGTCACCAGGTTGGCGATCAGGGTGCGGGACAGGCCGTGCAGTTCCTTGCTCTTGCGCTGGTCGTCCGGGCGGGTGACGGCGATCGTGCCGTCCTCGTCCCGGTTGACCGCGATGGGCTCAGCGACGACGTGCGAGAGCTGACCCTTGGGACCCTTCACGGTGACCGTCTGGCCGTCGATCGTGACGTCGACGCCGGACGGGACCGAGATCGGGAGCTTACCGATGCGAGACATGAAAGTGGTCCTCCTTCCGGTTCTTCGTCACCAGACGTAGGCGAGGACTTCCCCGCCGACGCCCTTGTTCTTGGCCTGGCGGTCCGTCAGCAGCCCCTGGGACGTCGAGATGATCGCGACGCCCAGGCCACCGAGAACCTTGGGCAGGTTGGTCGACTTCGCGTAGACCCGCAGGCCCGGCTTGCTGATCCGCCGGACGCCCGCGATGGAGCGCTCCCGGCTGGGACCGAACTTGAGGTCGACGATCAGGGTCTTGCCGACGGCGCCCTCCTTGGGCTCCTCCACCTTGTAGGAGGAGATGTAGCCCTCCTGCTGGAGGATGTCGGCGATGCCCTGCTTGATCTTGCTGTACGGCATCGAGGTCGACTCGTGGTACGCCTGGTTGGCGTTGCGCAGACGCGTCAGCATGTCTGCGATCGGGTCGGTCATCGTCATGGCCTGGGGCCTCTTTCCCGCCGTGGTTTCGCCGCTCGGCGACCTACGGTGACTAGATGGTGAGTAGGGAGAAGATCGGGGGTGGAGACGGTCACCAGCTGGACTTGGTCACACCGGGCAGCTCGCCCCGGTGCGCCATCTCCCGCAGGCAGATCCGGCACAGGCCGAACTTGCGGAAGACCGCCTTCGGCCGGCCGCAGCGCTGGCAGCGGGTGTAACCGCGCACCGCGAACTTCGGCTTCCGGGCCTGCTTGACCTTGAGTGCTGTCTTCGCCACGTCAGTTCTCCTTGAACGGGAAGCCCAGCGCGCGCAGCAGCGCCCGGCCCTCGTCGTCGTTCTTCGCGGTGGTCACCACGGTGATGTCCATCCCGCGGACCCGGTCGATGCGGTCCTGGTTGATCTCGTGGAACATCACCTGCTCGGTCAGGCCGAAGGTGTAGTTCCCGGTGCCGTCGAACTGCTTCGCCGACAGGCCGCGGAAGTCGCGGATCCGCGGCAGCGCGAGCGCCAGCAGCCGGTCCAGGAACTCCCACATCCGGTCGCCGCGCAGCGTCACGTGGGCGCCGATCGGCATCCCCTCGCGCAGCTTGAACTGCGCGATCGACTTGCGGGCCTTGGTGACCTGCGGCTTCTGGCCGGTGATCGCGGCCAGGTCCTTCACCGCGCCGTCGATCAGCTTCGAGTCGCGAGCCGCCTCGCCGACGCCCATGTTCACCACGATCTTGGTGAGGCCGGGCACCTGCATGACGTTCTCGAACTGGAACTGGTCCTGCAGCTTGCCGACGATCTCCTCGCGGTACTTCGTCTTCAGCCGCGGCTGGACCTTGGTCTCGGTAACTGCGGTGGTCATCAGATCTCCTCGCCGGTACGCCGCGCGATCCGGACGCTCCGGTAACCGGTGTACGTCGAACCGTCCGGGCGGCGCTTCTGCACCTCGACGCGGTTGTAGCCGACGCGGGTGGTCACCTTCTGCTTCTTGCCGTCCTTCTCGACCTCGACCAGCAGCGCCACGTTGGACACGTGGATCGGGGCCTCCTGGGTGACGATGCCACCGGTGGTGCCGCCGCGCTGGGCCTGCTGCACCTTGGTGTGCTTCTTCACCCGGTTGACGCCCTCGACGATGATGCTCTCGTCGTCCGGGAAGACCTGGATGATCTTGCCCTCGAGCCCCTTGGACTTGCCGGCGATCACGCGGACGAGATCACCCTTCTTCACGTGCAGCTTCTTCTGCGCCATCTCAGAGCACCTCCGGAGCGAGCGAGATGATCTTCATGAAGCGCTTCTCGCGCAGCTCCCGGCCGACCGGCCCGAAGATGCGGGTACCACGCGGCTCGCCGTCGGCCTTCAGGATGACGGCGGCGTTCTCGTCGAACCGGATGTAGGAGCCGTCCGGACGCCGGCGCTCCTTCACGGTCCGCACGACGACCGCCTTGACGACGTCACCCTTCTTCACACCACCGCCCGGGATCGCGTCCTTGACGGTGGCGACGATCGTGTCACCGACACCGGCGTAGCGCCGACCGGAGCCACCGAGCACGCGGATGCAAAGGATCTCCTTGGCACCCGTGTTGTCGGCGACCTTCAGTCGCGACTCCTGCTGGATCATCTGTTGATCTCCTGGTTGTCTCGCTGGTTCTCACGTCCGTGAGCCTTGCGGAACGAATGATTTCGATTGGTTGCCGGACAGCGCCGAAGCGCTGGGCCGGGAACTACTTGGCCTTCTCGAGGATCTCGACGACGCGCCAGCGCTTGGTCGCAGACAGCGGCCGGGTCTCCATCAGCAGGACGCGGTCGCCGATGCCGGCGGCGTTCTGCTCGTCGTGGGCCTTGAGCTTGCTGGTGCGGCGGATGACCTTGCCGTAGAGGTGGTGCTTGACCCGGTCCTCGACCTGGACCACGACGGTCTTGTCCATCTTGTCGCTCAGCACCAGGCCCTCACGGGTCTTCCGGCGGCCTCGCGCCTCGGTGGTGGTCGTGCTCACGGTCTCGTCCTTCGCGTTCTCGGTCATGCCTTGCTCCCAGCCTTCTCGCTGTCGTCCGCGTCGGCTTCGGCGTCGGCCTCGACCTCGGTCTCGGCCGCCGGGGCGGCGTCGACGTCCTCGGTGATGCCGAGCGCGCGCTCGGTCAGCACCGTGTAGATGCGGGCGATGTCCTTGCGGACGGCGCGCAGCCGGCCGTGGGACTCCAGCTGACCCGTGGCAGCCTGGAACCGGAGGTTGAACAGCTCCTCCTTGGCTTCACCGAGCTTCGTCAGCAGCTCGTCCCGGCCCAGGTTCCGCAACTCGGCGGCGGTCAGGGTAGCCATCAGTTCTCACCTGCCTCTCGGGTGATGAAGCGGCACTTCATCGGCAACTTGTGAATCGCGCGGCGCATGGCCTCGCGAGCGATCTCCTCCGGAACACCGGACAGCTCGAACATCACGCGACCGGCCTTCACGTTGGCGATCCACCACTCCGGCGAACCCTTGCCGGAACCCATCCGGGTCTCGGCCGGCTTCTTGGTCAGCGGGCGGTCGGGGTAGATGTTGATCCACACCTTTCCGCCACGCTTGATGTGCCGGGTCATCGCGATACGCGCGGACTCGATCTGCCGGTTGGTGACGTAGTGGCTCTCCAGCGCCTGGATGCCGAAGTCACCGAAGGCCAGCGTGGTGCCACCCTTGGCAGCGCCGGAGCGCTTCGGGTGGTGCTGCTTGCGGTGCTTGACCTTGCGGGGGATGAGCATCGGTCAGCTCTCCGTTCCGGTCGTCTCGGCGGGCTTGTCGGCAGCAGCCGGCGCCTCGGCCCGGGGGGCCTCGTCGCGCTGTCCCCGACGGTCGTCCCGGCGGTCGCCACCGCGGCCACCGCGGTCGCCACCACGACCACCACGGTCGTCGCGACGGGCCGGACGGCGCTGCTGAGTGGCGGCCCGGGCCGCGGCCTGCGCCTCGCGCTCGGCGCGGGAGCCGGCGACGTCACCCTTGTAGATCCAGACCTTCACGCCGATCCGGCCGAAGGTCGTGCGGGCCTCGTAGAAGCCGTAGTCGATGTCCGCGCGGAGCGTGTGCAGCGGCACCCGGCCCTCGCGGTAGAACTCCGACCGGGACATCTCCGCGCCACCGAGGCGGCCGGAGCACTGGATCCGGATGCCCAGGGCGCCGCCACGCATGGTGGTCTGCATCGCCTTGCGCATCGCGCGGCGGAACGCCACGCGGCCGGACAGCTGCTCGGCCACGCCCTGCGCGACCAGCTGAGCGTCGACCTCGGAGTTCTTCACCTCGAGGATGTTCAGCTGCACCTGCTTGCCGGTGAGCTCCTCCAGGCTGCCCCGGATCCGGTCCGCCTCGGCGCCGCGGCGACCGATGACGATGCCCGGACGGGCGGTGTGGATGTCCACGCGGACCCGGTCACGGGTGCGCTCGATCTCCACGCGGGAGATGCCGGCGCGCTCCATGCCCTTGCTCAGCAGGCGGCGGATCTTGACGTCCTCGCCCACGTAGTCCTTGTAGAGCTTGTCGGCGTACCAGCGGCTCTTGTGGTCGGTGCTGATGCCGAGACGGAACCCGTGCGGGTTTACCTTCTGTCCCACAGTCAGGACTCCTTCTTCTCAGCGGTGGCCTTCTTGGCGGCCGACTTCTTGGCGGTCGCCTTCTTGGCCGGCTTCTCCGCGGCCTCGGCCTGGTCAGCCGGAGCCTTCTTGGCCGGGGACTTCTTGGCCGTGTCGGCCTTCTTGGCCGACTTCTTGGCGGGGGCCTTCTCGACCGGCTCCTCCTCGACCCGCGGCGCCACCACGACAGTGATGTGGCTGGTCCGCTTGTCGATCCGGGTGGCGCGGCCCTGGGCACGCGGGCGGTGACGCTTCAGCGTCGGGCCCTCGTCCACGAAGGCCTTCGCCACGACCAGGTCGGCCCGGCTCAGGTGCTCGGTGCCCTCGGCGTTCGCCGCGGCGCTGTCGACGACCTTGTACACGGTCGCGGCAGCGGCCTGCGGGGCGAACTTCAGAGTGGCGAGTGCGTCGTCGACGCCCAGACCGCGCACCAGGTCGACCACGCGGCGCGCCTTCATCGGCGTCACGCGGACGAAGCGCGCGACCGCGAAGGCCCCGGGCTCGTCGCCCAGCAGGCTCTCGCGACGGGCGCTGATCGCCCTACGCTCTTGAACGCTCATGATGTTCGAATCTCTCCGTAGGTTGCTTTCGCTTCGTCACTGACCGGGGTCAGCGACGCCGTGACTTCCGGTCGTCCTTCTCGTGACCCTTGAACGTCCGGGTCGGCGCGAACTCGCCGAGCTTGTGCCCGACCATCGCGTCCGTCACGAACACGGGCACGTGCTTGCGGCCGTCGTGCACCGCCAGCGTGTGGCCGATCATGTCCGGCACGATCATCGATCGGCGGGACCAGGTCTTGATGACGTTCTTGGTGCCCTTCTCGTTCTGCACCTCCACCTTCTTCATCAGGTGGTGGTCGACGAACGGGCCCTTCTTGAGACTGCGTGGCATCTGGCCGGCTCCCTATCAGCGCTTCTTGCCGGCCTTGCGGCGCCGGACGATCATGCGGTCGCTTTCCTTGCGGGTGCGGGTGCGGCCCTCGGGCTTGCCCCACGGGGACACCGGGTGGCGACCACCCGAGGTCTTGCCCTCACCACCGCCGTGCGGGTGGTCGACCGGGTTCATCGCGACACCGCGAACGGTCGGGCGCTTGCCCTTCCAGCGCATCCGGCCGGCCTTGCCCCAGTTGATGTTCGACTGCTCGCCGTTGCCGACCTCACCGAGGGTGGCGCGGCAGCGCACGTCGACCATCCGGACCTCGCCGGACGGCATCCGCAGGGTGGCCATCCGGCCTTCCTTCGCGACCAGCTGAATGCTGGCGCCGGCCGAGCGGCCCATCTTGGCGCCGCCGCCCGGGCGCAGCTCGACGGCGTGCACCGTGGAGCCGACCGGGATGTTGCGCAGCGGCAGGTTGTTGCCGATCTTGATGTCGGCGGCCGGACCGTTCTCGACGATCGTGCCCTGCTTCAGGTTCGACGGGGCGAGGATGTAGCGCTTCTCGCCGTCGACGTAGTGCAGCAGCGCGATCCGCGCGGTGCGGTTCGGGTCGTACTCGATCTCGGCAACCTTCGCCGGGACGCCGTCCTTGTCGTACCGCTTGAAGTCGATCAGCCGGTACGCCCGCTTGTGACCGCCGCCCTGGTGCCGGGTGGTGATCTTGCCGGAGTTGTTCCGGCCGCCCTTCTTCGGCAGCGGACGCAGCAGCGACTTCTCGGGGGTCGAACGGGTGAGCTCGACGAAGTCGGCCACGCTCGAGCCACGGCGGCCCGGCGTCGTCGGCTTGTACTTGCGGATTCCCATTACGACTGGCCTCCGAAGATGTCGATGCGGTCGTCACCCTTGAGGGTCACGATCGCCCGCTTGGTGTCCGGGCGCTTGCCCCAGCCGGACCGGGTCCGGCGGCGCTTGCCCTTGCGGTTGATGGTGTTCACGTCGCTGACCTTGACCTTGAAGACCTTCTCGACCGCGAGCTTGATCTCGGTCTTGTTGGCGTTCGGGTCGACCTCGAACGTGTACTTCTGCTCGTCCAGCAGGCCGTAGCTCTTCTCGCTCACGACCGGCCGCAGCAGCACGTCCCGCGGGTCCTTGTTGACTCCGTGGCTCATGCTTCTACCTCCTCGGCTTCGGTCGACGTCGCGACAGCCTTCACGGACTTGCCCTTCGGGGCGCCGGCGACGAACGCGTCCAGCGCACCCTTGGTGAACACGACCGCGTCACTGACCAGCACGTCGTACGCGTTCAGCTGGTCGGCGGCGATCAGGTGCACGTGCTGCACGTTGCGCAGGCTCAGCCAGGTGAGCTCGTCGGCGCGCTCGACCACGACCAGCGCCTTGCCCGGGTCGGTGACCTCGGACAGCACCTTCAGCGCGGACTTCGTCGACGGCTTGTCGCCGTCCACGAACTGCTCGACCACGTGCACGCGGCCGTCGCGGGCCCGGTCCGAGAGCGCACCGCGGAGCGCGGCGGCGATCATCTTCTTCGGGGTCCGCTGGCTGTAGTCACGCGGCACCGGGCCGTGGACCACGCCACCGCCGGTGAACTGCGGCGCGCGGGTCGAGCCCTGGCGGGCGCGACCGGTGCCCTTCTGCCGGTACGGCTTCGCGCCGCCACCGGAGACCTCACCGCGGGTCTTGGTCTTGTGCGTGCCCTGGCGGGCCGCGGCCAGCTGGGCCACCACGACCTGGTGGATCAGCGGGATGTTGACCTGGACGTCGAACAGCTCGGCCGGAAGCTCGGCGGAGCCCTTCTTGCTGACCTTGTCGCCCTTCACGACGACGACGTCGACGGTGCTCACTTGGCAGCTCCCTTCGCGGCGTTGCGGATCAGCACGAGGCCGCCCTTGGGGCCGGGGACGGCGCCCTTCAGCAGGATCAGGCCGCGGTCGGCGTCGATCGCGTGGACCGACACGTTCTGCGTGGTGACCTTCTCGTTGCCCATCCGGCCGGCCATCCGCAGGCCCTTGAAGACCCGTCCGGGGGTGGCGCAGCCGCCGATGGAGCCCGGCGAGCGGTGCTTCTTGTGCACACCGTGGGTGGCCCGCAGACCGCCGAAGCCGTGCCGCTTCATCACACCGGCGAAGCCCTTGCCCTTGCTGGTGGCGGAGACGTCGACCAGCTCACCGGCCTCGAACGCCTCGGCCTTGATCTCCTGGCCCAGCGTGTACTCGCTGGCGTCGGCGGTGCGCAGCTCCAGCAGGTGGCGCCGCGGCGTCACGCCGGCCTTGTCGAAGTGGCCGCGCATCGGGCTGGTCACCTTGCGTGGGTCGATGTCGCCGAAGGCGATCTGGACGCCGTCGTACCCGTGGCTGTCCGAGGTGCGAACCTCGGTCACGACGCAGGGGCCGGCCTGGATCACGGTGACGGGGACGACACGGTTGTTCTCGTCCCAGGTCTGGGTCATGCCGAGCTTGGTGCCCAGCAGACCGCGCGTGTTCTTGTGCTTGCTCATTGGTTGTTCGCGTCCCTCAGAGCTTGATCTCGATGTCGACACCGGCCGGCAGGTCGAGCCGCATCAGCGAGTCGACGGTCTTCGGCGTGGGGTCGATGATGTCGATGAGCCGCTTGTGGGTGCGCATCTCGAAGTGCTCGCGGCTGTCCTTGTACTTGTGCGGCGAGCGGATGACGCAGAACACGTTCTTTTCCGTCGGCAACGGCACCGGGCCAGCAACCTTCGCACCAGTACGCGTCACCGTGTCGACAATCTTGCGCGCCGAGCTGTCGATGACCTCGTGGTCGTAGGCCTTCAGCCGGATGCGGATCTTCTGTCCCGCCATCGCTTCGCTTCGTCCTTCTCTATCGTCTTCGTTGCGTTGCTCCGACCCCCGCGGTCGGGTGTGTCGCGGACGCGGCCCGCACGTGACTCACCGCTTCTTCGACCTGGGATGGAGATCGGGGCCCGGTCTCGGACCGGAACCTCGGCATGGTCTCCGGTCCGGCGCACCCGCCAGACCCGGGAATGAGTCTGTGGCGCACCCCGGCGGCCTCGCCTGAGCAACCTGAATATTGTGCCAGAGATCGGCGTCGAAACGCCAATCGGGTGGCCTCACGCCTGATCCGGCCCACCTGAGCGCCGGATCGGGCGCAAAGCAGAGGTCCGCGGGGGCTCAGCGTGCGAGCCCTCGCGGACCTCGTGAGATCACTTGATGATCTTGGTGACCCGGCCGGCGCCGACGGTGCGGCCACCTTCGCGGATCGCGAACTTCAGACCGTCCTCCATGGCGATCGGCTGGATCAGCTCGACCGACATGTCGGTGTTGTCGCCCGGCATGACCATCTCGGTGCCCTCGGGAAGCTGCACGACACCGGTCACGTCCGTGGTACGGAAGTAGAACTGGGGCCGGTAGTTCTGGAAGAACGGCGTGTGACGGCCGCCCTCCTCCTTGGACAGGATGTAGACCGAGGCCTCGAAGTTGGTGTGCGGGGTCGTGGTGCCCGGCTTGATGACAACCATGCCGCGCTCGACGTCCTCGCGCTTCGTGCCACGAAGCAGCAGACCGACGTTCTCACCGGCCTGGCCCTCGTCCAGCAGCTTCCGGAACATCTCGATACCGGTGACCGTGGTGGTCTGCTTCTCCGGACGGATGCCGACGATGTCGACGGTCTCGTTGACCTTGATGACACCGCGCTCGATCCGGCCGGTGATGACGGTGCCGCGACCCGTGATGGTGAAGACGTCCTCCACCGGCATCAGGAACGGCTTGTCGATCTCGCGCTCCGGCTGCGGGATGTACTCGTCGACGGCGTTCATCAGCTCGACGATCGACTCGCCCCACTTGGCGTCGCCCTGCAGCGCCGGGTGAGCGGCGACGCGGACGATCGGCGCGTTGTCGCCGTCGAACTCCTGCTCCGAGAGCAGCTCGCGAACCTCGAGCTCGACGAGCTCCAGGATCTCCTCGTCGTCGACCATGTCGCACTTGTTCAGTGCCACGACCATCGCCGGCACGCCGACCTGACGGGCGAGCAGCACGTGCTCACGCGTCTGCGGCATCGGGCCGTCGGTGGCGGCGACGACCAGGATCGCGCCGTCCATCTGGGCCGCACCGGTGATCATGTTCTTGATGTAGTCCGCGTGACCCGGGCAGTCGACGTGGGCGTAGTGCCGGGCCTCGGTCTGGTACTCGACGTGCGCGATGGAGATGGTGATACCGCGCTGACGCTCTTCGGGCGCCTTGTCGATCTGATCGAAGGCCGACGCCTCGTTGAGGTCCGGGTACTTGTCGTGCAGCACCTTGGTGATCGCCGCGGTAAGCGTGGTCTTACCGTGGTCGATGTGACCGATGGTGCCGATGTTGACGTGCGGCTTAGTCCGCTCGAACTTCGCCTTCGCCACTGGGGCCCTCCTAGATAAATGTTGACTACGCCGTACGCCGACGCGCTTGGGGTGTTGGTCAGGAGCGAGAGACTACTCGCCCCGGGCCTTCTTGATGATCTCTTCCGCCACGTTCTTCGGAACCTCGGCGTAGGAATCGAACTGCATCGAGTAGGACGCGCGGCCCTGCGTCTTGGAACGCAGGTCACCGACATACCCGAACATCTCCGACAGCGGCACCAGGGCCTTCACGACCCGGCTGCCACCGGGGCCCTCGTCCATCGACTGGATCTGGCCACGGCGGGAGTTGAGGTCGCCGATCACGTCGCCCATGTAGTCCTCGGGCGTGGTGACCTCGACGGCGAACATCGGTTCCAGGATGACCGGCCCGGCCTTGCGGGCGGCATCCTTGAACGCCATCGAACCGGCGATCTTGAACGCGAGCTCGGAGGAGTCGACGTCGTGGTACGCGCCGTCCTGCAGCGTGACCTTGACGTCCACCATCGGGTAGCCCGCGAGGACACCGAACTCCATCGCCTCCTGGCAGCCCTCGTCCACCGACGGGATGTACTCCCGCGGGATGCGGCCACCGGTGACGGCGTTGACGAACTCGTAGCCGCCCTCGCCGCCGGCCTCGACGGAGGTCGGCTCGATGTCGATGATCACGCGACCGAACTGACCCGAACCACCGGTCTGCTTCTTGTGCGTGTAGTCGACCTTCTCGACCTTCTTGGTGATGGTCTCGCGGTAGGCGACCTGCGGCTTGCCGACGTTCGCCTCGACGCGGAACTCACGCTTCATCCGGTCGACCAGCACCTCGAGGTGCAGCTCGCCCATCCCGGCGATGATGGTCTGGCCGGTGTCCTCGTCGGTCCGGACCTGGAAGGTCGGGTCCTCCTCGGCGAGCCGCTGGATCGCGACGCCCAGCTTCTCCTGGTCGGCCTTCGACTTGGGCTCGATGGCGACCGAGATGACCGGGGCCGGGAACTGCATCGACTCCAGCACGACCGGGTTCGACGGGTCGGCCAGGGTCTCACCGGTGGTGGTGTCCTTCAGGCCCATCACGGCGACGATGTGGCCGGCGCCGATCGACGCGATCTCCTCACGCTTGTTCGCGTGCATCCGGTAGATCTTGCCGATCCGCTCCTTGCGGCCCTTGGTCGGGTTCAGCACCTGGGTGCCGGTCTCGAGCTTGCCCGAGTACACCCGGATGAAGGTCAGCTTGCCCAGGTGCGGGTCGGCCGCGATCTTGAACGCCAGCGCCGAGAACGGCTCGCTGTCGTCCGGCTTGCGCAGCACGACCTGCTCGGCGTCCTTGACGTCGTGGCCCTCGATGGCCGGGACGTCGATCGGGCTCGGCAGGTAGTCGTTGACCGCGTCGAGCAGCGGCTGCACGCCCTTGTTCTTGAACGCGGTGCCGGTCAGGACCGGGGTCAGCTTGCTGGCCAGGGTCGCCCGCCGGATCGCGGCCTTCAGCTGCTCCTTGGTCGGCTCCTCGCCCTCCAGGTACAGCTCCATGACCTCGTCGTCGGCCTCGGCGACCGTCTCGATCAGCTTGTCGCGCCACTCGGCGGCCAGCTCGGTGTGGGTGGCCGGGATCTCCTCGACCGTGTAGTCCTCACCGATCTTGGTCTCGCCGCGCCAGGTCAGCGCCCGCATCTCGACCAGGTCGATGACGCCGATGAAGTCGGCCTCGGCGCCGATCGGCAGCTGCATGACCAGCGGGATCGCGGCGAGGCGGTCGCGGATCATGTCGACGCAGCGCATGAACTCCGCGCCGGTCCGGTCCAGCTTGTTGACGAAGCAGATCCGCGGCACGCCGTACCGGTCCGCCTGACGCCAGACGGTCTCGGACTGCGGCTCCACACCGGCGACACCGTCGAAGACCGCGACGGCGCCGTCGAGCACGCGCAGCGAACGCTCCACCTCGACGGTGAAGTCGACGTGGCCCGGGGTGTCGATGATGTTGATGGTGTGGTCTTTCCAGGTGCAGGTCGTCGCGGCGGACGTGATCGTGATGCCGCGCTCCTGCTCCTGCTCCATCCAGTCCATCGTGGCGGCGCCCTCGTGGACCTCACCGATCTTGTAGGTGATACCGGTGTAGAAGAGGATCCGCTCGGTCGTCGTCGTCTTGCCGGCGTCGATGTGAGCCATGATCCCGATGTTGCGGACCTTGGCCAGGTCGGTGGTGATTTGTACGGCCACCTCGGTGGTCTACCTCTCGATTCTGTACTGCGTCAAAAGGGTGAGCGCTGGGGTCCGGATCGGACCCCGGATCACCAGCGGTAGTGGGCGAAAGCCTTGTTGGCTTCGGCCATCTTGTGCGTGTCCTCGCGGCGCTTGACCGAGGCTCCCAGGCCGTTGGAGGCGTCCAGGATCTCGTTCATCAGGCGCTCGGCCATCGTCTTCTCGCGACGGGCCCGGGAGTACGTCGTCAGCCAGCGCAGCGCCAGCGTGGTGGAGCGGCCCGGCTTGACCTCGATCGGCACCTGGTAGGTGGCGCCACCGACCCGGCGGCTCTTCACCTCGATGCTCGGCTTCACGTTGTCGAGCGCACGCTTCAGCGTGATGACCGGGTCGGTGCCGGTCTTCGTGCGGGTGCCCTCGAGCGCGCTGTAGACGATGCTCTGCGCGATCTGCTTCTTGCCGTCGACCAGGATCTTGGAGATCAACTGGGTGACGAGCGGCGAACTGTAGACCGGGTCGATGATGACCGGCCGCTTCGGGGCGGGACCCTTGCGCGGCATTAGCTCTTCTCCTTCTTCGCGCCGTAACGGCTGCGGGCCTGCTTCCGGTTCTTCACACCCTGGGTGTCGAGCGAACCGCGGATGATCTTGTACCGGACACCCGGCAGGTCCTTCACACGACCGCCACGCACGAGCACGATCGAGTGCTCCTGCAGGTTGTGGCCGACGCCGGGGATGTACGCGGTGACCTCGATGCCGCTGGTCAGGCGGACACGCGCGACCTTGCGAAGGGCCGAGTTCGGCTTCTTCGGCGTGGTGGTGTAGACGCGCGTGCACACACCGCGACGCTGAGGGGAACCCTTCAGGGCCGGCGTCTTGTTCTTGGACACCTTGTCCTGGCGGCCCTTGCGGACCAGCTGCTGAATGGTGGGCACCGCGTAGGTCTCTTTCTGTCGTCCGGCTTTCTTCTGCTGCGTTCGCCTGACCCCCGCGGTCGGGTGTGTCGCGTGTTCACGGGCGCACCGAAAGCCTTGAACTTCCAGACTGTCGGCAGGAGTCCCGTGCCACGCGCGCAGACCCGTTCGACGAGGGGCACGCATGACGGCCCAGGATGACCCGGGCACGATCGTTAAGACTAGCGGCTGCCTGAAGCACGGTCAAAATGAGTAACCGACCGGAACCGAGGCCCTTCCGCTCCTCCAGTTTACAGGGTCTACGGAGTGGCCTTCCCGGAGAGGAAAGCGGCTGCCACGGCGGGGTCTCCCTCGACCGTCAGGACGCTCCCCGGCAAGCGTTTCCACAGGCACAGGTCGAGCTCGGCCGCGGTCCCCGAGAGGACCGCTTCGCCGGCCGCCTTCCCGCGCTCGACATGCGGCCGATCGCCTTGTGGCACAGGGCTCAGCGTCCATTCGTCACCGGTGTCGGTCGCCCGGACGCCGAGCTGCCGGGTGACCGCCGGATCGAACCCGCGGGCCAGCATCCGGGGCAGGAACACCCCGAACACCTCGTCCACCCCGTCCGCCGCAAGCTCCGGAGGTACGGCGGTAAGACCACTGGCCGCCCGTTGATCCGGGGCTGCCCCGGTCTGGACCGCGTCCACGAGGTGGATGACCGTCTCATGCATGCGCCGGCGCGACCAGAATCCGGCGCGCTGCTCGACCGGTGCGAAGTTCCAGCACGGCTCGTCCGGGTCGACGGCCCGGATCGCGGCGGCCAGGGCGGCGGTCGTGCCCGCATACCAGTCGGCCCAGGAGACCGTCGTACGGAGCACCTCCGGGACCTTCTGCCTGGCGCCGCTCAGCAGGATGGACGCGGCCCAGCGCTGACCGGAGCCGACGTGCAACGCCAGGTCGGCCAGCGTCCAGCCGGGGCAGCCGGGCACCGCCGCGGCCGGGTCGACGCTGTCCAGGACGGCCGCGAACTGCGCGGCCGTCCGCTCGAACTCGGCCAGGTGGTCGATCGGGGCGGACAGCGCCCCAGACTCGGACACGGACTCGGACACGGGCTCAGGCCCGGAACTGGACTTCGGCGATCAGCCCCTCGGTCACGCGGTACAGCGCGATCATCGGGATCGGCTCGCCGGAGTCGTAGGCCAGGATGTGCTCGACCACCCACTCGCCGAGCATCAGCTTCTGCACCACCTCGGTCTTGCACCGGCCGGCGTCGAAGCGTGGCCGGTAGTACTCGCGGAGGAAGCGCCGGCCCTTCAGCTCGCTGTCGTCGGCCAGCACGATCCGCGCGGTCGGCGAGTACATCGCCAGGAACGCCTCCAGGTCATGGGCGGCGTACGCGGAGTGCTCGCGGGCGACCACGCGAGCCGCAGGGGTATCGACCGTGGCAGCCGCGACCGTGGCGGCGGCGACACTGGCCAGCGGTGTGGCCGTGGGGGCGACGGCCGGGGTGGGAGTGGGCTCGGGAGCCGGGGGTGCGGCAGGAGCCGCCGTGGGGGCTGCCGGGGCCGGTGCAGGGCTGGGCTTCGGCTGACTGGCGGGGTCAGCGGGCGCCTTGGCTGCCTTGGCGGTCACGGTGGGCTTGGCGGCGGTCGTCGTACGCCGGGTGGTCGGCTTGGCGGGAGGAGGAGGAACAAGGAGCTTGTTCTGGCCGTCCGGCTCCTCACCCAGGTGGGCGATCGCCCAGTCCAGGGCCTTGGCGACGGCGGCGCGTGATTCTTCGGTGTGGTCGAGCATGTCGAACCCGTGGTGCCCTTTCGGTACGTCGATGATGTCCAGCGCGGTACCACCGGCGGAGACGAACTCCGCGACCGGACCGGCGAGCTCCTCCAGCTCGAGTCCGGCCCTTGTCAGCAGTACCGGCAGGTCCTTGTGTTTGCCAATCACTTCGGCGGCATTGACCAGTTCTTCGACACCGGGCGGGGTGGCGAGCAGGGGATAGGTCAGGGCGACGCAACGCAGCCAGTCGGGGCGGCTGTCCAGCCACTCCCCTGCCAGCAGTCCGGCGCCGGAGAAGAACCACAGGGCGACCCGATCGGGGTCGACCCGTGGGTCGGATCGCAGTACGCCGATCGCAGCCTCCACCTCGTCCGCGGCGGTGACCAACTGGTCGAAGCCGTGGATCAGGCTGTGGTCGACGACAGCGGCCACCACGCCACGCCGGGCGGCAGCGGTCGCATAACCCCGGTACACCGGCCACTCGCGAGGCAGCACCTCGAGGCCGGCGGGCCCAGGACCCCCGTGCACAAAGAGAATCGCGCCGGTCCGGGCGGTTCCGGCCGGGCGGTAGAAGTCGATCTCCCCGAGCCGGTCGACCCGGACGCCGGGGCCGTCCAGCACCCCCAGGACGAAAGGGCGCAGGTAGGCCGGGAGATCCGTCATGGACCAATCTTGGCGCATCACAGGGACACTTTCAGCCGCCACCCCGAGTGTCTTTCCCGGCACCCGTCGTACCGGGCCCGGAAACGCCGAAAGGCGGCACTCCAGCAGGAGTGCCGCCTTTCGCGGAATGACTCGAATCAGTTCTGGTAGGAACCGAGATCGAAGTCGTCGAGCGGGACCGACTGACCGGTGGACGGGCCGAAGTCGTAGTCGTACGACTCGTAGCCGACCATCGAGTACATCGCGGCCTTCGCCTCCTCGGTGGGCTCCACCCGGATGTTGCGGTAACGGTCCATGCCGGTACCCGCCGGGATCAGCTTTCCGATGATGACGTTCTCCTTCAGACCGACCAGCGAGTCGGACTTGCCGTGGATCGCGGCCTCGGTGAGGACGCGGGTCGTCTCCTGGAAGGAGGCGGCCGACAGCCACGACTCGGTCGCCAGCGAGGCCTTGGTGATACCCATCAGCACCGGACGGCCGGAGGCCGGCGTGCCGCCCTCGGCGACCACCCGGCGGTTCTCCGCCTCGAACATGATCCGGTCCGCGAGCTCACCCGGCAGCAGCTGGGCGTCGCCCGACTCGATCACCGTGACCCGGCGCAGCATCTGCCGGACGATGATCTCGATGTGCTTGTCGTGGATGGCCACACCCTGCGACCGGTACACCTCCTGGACCTCGTCCACCAGGTGCTCCTGCGCCTTGCGCACACCGAGGATCCGCAGAACCTCCTGCGGGTCCGGCGTACCCTGCGTCAGCTGCTGACCGACCTCGACGTGCTGACCTTCCTCGATCAGCAGGCGGCCACGCTTCGACACCGGGTAGGCGACCTCCTCGGAACCGTCGTCCGGGGTGAGCACCAGCTTGCGGGTCTTGTCGGTGTCCTCGATCGAGATCCGGCCGGCCGCCTCGGAGATCGGCGCCTTGCCCTTGGGCTGCCGGGCCTCGAACAGCTCGACGACACGCGGCAGACCGTGGGTGATGTCATCACCCGCGACACCACCGGTGTGGAAGGTACGCATGGTCAGCTGCGTACCCGGCTCACCGATGGACTGGGCCGCGATGATGCCGACCGCCTCGCCGATGTCGACCGGCTTGCCGGTCGCCAGCGAACGGCCGTAGCACTTCGCGCAGGTCCCGGTCTTGGCGTCACAGGTCAGCACGGAGCGGACCTTGACCTCCTCCAGCCCGGCCTCGACCAGGATGGCGATCGAGACGTCGCCGAGGTCGCTGCCGGCCTCGAGGACGACCTTGCCGTCCGGACCGATGGCGTCGGTGGCCAGCGTCCGTGCGTACGCGCTGGTCTCGACGTTCTCCGCGTGCACGACCTTGCCGTCCGGACCGGGCTCGCCGATCTTCTTCGGCAGACCGCGCTCGGTGCCGCAGTCCTCCTCGCGGATGATCACGTCCTGCGAGACGTCCACCAGACGACGGGTCAGGTACCCGGAGTCGGCGGTCCGCAGCGCGGTGTCGGCCAGACCCTTCCGGGCGCCGTGGGTGGCGATGAAGTACTCGACCACCGACAGGCCCTCACGGAAGTTGGACTTGATCGGCCGGGCGATGATCTCACCCTTCGGGTTGGCCACCAGGCCACGCATACCGGCGATCTGCCGGATCTGCATCATGTTGCCCCGGGCGCCCGAGTGGACCATCATCCAGATCGGGTTGGCCTTCTCGAAGTTCTCCTCCATCGCCTTGCCGACCTCGGCGTTGGCGCCGGTCCAGATCTCGATCAGCTCCTGGCGCCGCTCGGACGAGGTGATCAGGCCTCGCTCGAACTGCTTCTGGACCTTCTCGGCCTGCGACTCGTACCGGGCCATGATCTCCGGCTTGGACGGCGGCGTGCTGAAGTCGTCGATCGACACGGTCACACCGGACCGGGTGGCCCAGCGGAAACCGAGGTCCTTCAGCGCGTCCAGGCAGTTGGCCACCTGGACCTTGGAGTACCGCTCGGCCAGGTCGTTGACGATCCCGCCCAGCTGCTTCTTGCCCACCTCGACGTCGACGAACGGGTAGTCCGCCGGCAGCGTCTCGTTGAACAGCGCCCGGCCCAGCGTGGTCTCCAGCGAGAACCCACGACCGTTCTCCACGGCGCCGGCCGGTACGGCGGACCCGTCCAGACGCAGCGTGATCTTGGCCTGCAGCGACAGCTCGTTGCGGTCGAACGCCATCAGCGCCTCGGCCACCGAGCTGAACGCCCGGCCCTCGCCCAGCGCGCCTTCCTTCAGCATGGTCAGGAAGTAGATGCCGATGATCATGTCCTGGGTCGGCATCGTGACCGGACGGCCGTCGGCCGGCTTCAGGATGTTGTTCGTCGACAGCATCAGGATCCGGGCCTCGGCCTGCGCCTCGGCCGACAGCGGCAGGTGCACCGCCATCTGGTCACCGTCGAAGTCCGCGTTGAACGCGGAGCAGACGAGCGGGTGGATCTGGATCGCCTTGCCCTCGATCAGCTGCGGCTCGAACGCCTGGATACCCAGCCGGTGCAGGGTGGGCGCGCGGTTCAGCAGCACCGGGTGCTCGGTGATGACCTCTTCCAGCACGTCCCAGACCTGGGCGCGCTGGCGCTCGACCATCCGCTTGGCGGACTTGATATTCTGCGCGTGGTTGAGGTCGACCAGCCGCTTCATCACGAACGGCTTGAACAGCTCCAGCGCCATCGCCTTCGGCAGACCGCACTGGTGCAGCTTCAGCTGCGGGCCGACGACGATCACCGAACGACCGGAGTAGTCGACGCGCTTACCGAGCAGGTTCTGCCGGAAGCGGCCCTGCTTGCCCTTGAGCATGTCGGACAGCGACTTCAGCGGCCGGTTGCCCGGGCCGGTGACCGGACGGCCACGGCGGCCGTTGTCGAACAGCGCGTCGACGGCCTCCTGCAGCATCCGCTTCTCGTTGTTGACGATGATCTCCGGCGCGCCCAGGTCGAGCAGTCGCTTGAGCCGGTTGTTCCGGTTGATCACCCGGCGGTACAGGTCGTTCAGGTCCGAGGTGGCGAACCGGCCACCGTCGAGCTGGACCATCGGACGCAGGTCCGGCGGGATCACCGGGACGCAGTCCAGCACCATGCCCATCGGGCTGTTGTTGGTCTGCAGGAACGCGGTGACGACCTTGAGCCGCTTCAGGGCGCGGGTCTTGCGCTGGCCCTTGCCGGTCTTGATCGTCTCGCGCAGGTTGTCCGCCTCGGCCTTCAGGTCGAAGGTCTCCAGCCGGCGCTGGATCGCGGCCGCGCCCATGGCGCCCTCGAAGTACTTGCCGAACCGCTCCTTCATGGCGCGGTAGAGGATCTCGTCGCCCTCCAGGTCCTGGACCTTCAGGTTCTTGAACCGGGTCCAGACCTCGTCGAGGCGGTCGATCTCCCGCTGCGCGCGGTCGCGCAGCTGCTTGACCTCGCGCTCGGCGCCTTCCTTCACCTTGCGGCGGACGTCGGCCTTGGCGCCCTCGGCCTCGAGCTGCGCCAGGTCCTCCTCGAGCTTCTTCATCCGCTGCTCGATGTCGTTGTCACGACGGTTCTCGAGCTGCTTGCGCTCCACGTCCACCCGGCCCTCGAGCGAGGACAGGTCGCGGTGCCGGGCCTCGTCGTCGACGTCGGTGATCATGTACGCCGCGAAGTAGATGACCTTCTCGAGGTCCTTCGGGGCGAGGTCGAGCAGGTAGCCGAGCCGCGACGGGACACCCTTGAAGTACCAGATGTGGGTGACCGGCGCGGCCAGCTCGATGTGGCCCATCCGCTCGCGGCGCACCTTGGAGCGGGTGACCTCGACGCCACACCGCTCGCAGATGATGCCCTTGAAGCGAACGCGCTTGTACTTGCCGCAGTAGCACTCCCAGTCCCGGGTGGGACCGAAGATCTTCTCGCAGAACAGACCGTCACGCTCAGGCTTGAGGGTCCGGTAGTTGATCGTCTCGGGCTTCTTGACCTCGCCGTGCGACCACTGACGGATCTCGTCCGCGGTGGCCAGGCCGATCCGAAGCTCGTCGAAGAAGTTCACGTCGAGCACGATGTGTTATCTCCTAGTAAAGATGGTCTGAGTGAGTTGTGTGTTGATCTCAAGCGGCAACCCGCTCAGACCTCTTCAACGCTGTTCGGCTCACGCCGGGACAGGTCGATGCCCAGTTCCTCCGCAGCACGGAAGACGTCCTCCTCGCTGTCGCGCATCTCGACCCGGCTTCCGTCGGACGAGAGCACTTCCACGTTCAGGCACAGGGACTGCATTTCCTTGACCAGAACCTTGAAGGACTCCGGGATACCCGGCTCCGGGATGTTCTCGCCCTTGACGATCGCCTCGTACACCTTGACCCGGCCGACCACGTCGTCGGACTTGATCGTCAGCAGTTCCTGCAGCGCGAAGGCGGCGCCGTAGGCCTCCAGGGCCCACACCTCCATCTCGCCGAACCGCTGACCGCCGAACTGGGCCTTACCACCCAGCGGCTGCTGGGTGATCATCGAGTACGGACCGGTCGACCGCGCGTGGATCTTGTCGTCGACCAGGTGGTGCAGCTTCAGCATGTACATGTAGCCGACACCGATCGGCTCCGGGAACGGCTCACCCGAACGGCCGTCGAACAGCCGGGCCTTGCCGGTGCTGTCGACCATCCGGACGCCGTCGCGGTTCGGCAGCGTGGAGCCGAGCAGGCCGGTGACCTCCTCCTCCTTGGCGCCGTCGAAGACCGGGGTGGCGACGTTCGTCATCGGAGCGGCGGAGCCGGCGCCGATCTTGATCAGCCGCTGGGCCCACTCCTCCTGGTTCTCCGGGTCGATCTCCCAGCCGCGGCTGGCGACCCAGCCGAGGTGGGTCTCGAGCACCTGGCCGACGTTCATCCGGCCGGGCACGCCCAGCGGGTTCAGGATGATGTCGACCTGGGTGCCGTCCTCGAGGAACGGCATGTCCTCGACCGGCAGGATCTTGGAGATGACGCCCTTGTTGCCGTGCCGGCCGGCCAGCTTGTCGCCGACCGAGATCTTCCGCTTCTGGGCGACGTACACCCGGACCAGCTGGTTCACGCCCGGCGGCAGCTCGTCGCCGTTGTCGCGGTCGAAGACGCGGACGCCGATGACGGTGCCGTTCTCGCCGTGCGGAACCTTCAGCGAGGTGTCGCGGACCTCACGAGCCTTCTCACCGAAGATCGCGCGCAGCAGCCGCTCCTCCGGGGTCAGCTCGGTCTCGCCCTTCGGGGTGACCTTGCCGACCAGGATGTCACCGGTGGTGACCTCGGCGCCGATCCGGATGATGCCGCGCTCGTCCAGGTCGGCCAGCATCTCGTCGGAGACGTTCGGGATGTCCCGGGTGATCTCCTCCGGACCCAGCTTGGTGTCCCGGGCGTCGACCTCGTGCTCCTCGATGTGGATCGAGGTCAGCAGGTCCTGCTGGACCACGCGCTGGCTGAGGATGATGGCGTCCTCGTAGTTGTGGCCCTCCCACGGCATGAAGGCGACCAGCAGGTTGCGGCCGAGCGCCATCTCGCCCTCGTCGGTGCACGGACCGTCGGCCAGCGGCGAGTTGACCTCGACCCGCTGCCCGGCGTCGACCAGCGGGCGCTGGTTGATGCAGGTGCCCTGGTTCGAGCGGCGGAACTTCGCCAGCCGGTAGGTCTGGTAGGTGCCGTCGTCGGCGGCGATCTCGATCAGGTCGGCCGAGACCTCCTTGACCACACCGGCCTTGTCGGCCACCACCACGTCACCGGCGTCGACCGCACCGCGGTACTCCATGCCGGTGCCGACCAGCGGCGCGTCCGCGGTGATCAGCGGAACGGCCTGGCGCTGCATGTTGGAGCCCATCAGCGCGCGGTTGGCGTCGTCGTGCTCGAGGAACGGGATCATCGCGGTCGCCACCGACACCATCTGGCGCGGCGAGACGTCCATGTAGTCCACGTCCTCGGTCAGCACGAGCTCGACCTCACCGTGCCGCCGGCGGACCAGCACCCGGTCCTCGGCGAACCGGTTCTCGTCGTTCAGCGCGGCGTTCGCCTGCGCGATGACGAACCGGTCCTCCTCGTCCGCGGTCAGGTAGTCGACCTGGTCGGTGACCTGGCCGTCGATGACCTTGCGGTACGGCGTCTCGACGAAACCGAACGGGTTCACCCGGCCGTAGCTGGCCAGCGACCCGATCAGGCCGATGTTCGGGCCTTCCGGGGTCTCGATCGGGCACATCCGGCCGTAGTGGGACGGGTGCACGTCGCGGACCTCGAAGCCGGCCCGCTCCCGGCTCAGACCACCCGGGCCGAGCGCGTTCAGCCGGCGCTTGTGGGTCAGGCCCGCGACCGGGTTGGTCTGGTCCATGAACTGCGACAGCTGGGAGGTGCCGAAGAACTCCTTCAGCGCCGCCACCACCGGACGGATGTTGATCAGGGTCTGCGGCGTGATCGCCTCGACGTCCTGGGTCGTCATCCGCTCCCGGACCACTCGCTCCATCCGGGCCAGGCCGGTGCGGAGCTGGTTCTGGATCAGCTCGCCGACGGTGCGCAGCCGGCGGTTGCCGAAGTGGTCGATGTCGTCTTCCTCGACCACGATCTCACCGGTCGGGGCGGGCAGCTCGGTCTTGCCCTCGTGCAGCGCGACCAGGTACTTGATCGTGGCGACGATGTCGTCGATCGTCAGCACCGCGGTGTCGTGCGCCTCGTCCCGGCCGAGCTTCTTGTTGATCTTGTACCGGCCGACCTTGGCCAGGTCGTAGCGCTTGCCGTTGAAGTAGTAGTTGTCCAGCAGCGCCTGCGCGGCCTCGCGGGTCGGCGGCTCACCCGGACGCAGCTTGCGGTAGATGTCGAGCAGCGCGTCGTCCTGGCCGGACGTGTGGTCCTTCTCCAGGGTGAGCCGGATCGACTCGTAGTCGCCGAACTCCTCCAGGATCTGGGCGTCGGTCCAGCCGAGCGCCTTCAGCAGCACGGTGACGTTCTGCTTGCGCTTGCGGTCGAGCCGGACGCCGACCATGTCGCGCTTGTCGACCTCGAACTCCAGCCACGCGCCGCGCGACGGGATCACCTTGGCGGTGAAGATGTCCTTGTCCGACGTCTTGTCCGGCGTGCGCTCGAAGTACACACCGGGCGAGCGGACGAGCTGGGACACGACGACCCGCTCGGTGCCGTTGATCACGAAGGTGCCCTTGCGCGTCATCAGCGGGAAGTCACCCATGAAGACGGTCTGGCTCTTGATCTCGCCGGTCTCGTTGTTCATGAACTCGGCCGTGACGAACAGCGGCGCGGAGTAGGTGACGTCCCGCTCCTTGCACTCGTCGACCGTGTTCTTCGGCGGCTCGAAGCGGTGGTCGCGGAACGACAGCGACATGGTGCCGCTGAAGTCCTCGATCGGGGAGATCTCCTCGAAGATCTCTTCCAGGCCGCTGGGGCCGGACAGGTCCGACCGGCCCTCGGCCTCGGCGGCGGCCACCCGGGCCTGCCAGGTTTCGTTGCCGACCAGCCAGTCGAAACTGTCCACCTGCAGCGCAAGCAGATCCGGAACCTCGAGAGGCTCGGAAATCTTGGCGAAGGAGATGCGGCGGGAGCCGGAAACGTCGGAAATGCTGTCGGACTGGGGGTTGCGCGAGGCGACCAAGGGGCGTCCTTCCACGGGCTCGCAAAGAATCACTTCGGTGCTGGGAGCGCACGCCGAACCGCCCTAGTCAAGTCGAGACCCGAAGCCAGGGTGGGGGTAAAGGCAGCGCAAAGCAATAGGCTACCCGATCAGGGCAAGCCTGTCCAGTGGGGTCCGATACTATGCCTTCGGACCACCCACTCCGTCAAGGATCGACCCGGGTTCTCCAGCGGGACTGCAGAAACTGCCTGGCCCGCGAGCCGCCCGGAACGTCCTGTCCGGAGTCACAAAGAGACTACAGTCCGGCGATCTCCTGGACCAGCCATTGATCGCCGTTTCGGACCATCGTGAACCGGGTCCGGTTCAGGTCGACCCGGGGCTTACCCTCCGTGATCGTGCTGGTGGTCGTCTGGTTGACGAAGATGATCAGCGTGACCCGGTCGGCGTTGCCGTCGCGGACCCCGACCTCGCGGACGTCGGCGCGGACCGTCGCCTTGGTCTTGGTGGCCAGCTCGCCGGCCACCTTGGCGGTCTCGTCGAACTTCCCGGCGAACTCCGGGGTCATCGTCGCCCGCGCCGCGGCGAAGCTTCTGTCCAGGTCACGGTAGTCGTAGCTGAGCGCGGTCTCGGCCGCCTTGCGCCCGGCCGCGGCGGCCTGGTCGCGGGCGTCCTCGGCCTGCTTGCCCTGCCACGCCTTGACCCCGAGGACCGCCGCGAAGGTGAGCACGAGCACCACCAGCACGCCGAGCAGCGCCGACAGCGCACCACCCAGCGATCGACTCCTTTCGTCACTTTCCGTAGCCGGAACGGCGTCCTCGGCAGCCTCTTCAGGGGCCTCCGGAGCCTCGAGTGTGGCCGGGGTCACTTCCTCGTCGACAGTGTCCGGGACCTTCGTTGTGACCTCGGCCGGTGCTTCGGGCGGGGCTTCGGCCTGTACTTCGGGTGGCGCTTCGGAAGTCGTGCCGGTGGCGGGGGTACGGCGCTGGCCGGCGATGCGCGGGCGGTTGCGGGGACGGTCCGGCATCAGCCCACCGCCTGCAGGTCGGCGGTCAGCCAGCGGTCCTGCTCGCGGACCAGGTCCAGCTTGATCCGGTAGCGGCGCTGCACGCCCTGGGTCGAGGCGGTGTTGGTCACCACCGCGTCCACGATCACCAGGACCTGGGCGGAGTCCTTGTCGTTCGAGACCACCGCGGCCTCCTTCACGTCACCCTTGGAGGTCGCCTTGTTGGTCTGCACCTCGGCCTTCACCACGTTCAGCCCGGCTTGGAACTCCTGCTTGAACTGCCCGGTGGAGTCGTCCAGCACCCGCTTGGTGTCGGCGTCCCAGGTCTTGTAGTCGTAAGTGGTGAAGTCGAGCGCCAGCTGCCGGGCCGCCTTCATCGCGCCTTCGCGCTCGGTCTTGTCCTCGCTCTGCCGGTTCAGCGCGACGATGGAGAGAGTGGCAGCGGCCAGCGCGACCACCAGCAGGACGCTGAGCGCCCAGGCCAGGATCAACGGGCCCCGCTTGGGGTTGCTTGCAGTCACTTGCCGGTCACCGGTCCGAGGATGAGGGCTTTCCAGGAGTCGCTGCCGAGCAGGTCGGCCTGGCCACCGGTTGAGCCGAGCACCAGCTCCGGCATCCCGCCGGAGCCGCCCGCGACCCCGGTGGCCGGGTCGTACCCGACGCCGTACCCGGTCCGGTTCAGGGAGCGGGCGGACGGGCTCGGCTTGTTCTGCGCGCCGCGGACGTTCACGCCGGACGACGGGTTCGCCGTGCAGGCCGCCTTGGTGTTGGCCGGCTTGTCGGCGGTCTCCTGCGGGATCCGCTTGTCGGTCCCGCCGTACCCGGCCCGGCAGGCCGCCGGGTCCAACCCGAGCACCAGGCCGAAGTGCGCGTCGTAGTGCCCGGTCCCCTTGTCCTTGGCCGGTACGACGTACCCGCCCATCGAGACCGCCGGGTACACCACCAGCAGCTGCTCGACGGCGTCCAGCCGGACCGCGGTCAACTCGTTCACCGTCAGCAGGTTACCGAGCAGCACCGCGACGTCCGCACGGTTCTCCTGGATCAGGGCGGTCACCTGCGTCGACGCGCCGGAGCCCTGGTCGATCACCTGGCGCAGGTTCGCGTCCGAGCTGACCAGGGTGTCGGACAGCAGCGCGAGGTTCTTCGCCCAGGTCTTGATCGCGTCGCCGCCGGCCACCTGGGTGGCGAGCACGGTGTCGCCGTCGTTGATCAGCTTGATCGTCTGCAGGATGTTCGCGTCCGCGTCGTCGATCAGCTTGCCGGAGTTGTCGATGATCCGCTGCAGGTCGGTGCCGCGGCCCTTCAGCGCCGCGCCGAGCTCGCGCACCGTGGTCCGCAGGCTCTCCTTGTCGACCGAGTTGACCAGCTGGTCGAGGTTCAGCAGCAGCTCGGTGGTGTCGATCGGGATCGCGGTGTCCTCGCGGGCGATCCGCGAGTTGTCCTGCAGGTACGGGCCGCCGTCGCGGCGCGGCTGCAGGTCGACGTACTGCTCGCCGATCGCGGACCGGTTCGCGACCACCGCGACCAGGTCGTTCGGGATCTTCACGCCCTTGTCGATCTGCAGGTTCACCTGGACGCCGTCGGACAGCAGGTCGAGGTCGCCGACCCGGCCGACCGGCTGGCCGCGGTAGGTCACCTCGGCGCCGGAGAAGATGCCGCCGGACTCGGCGAAGCTGGCGCTGACGGTGTAGTCGTCGTCGAACAGCAGCTTGTCGACCTGGGCGTACTTGCCGCCCACGTAGGCGACACCGACCACAGTGATCAGCAGGAACACCATCAGCTGGATCCGGACCGCTCTGGTGATCACTTCGCCACCCCCGGCATCAGCACCTTGGCCAGCTCGGGGTCGAAGCCCGAGCGGTTCAGCGTGGGCGTGCAGACCGGCAGGCCGAGGATCGTCGTACAGGTGGTGCCCGCACCCGTCGGCACCGGCAGCGACGGCAGGCCGCCCGTGGTCGGGTTGTGCAGCGGGATGCTCAACCCGGCTGTGGGCAGGGCCGTCGGTCCAAGGGTCGGTACCTGCACGCCGAGGAGGCTTTGCAGCGCCTTCTGGGTGTTGACGTCCAGCGTGATGCCGAGGTTGGTGAAGTCACCCTGGACGGCCTTCGCGGCGGCGTCCGGGAACGGGTAGGTGAACAGCAGCTCGAGCGACTTCGGCAGGTCCTCCCCCGCCTGGGCCAGCTTGGTCAGGATCGGGTAGAGCGACTGCAGGTTGGCCACCAGGTCCTTCTGCGACGCGGTGATCACCCGGGTGGCCGTGTTGCCCAGGGTCGCCAGCGCCTGCAGCGTCTTCACCAAGGCCGCGCGCTGCTTGTCCAGCGTCGCGATCGACTTCGGCAGCGAGTCGATCGCGGTCGCCAGCGTCGCCTTCTGGGCGTTCAGCTTCTTGGCCAGCGCGTCGACGGCGGCGATCGCGGTGACGATCCGCTGCTTGTTCTGGTCCAGGGTGCCGACGAACGTGTTGAGCTGGGTGAGCACGCTGCGGATGGCCGGCTCGTTGCCGGTCAGCGCCTTGTTCAGCTCCTGGGTGATGATCTGGAGCTGGGCCACGCCGCCGCCGTTCAGCAGCAGCGAGAGCGCGGACAGGACTTCCTCCACCTCGACGTTGCTGGTGGTCCGCGACAGCGGGATGACCTCGCCGTTGTCGAGCTTGCCCCGCGGCAGCTCCGACCCCGTCGGCGGCGACAGCGAGACGAACTTCTCGCCGAGCAGGCTGGTCTGCCGGATCGTGGCCCGCTCGTTGTCGGGCAGCTCCAGGCTCTTCGGCAGCCGGATCCGGACCTTGGCGACGTACCCGTCCAGCCAGACCTTCTCGACCGTGCCGACGGTGACGTCGTCGACCTTCACCGTCGACTTCGGCACCAGGTCCAGCACGTCGGCGAACTCGACGGTGACCGTGTACGACGGCCCCTTGATCTTGGCGCCACCCGGCAACGGCAGCGAGTACACGCTGAAGTCGCACCCGGTCAGCAGCATGGCCATGCCGAGCAGACCCGCGATGATCGTCGTACGGCGTCTCATCGGACCAGCCCTCCCAGGGTCGGGTCGACCGGGTCCGGGCTCGACAGCTTCGGCGCCGGCGGCGCGGCCCAAGGCGTCCCGGCCGGGCCACCGCTGGCCGGTGCGCCGCCGCTGAGCTGGCTCAGCAGCGGTAGCTTGCTCAGGGCGTCGAAGACCGGCTTCAGCGCCGTACAGGTCGACATCGGCTGGTTCACCTGGCGGAGGAGCGAGCAGATGAAGTCCGCCGGGTCGTCGAGCTGGGCCATGTTCAGCCGCTGGTCCAGCGTCCCGTACTGCGGGTTGTAGACCCGGGCCAGGTTGCCCAGGCCGAGCGGCGCGGTGTCCAGCACCTCCGCGATGGCGGCCTTCTCCTTGACCAGGATCTGCGACAGGTCGGTGGCGCTGGAGATCGTCGTCTTCAGCAGCGCCCGGTTGTCCTTCACGAACGTCGCGACCTCACCCAGGGCGGTCGCCAGCAGGGACAGTGCCTTCGCGAGGTCCTGGCGTTCACCGGCCAGCGTGGTCGAGGTGGCGGCGAAGTTGGTGTTGAACTGCCGGACCAGCTGGTCGTTCGCAGCCAGCGCGGACACGAACGTCTGCAGCTGCCGGATCGTGGCGAACAGGCTCTGCGAGTTGCCCGCCAGCGTGCCGGTCAGCTTGGAGACGTCGGTGATGGTCTGGTTCAGCTTGGCGCCCTGGCCGTTCAGGTTCTTCGCCGAGACGTCCAGCAGCCGCGACAGCGCGCCCTGGTCGTTCGCGCCCTTGGGGCCGAGCGCCACGGACAGGTCGTTCAGGCTCTGGTAGATCTGGTCCAGCTCCAGCGGTACGGCGGTCCGGTCGATCGGGATCTCCGCGCCGTCGGCCATCACGTCGCCCTTGGAGTACGCCGGGGTGAGCTGCACGTACCGGTCGGCGACGATCGACGGCGCCGCGATCACGGCCTTCGCGGTGGCCGGCACCTTGTGCTTGGCCTCCCACCAGAACTTCACCCGCACGGTCCGCCCGGCCGGGGTGACACTCTCCACCTCGCCGACCTTGATGCCCAGGATCCGCACGTCGGAGCCGGGGTAGACCGACACCGCCCGCGGGAAGTACGCCGTCGCGCTCACCCGCTCGGGGTTCGGCCAGAGCGAGATCACGCTGACCGCGACGATCACCAGGACGACCGCGATCGCGACCAGCCGGGACAACGACTGGACCTTCATCAGCCGCCACCTCCCAGGATCGGCGGCAGCCCGGGAATCGGGACCGCCGGCGCGGGAATCTCCGGGACCGGGACCAGGTTCTGCAGGTAGACGTCGAACCACGGCCCGGTGCCGAGCGTGTTGGTGAAGACCCGGACGAACGGCGCCAGGCCCTTGATGCTGGCGTCCAGGTCGTTCTGGTTCTTCAGCAGCACGGCCAGTACGGCGTTCACCTTCTGCAGCGTCGGCGCCAGGTCCTTGCGGTTCTCCCGGACCAGCGCGGTGATCTGCGCGGACAGCTTCTGGGTCGACACCAGCAGCTGGTGGATCAGCGCCCGCCGGGCCTGCACGGCCTGGAAGACGGTGTTCCCGTCCTTCATCAGCTTGATCAGCTGCTGGTTGCGGTCGGCAAGGACCTTGGTGACCACGTTCGAGTGCTGCAGCAGCAGCTTCAGCTGCTCGTCGCGCTTGGCCACGTTCCGGGACAGCCGGGACAGGCCGGTCAGCGACGCCTGCACCTCTTCGGGCGTGTTCTGGAAGGTCGTCGACAGCGTGTCCAGGGCCCGGGCCAGCTGCGCGGTGTCGATCCGCTCGGTGGTGTTCGCGAGATCGCTGAAGGCGTCCACCACGTCGTACGCCGAGATGGTCCGGGCCAGCGGGATCTCGCTGCCGGCCCTGAGCTGACCGCCGCCGGCCGGGGTCAGCTTGAGGTACTTCTGGCCGAGCAGCGTCTTGATCTTCATCTCCGCGCCGGTCTGGTCGCCGAGCTTGACGCCCTTGTCCACCACGAAGTCGACCCGGACGTGGGTGCCCTCGAGCTCGACCTTGCGGACCTGCCCGACCCGGACGCCGGCCACCCGGATCTCGTCGTTCGGCTTCAGCCCGCCGGCCTCGGAGAACTGCGCGGAGTACTTGGTCCCGCCGCCGATCAGCGGCAGGTCCTGCGCCTTGAACGCGGCCAGCATGATCAGCCCGAGCACAGTCAGGCCGATGACGCCGACGGTCACCTGGTTCTGCTCACGGAACGGCTTCACGGCTTCTTGCACCTCGCCGAGTTGTTGTCGTACGCGACCGGGATGCGGGTGCCGGTCGGCAGCGTGACGTTGCCGTCGAAGTTGCACAGGTAGAAGTTGAACCAGGAGCCGTACGACGCGGTCCGGGTCATCGTGTTCAGCTTCTCCGGCATGTTCTGCAGCGTCTTCACCCAGATCGACTGCGTGTCGTCGAGGGTGGTCGCGACCGTGCGGAGCCGGTCCAGGTCGGCCTTCAGCGGCACCCGGGTCTGCTGCAGCAGGCCGGCCGTCTTGGTGTTCAGCGAGTTGATCGAGCCGACCGAGTTCAGGATCGGGTTGATGTCCTGGCTCAGCCCGGTGATGAACTGCTGCAGGTTCACCAGCAGCTGGGAGAAGTTCTGCTGCCGCTGCGAGACGATCTGCAGGGTCGAGGTCAGGTTCGTGATCAGGTCGCCGATCACCTGGTCCGCGTCGGCCAGCGTCGTGGTCAGCGAGGCGGTCTTGGCCAGCAGCGACTCGATCGTGCCGCCTTCGCCCTGCAGCACCTTGATCACCTCGAAGGCGAACTGGTTGACGTCCGCCGGGGTGAGCGCGGTGAACAGCGGCTTGAACCCGTTGAACAGCACCGACAGGTCCAGCGCCGGCGTGGTCCGCTCCTTCGGGATGACGCCGTTCGACTTCAGCCGCTCACCGCCGCCGACGCCGTCGGTCAGCGCGACGTAGCGGTTGCCGACCAGGTTCCGGTACCGCAGCGTCGCGTGCGTCGAGGTGTCCAGGACCTGGTCGGAGTCGACGCTGAACGTCACCATCGCCAACGTGTCCTGGTAGAGCGCGATCTTGTCGACCTGGCCGACCTTCACCCCGGCGATCCGGATGTCGTCGCCCTTGTTCAGGCCGACCGCGTCGGTGAACACGGCCCGGTACTTCGTCGTCGGGTTGAAGCTGATGTTCCCGATCGTCACCGCCAGCAGCGCGGTCGCGATCGTGGTGACGACGACGAAGATCGCCAGCCGCACGGTGTCGAAGGTGGTCTTCCGGTCCAGGATCTTCACTTCAGGTTCACCTGGCCTCCGCGCAGCAGGGGCCCGACCATCAGCGTGGTCAGATCCGGCACGTCGGACGGCGCGACCCCCAGCTCGGGGGCGACGACCGAGTCGATCACGGTCTGCTCGGCCGGCGTGCCGACGCCATGGGTGTCCAGGGCGAAGCCCGGCATCGCGCGGTTGAGCTGCAGGTTGAGCGGGAAGCGCTGGTTCTTGTTGTGGTCGCCGATCACGCCGTCCTCACCGGTGATGTACGGCGCCGGGTTCTCCTGGGTGTACGGACCCGGCTTCTCCCCCGGGTGGCTGTAGTTCTTCCCGACGCAGGTCGGCCCCCGGTGGTCCTCGTACGCCGGGAGCTCGTTCGGCTCGTACGGCGTCGGCTGGTTGGTGATGACCTCCAGGTTGATGTTCAGCCGGCCGTCCCGGAACGTGTCGTTCAGGATCGGCGCGGTGTCGGTCATCACCTTGAGGAAGCACGGGAACTCCGGCGAGTACCGCTCCAGCAGGTCCAGCACCGGCCGGCTCACCTCGCCGAGCCGGATCACCCGGTCCTCGTTCTCCGTCAGGAACGTGTTCCCGGTCGAGGACAACCGCTGGACGTCGACGAAGAACTGCTGCAGCTGGACCTGCTTCTCCACCACGGTGTTCCCGGTGACGGTCAGGTTGCGCAGCGCGCGGACGAGGTCCGGCGTCGCGTCGCCGTACAGCTGGGAGACCTGGGTGAGCTTGGTCAGCGCCGCCATCAGCTTCGGGACGTTCGGGTTCAGCTTCTTCAGGTACGCGTCCAGCTGGGTCAGGGTGCCGGCGATCTCGGCGCCGCGGCCCTCGAGGGCGGTCGCGAGGGTGTTCAAGGTCGCGTTCAGGTCGGCCGGGTCGACCGCCTGCAGCAGTGGCAGGGCGTCGTTCAGCACCTTCTCGATCTCGATGCCGACCGCGGTCTTGTCCCGCGAGATCACGTCACCGGCCTTGATGTGCCGGCCCTGGGCGCCGGTCGGCGGGACCAGCGCGACGTACTTCTCGCCGAACAGCGTCTTCGGCAGGATCCGGGCGCTGACCGCGCTGGAGATCTCGTCCACCTCGTCCGGCTTCAGGGACAGCTCGACGGTCGACTCGTCGCCGTCGGTGGACACGCTGCGGACCTCGCCGACGATGATGCCGCGCAGCTTCACGTCGGCGTGCTTGTTCAGCTGCAGTCCGATGTGGCTGGTCTTGAGCTCCACCTCGACGGTCTTGGTGAAGACCTTGGCGTAGAACGCGTAGGTCAGCCAGAGCAGGAAGCACAGCACGCCGATGAAGGCGACACCGAGGACCTTGTGGGACACGAGTCTGGTCATGGGGCCTCCCGTCCTGGACTGAGGAGCGGAGGGAGCGAAGCGACTGGAGTGACGAGGGAAGGACGGGAGTTCCAGCCCCATGACCCCCGCGCCGGAGGCGCGGCATTCAACTCAGTCATGGCGTCACCCCGCCAGCCTGACGGTGGTCGTCGTACCCCAGATCGCCATCGACAGGAGTAGGTCGACAACGTTGATCACGACGATGGAGGTCCGTACGGCGCGGCCGACGGCGACACCGACACCGGCCGGGCCACCGGTCGCGTGGTAGCCGTGGTAGCAGTGCACCAGGATCACCAGGACGGCGAAGACGAGCACCTTCCCGAACGACCACAGCACGTCCCCGGGTGGCAGGAAGAGATGGAAGTAGTGGTCGTACGTGCCGGTGCTCTGGCCGTAGAACATGGTCACGGTGAGCCGGGTGGCGAAGTACGACGCGAGCAGGCCGACCACGTAGAGCGGGATGACCGCGACCAGGCCGGCGATGATCCGGGTGGTGACCAGGAACGGCAGCGACGGGATCGCCATCACCTCGAGGGCGTCGATCTCCTCGCTGATCCGCATCGCTCCGAGCTGGGCGGTGAACCCGCAGCCGACCGTCGCGGCCAGCGCGATCCCGGCGATCAGCGGGCCGATCTCGCGGGTGTTGATGTAGGCGCTGACGAACCCGGCGAAGGCCGAGGTGCCGATCTGGTTCAGCGCCGAGTAGCCCTGCAGGCCGACCTCGGTGCCGGTGAAGAAGGCCAGGAAGGTGATCACACCGACGGTGCCGCCGATCACCGCGAGCGCGCCGGTGCCGAGCGTCACCTCGGCCAGCAGCCGCAGGATCTCCTTGCGGTACCGGGTGATCGACTTGCCGGACCAGGCCAGCGCCTTGATGTAGAAGGCGAGCTGCTCACCCAGACGATCGAGTGAGTCGAGCGGCTTCTTGACCAGCGTGTCCACCAGGGCCGACATGTCAGGCCCCCTTCGGCGGGACGAGCTGGAAGTAGATCGCCGTCATCGCGAAGTTCGCGACGAACAGCAGCATGAAGGTGATGACGACGGACTGGTTCACCGCGTCGCCGACCCCCTTCGGCCCGCCGCCGGCGTTCATTCCCTTGTACGACGCCACGACCGCCGCGATGAACCCGAACACCAGGGCCTTCGCCTGCCCCTGCCAGAGGTCGGGCAGGTGGGCGAGCGCGGTGAACGAGGCGATGTAACTGCCTGGTGTCCCGTCCTGGAGCACGACGTTGAAGACGTAGCCGCCCATCACGCCGACCACGCTGACGAAGCCGTTCAGGAAGAAGGCGACCAGCATCGTCGCCAGCACCCGCGGCACCACCAGCCGCTGGATCGGGTCGATGCCGAGCACCATCATCGCGTCCAGTTCCTCGCGGATCTTGCGCGCGCCGAGGTCGGCGCAGATCGCCGAGCCGCCGGCGCCGGCGATCAGCAGCGCGGTCGCGATCGGCGAGGCCTCCCGGACCACGGCCAGTACGGCGGCCGACCCGGTGAAGGCCTGCGCGCCGAACTGCTTGATCAGACCACCGACCTGCAACGCGATCACCGCGCCGAACGGGATCGCGACCAGCGCGGTCGGGATGATCGTCACGCTGGCCACGAACCAGGCCTGCTGAAGGAACTCGCGCAACTGGAACGGCCGCCGGACCGAGGCCCTGGCGGTATCGAGAGCAAACGAGAACAGCGAGCCGGCATGCTTCAGCGGGGCGGTCGCGGACACGGTCACGGGGCCTCCCGGTCTGGACCGAGGAGCGCAGGGAGCGAAGCGACCGGAGGGACGAGGGAAGACCGGGAGTCACAGCCCCGGGACCGGCCGCGCGGCAGCGTGGCATTCAATACAGTCACGTCGCGCCCACCACGTCAGCGGCAAAGGAGCCTGGTGGCGGGGTGACGCCGTTGTCGCGGCACCACTCGCCGGGCGGGCGCTGGGTCGGCCGGATCAGGCCGCTGCTCGGCAACTGCTGCAGCGGGATCGGGGGCAGTGGCGGCAGCTCCTGGTCGGCCTCCCGGGCGAGCTCGTCGGCGTCCTTCTCCTCCGACATGCCGATCGGGCCGACCCGCTGCGCGTTCAGGAACTGGCGAACCACCGGCTCCTCGCTGGACAGCAGCATCTCGCGCGGGCCGAACATCGCCAGGTGCCGGTGGTACAGCAGGCCGATGTTGTCCGGCACGGTCCGCGCGGTGTTGATGTCGTGCGTGACGATCAGGCAGGTCGCCTGGGTCATCTCGTTCAGGTCGATGATCAGCTGGTTGAGAAACGCCGTACGGACCGGGTCCAGACCGGAGTCGGGCTCGTCGAAGAGCAGGATCTCTGGCTCCAGCACCAGCGCGCGGGCCAGGCCGGCCCGCTTGCGCATACCGCCGGAGATCTCGCCGGGCAGCTTCTTCTCCGCGCCGACCAGGCCGACCATCTCCATCTTCTCCATCACGATGGAGCGGATCTCGGCCTCGGACTTCTTGGTGTGCTCGCGCAGCGGGAAGGCGACGTTGTCGTAGAGGTTCATCGAGCCGAACATCGCGCCGTCCTGGAACAGCACGCCGAACAGTTTGCGGATCTCGTACAGCTGCCGCTCGCTGCAGGTGGCGATGTCGGTGCCCTCGATGTGGACGTGGCCCCGGTCCGGCTTGAGCAGGCCGATCAGCGTCTTGAGGAAGACGGACTTCCCGGTTCCGGACGGGCCCAGCATCACGCAGATCTCACCGGCGGGCAGCGTCAGGGACACGTCGCCCCAGATCAGCTGACTTCCGAAGGACTTGGTCAGACCTTCGACGCGGACTTCTACGCCCACCGGTCCTCCTCACGGGATGTCTGTCTGGCCCCGAACCGACGACGTTCTGCCGGGTCCAACGACGGGCAGTGGCCTAGGTTACGCACGAGTACGATTTTCCGTAACCCCCGCATGTCAAGCGACGGTGACCAATGCGTCACGCTCCGGTCACACCGATCACGGTGTGTTGATCGGTGGAACACTGTGTGCTGATCGGCACGCGGCCCGAGTGATCCTAGCGGCTGCCCGGGTTCGGCTACGCCGCCCCCACCGCGGACCACGGCCGAACTGGTATCCCAGCGCAAACGACCCGACACACACGGCGACCGGTGGTCCGAGATCTGTCCGGAATACGGCCCGAAAGTTAGCGTCGATCCAGGGAAACGCTGTGGCCGAGGAGGGGAACGGATGAGTATCGAACGAAGGACATTCCTGAAGGGCAGCGCGGCGGTGGCGGGCGGCGTGCTCGCGGGCGGGCCGTTCCAGGGATTCGTGGCACAACAGGCGACGGCCGCGCCGGCCGGCCGGTCGCCCGCTCTGCAGGCGATCCCGGACCTGCGCGACGGCAAGGTCCGGCTGCACCTGCCGAAGGGCTTCGCCTACCGGTCCTTCCACGACACCGAGTTCCCGGTGGTGCTGACCGACGGCACCAACCTGCCCGGCCGGCACGACGGGATGGGCGCGTTCAAGCGACGCAACGGCAACATCGTGCTGGTCCGCAACCACGAGCTGAACAACCCGGGACCGCCGTTCGGGCCGGGGACGCCGTACGACGCGATGGCTCAGGGTGGTACGACGACGATCGAAGTGACCCGGCACGGCCAGGTGATCGAGGCGTTCACCAGCCTGAACGGCACGATGATGAACTGCAGCGGCGGGATCATGCCGTGGGGCAGCTGGGTCACCTGTGAGGAGACGGTGAACGGTCCGGACGTCGGACCGGACTTCACCGGGACCTCCAACGTGCCGCTGACCAAGCCGCACGGGTTCGTCTTCGAGGTGCCGGCCCGGGGGCAGTCCGACCGGCAGCCGATCACGCACGCCGGCCGGTTCGCCCACGAGGCCGTCTCGTTCGATCCCAAGGACGGCATCCTCTACCTGACCGAGGACAACTTCGCCTTCCCGTCCGGGTTCTTCCGCTACATCCCGCCGAAGAACCCGCTGAAGACCGGCCGCTTGCTGGACGGCGGCCGGCTGCAGATGCTCGCCGTCAAGGGCCGCCCGAACCTGAACCTGGCCGCCGAGCAGCCCAAGCGGGCGACGTACGACGTGAAGTGGGTCGACATCGACGACCCGGCGCCGAGCTTCCCGTACACCCCAGGACAGACCGCGCCGACGACGAACGACCAGGCGCTGGTGTACGTCGGCGACCAGGGTCGCGCGCAGGGAGCGGCGTACTTCTCCCGGCTGGAAGGACAGGTGTACGACAACAACGTCGTCTACTTCACCTCGACCCAAGGTGGCGGTGCGGCCGAGACCGGACCGGACTCGGTCGGTGGCTACGGCAACGGCTTCGGCCAGGTCTGGGCGTACCACACCCGGGCACGCAAGCTGCAGCTGATCTTCCAGTCGCCGAACCGGGCGACGCTGGACTTCCCGGACAACGTGACGACCAGCAAGCGCGGGACTCTGGTGCTCTGCGAGGACAACACCGAGGACAACTACCTGCGCGGTCTGTCCCGTGGTGGGCAGCTGTGGGACATCGCGCTGAACCGGCTGACCAGCAGCACCGGCGTGGACCGGTCCGGTGACGAGTTCGCCGGGTCGACGTTCAGCCCGGACGGGCACACGCTGTTCGTGAACATCCAGGCCAGCCGCGGGATGACGTTCGCCATCTGGGGACCGTGGCACCGCATCGGCGTCTAGCGCTCGAGGACGACGTCCTCGTCTGGTTGCACGACGACGCACCGGCTGCCCAGGCGGTCAGCGACCTGACCGAACTGGAGCCGCTCGCAGCCGTTGCGCTCGTCGTGCTGGTGGTGCTGCTCGTACTGCGCCGGTGGCGCGACGCGATCTTCTTCACAGCCGGGGTCGGGGTCGTGTGGGCGGTGAATCCGCTGCTGAAGGAGCTCGTCGGGCGGTCGCGGCCGGATCTCTGGCCGCTGCCGCCGGACGTGTCGGAGTACAGCTTTCCGAGCGGTCATGCGGCGAACACCGCGGCCCTCGTCGGCGCGCTGGTGCTTATGGTGCGCCGGCTGCCGGTTGTCTTGCTGGGTGCGGCCGTGCTGCTGCTCGTGGGGTGGTCGCAGCTGGCACTTGGTCGGCACTACCCCACCGACATCCTCGCCGGGTGGCTGTGGGCGCTGGCCTGGGTCGGGGTGGCCCGGAACATGACGAAGGGCGGCCCTGGGTAGGACCGCCCTTCGGCGTACAGCTGGTTGTGCGGTCTGCAGACCGCACAGGTCACTTCAGGGTGACGGTGGCGCCGGCGCCCTCGAGGGCCTCCTTGGCCTTCTCCGCGGCAGCCTTGTCGACCTTCTCGAGGATGGCCTTCGGGGCCGACTCGACGAGGTCCTTGGCCTCCTTCAGGCCGAGGCTCGTGAGACCGCGCACCTCCTTGATGACCTGGATCTTCTTGTCGCCGGCGCTCTCCAGAACGACGTCGAACTCGTCCTGCTCCGCGGCCTCCTCGGCAGCGGCAGCCGGCGCGCCCGGGGCGGCGGCAACGGCGACCGGGGCGGCGGCGGTGACGCCGAACTCCTCCTCGAACGCCTTAACGAACTCCGACAGCTCCAGCAGGGTCAGTTCCTTGAACTGGCCGAGGAGCTCTTCGGTGCTGAGCTTCGCCATGGTGGCGGTCCTTCCTAACTGTGGTACTTCGTGATCACTGATGGGGTACTACGTGTGAGCTTCGCTTCAGCTGTCAGCCGAAGCGGTCTCCTCGGTGCTCGCCTCGGCAGGTGCCTCGACCGTGTCCTGCACGGCCGGCGCCTCGTCCGCCACTGCGTCCTGCACAGGGGCGGCCTCGGCCGGCAGCTTCTCCTGCAGCGCCGCGAACAGGCGCGCGGCCTGCGACAGCGGAGCAGCGAACAACGACACCGCCTGCTGCGGAGCCGCCTTCATCGCACCTGCGAGCTTCGCGAGGAGAACCTCACGCGACTCCAGGTCAGCGAGCTTGCTGATCTCGTCAGAGCCGAGTGCCTTGCCTTCCAGCACTCCACCCTTGATGACGAGATGGGGATTCGCCTTGGCGAAGTCACGCAGGCCCTTGGCCGCGACCACCGGGTCACCCTTGATGAACGCGATGGCCGAGGGACCCTGCAGCAGCGAGTCGAACGACTCGAAACCGGCGTCCTTGGCCGCAATCTTGGTCAGCGTGTTCTTCACCACGGCATAGTTCACGTCGTCACCGAGCGCAGTCCGCAGTTGCTTGAGCTGCGCCACGGTGAGTCCGCGGTACTCGGTCAGCACGGCGCCGTTCGAGCTGCGGAACTCGTCCGTCAACTCGGCGACTGCGGCTGCCTTGTCCGGCCTCGCCATGGGGTCTCCTTCTCTATGGCTTCCACGCCTCGGACCCCTGGACAAAAGAAAAACGCCCCTGCGCAGGCGCAAAGGGCGTGAAAGAAACGACTCACACTGTCTAAGCTCACCTGCGCGGGCCGCCCACTCGAGAGTGGGACCTTCAGTCACCCCCACACTTTCACACAGGGGCGACAACCAGCGGTCTTCGGCAGTAGACAGTGTGCCTGGTGTACACGCCGTTAATCAAATCGGCCGTGGATGGGGTGGTATCCAGCGGTGCATCGCGGTGGCCGCCGCCCAGCCGGTGGCCGCCATGATCACGATCGCCGGCCCCAGACCGAGCATTGCCGTGGCACCCGCCAGCAGCAGTGGACCAGCACCGTTGCCGGTGTCCGCGAACAACCTGAACGCACCCAGGAACTGAGCCCGCCCGACCGCCGGCGACGCATCCGCCCCCAGCGTCATGATCACGCCCGCACCCAGCCCGTTGCCGATCCCCATCAGCAGCGCGACCGCGGTCAGCGTCGCCATGGTGTGGGTCAGCGGGAGCAGCAGGTGCGCCAGGCCGAGGACGAACATCGACGGTACGGCGACCCACTTGCGACCGAGGCGGTCCATCACCGACCCGGCCGGGTAGAACAGCAGCATGTCGACCGCGCCGGACAGCCCGAAGATGATGCTGGTGGTCTCCGGATCGAGCCCGATGTGCAGCGCCCACAGCGGGATCACCACCTGGCGTGACGCCCGGACCGCACCGACCAGCAGCGCCCCGACCCCCAGGGTCCGCAGGACCGGCAGGTGCTCCCGGATCACGGTCCAGGTCGACTGCGCGACCACGGGCCGGCTGCCGCGCGTCCGCCGTACCGACTCGATGTCGGGGAGGCTGAGCAGGACGCCGCAGGCCAGGACCGCGGCGACGAAGTGGACCCAGTAGGCGCCGTCCGTGCCGAGGAACCGCATCGCGAACGCGCCCAGGAACGGGCCGATGAAGGAGCCGATGCGCTGCACACCCCCGAGCGTGGACAGCGCGCGAGCTCGCATCTCGATCGGCACGGCCTCGCTCAGGTAGGCCTGCCGGGCCAGCCCCCAGACCGCGCCCGCGACGCCGGTGGCGCCGATCGCGATCGCGAGGCCCCAGACCGTCGGGACGAGCAGGCAGGCGACCAGGGCCAACGCGACCAGTCCGGTCGCGAGGAGCATCGCGTGGCGTTCACCGATCTTGTTGGTGAGCGCACCGGCCGGGATGTCGCCGATGACTTGGCCGAGGCCGGCGGCCGCGACGACCAGCCCGGCGACTGCGACCGAGGCGCCGAGATGGGTGGCCGACACGGCCACGACCGGTGCGATGGCGCCCTGGCCGATGCCGTAGAGCAGCGCCGGGAGGTAGACCGACGGTGCGATTCGCCAGAGGTTCATGAGGCCGGCCCGGAAGCCAGCGCCGTACCGCGGTCACGCTCGGACTCGGTCGCCCCGAGCAACTCGGACACCGTCCACGCCGCCGGGACGATCAGCTCACCGAGCTCTTCCAGCCGCTCCGCCGGCATCCGCAACTCCGGCCCGGAGATCGACAGACACCCCACGGCCTGGCCCGAGTAGTCGAAGACCGGCGCCGAGACGGACCTGATTCCCGGTGTGCGTTCCGACATCGATTTGGCGAAGCCCCTCTGCCGGATCTCGGCCAGCTGCGCAGCCAGCACGGCGGGATCCGTGATCGTCTGCAGAAGCACCTGCTCGAGTGGAGCCGCCAGCACCTCGGCCTGCCGCTGCCACGGCGAGAACGCGAGCAGCACCTTCCCCGGCGCCCCCAGCGGCAGCGGCACCGGGATGCCGAACTCCGTGTAGGTACGGCGCAACTGGTGCCGGCTCTCGACCTGGTCGAGGACGACGCGCTGCCCACTCGGGAGCAGCTCGTGCACGGCCGCGGTCTCCTCGGTCGCGTCCCGGAGCTCACGCAGCACCGGCATCGCGGCGTCACGCAAACCGGCCGGGGTGCCGCCGCTGTGCGCCAACTGGACGACCAGCGGACCGATCGCGTACCGGCGGTGTGCGGTCTGCCGGATCAGGCCGTTCTCCTGCATCGCGAGCAGCAGCCGGTGCACCGTGCTGGTGGACAGGCCGGTGGCCCGGGCCAGGTCGCTGATGCCGAGATCCGGCGTGCGGGCGTCGAAGCAGCGCAGGATCGCCACCGCCCGGTCGATCGACTGCACCGACCCGCGGCGAAGGTCCGATTCCTGCATAGCGGCATGCTATCCCACGATGCGGGAAATGGACCCGGGTTCTCGATCACTGGACACAGCGACCCCCTAGGCTGCAGACATCGCCGATCACTTGGGAGCCGCATGTCCGTCCAGCTGGGGTCCGTGAGAGTTGCTGAAGGCAACGAGGCCGCCGCGGTGGTTTCGGAACGAGGAGCGGCGCTGGCTACCGACCTGGGGTTCGACGGCGACACGCTGTCGATCCTGTCCCGGACGTCGCTGAACGAGCTGGCCGCCGCGTCCGGCGACTTCCGCGACCCGGCCGGCTTCGAGTTCGTCGCGCCGTACCGGCATCCGCGCAAGCTCTGGGGCATCGGGCTGAACTACCTCGAGCACGCCGGCGACCTGTCCGAGAACGTGCCGACCGAGCCGGCCTCGTTCCTGAAGGGCGACCACACGATCATCGGGCCGGGCGACCCGATCCCGGTGCCGTCGCAGAGCAGCCGGACCACGGCCGAGGCCGAGCTCGGGCTGGTGATCGGCCGGGAGTGCTACCAGGTCGAGGAGGACGAGGCGCTCGACTACGTGTACGGCGTGGTGCCCGTGCTGGACCAGACCGCCGAGGACATCCTGGAGCGCAACCCACGGTTCCTGACCCGGTCGAAGAACTTCCCCGGATTCTTCTCCTTCGGACCGACGATCGTCGGGCTGGACGCCGTACTCGCACACTGGGGCTCGCTGGACGCCGTCGAGGTGTCGACGGTGCTCAACGGCTCGGTGCACCGGAGCAACACGGTGTCCAACATGGCCTTCAGCCCGGCGTTCCTGGTCAGCTTCCACAGCAAGGTGATGCCGCTCTTCCCCGGCGACATCATCTCCACCGGTACGCCGGGGGCCGTCCACATCAACCCGGGTGACGTGGCCGAGTGCCGCATCCCCGGCGTCGGCACGCTCACCAACCCCGTGATCGCCGGCCGATGACGATCACCGAGTCCTGGCGATCCATCGACGCCTGGCTGGCACAGCACGCGCCTGCGACGTACGCCGTCCTCGCGCCGCCGGCAACCGACGTGGAGCTCGCCGGGATGGACCTGCCCCCCGAGGTGGTCGAGTCGCTCCGTTGCCACAACGGCCTGACCGAGTGGGCCAACGTCCTGCCCGAGGGCCCGCCGTCGAGCGCGGCCGAGATCGCCGCCAACTACCAGATCCGCCTGGACCTGGCCGAGGAGTTCGTCTATCCGCCCGACCAGGAGCCGTACTGGCACCCGGCCTGGATCCCGTGGTCGGACAGCGACGGCGACCTGCAGTTCGTCGACCTCCGCCCCGGCCCGACGTACGGTCAACTCGCCCTCGCGCCCCACGACGGCCCCGTCGACTTCATCGACGCCTTCGCCAGCCTCACCACGTACCTGCAAACCGTGGTCGACTCCCTCAACCACGGCACCGGCATCAACAACTGGTACCCCTACCTCACGACGCACCAGGAACTCTGGTGGGACCAGGGCCCGGACAAGCGGTCCGTCAACGACGAGCCCCTCGTCCGGGCCCCCACACTGGGCTAGCTAGCTCAGGACGGCGAGGGCGTCGATCTCCACCAGCATGTCCTCGAGGGGAAGGCCGGTGAAGACTGTGGTGCGGGAGGGCAGGACGCCGCTCGGGGTGCGGGTGGAGAGGAACTCGGCGTACGCCTCGTTCATCGCGGCGAAGTCGTCGCGGGTGGTGAGGTAGACACGCATCATCACCACGTCGTCGAAGCTGCCGCCGCCGGCGGTCAGGATCGCCTCGACGTTCTGCAGCACCCGGGCCGTCTGGCTCTTCACGTCACCGGTGTGGACGAACTCGCCGCTGGCCGGGTCGACCGAGCCCTGGCCGGACACCTGCAGGATGTTGCCCTTGCGCACGCCCTGCGAGTACACCGGCAGTGGCGCCGGCGCTTCGGTGGTGGAGACGGCGGTCTTGTCGGACATCAGCGTCATACCTCTCAGTTGTAGTCAGCACTGATCGCTCGCGTGGTGGCGAGCAGGTCTGGCAGCAACTCCAGCACCTGCTCGTAGTTCAGCAGCACGTCGGGTACCGAGACCGACACCGCCCCGACGATCCGGCCGGCGCGGTCGGCGACCGGCGCCCCGATGCAATTGATGAAGGACTCGTGCTCGGCCCGGTCCTGCGCCCAGCCCTGCGCCCGCACCTCGTCCAGCTCGTCCCGCAGTACGTCGGGATCGGTGATCGTCTGCGGCGTGAACGCGTGGTAGTCGATCGACGCCAGCAACGCTTCGCGCTGCCGCTTGGGCTGCGCGGCCAGCAACACCTTCCCTACCGCAGTGCAGTGCAGCGCGGCAGGTACGCCGACCTGCGAGTACATCCGCACCGACCGCACACTGTCCAGCTTGTCGACGTAGATGACCTCGCCGTTCTCCCATGCCGCGAGGTGGACGGTCTGGCCGGTCCTCTGGTTCAGCTGACGCAGGTGCGGTGCAGCGACCGCGCGTACGACGTGCTGTTCGCGAGCAGCGTCCGCCAGCGAGAACAGACGGGAGCCCAACCGGTAGCGGTGCGACTCGTCACGCCGTACGAACCTGTCTGCTTCCATGGTGCGCAGCAGCCGCAGCACGGTTGTCTTGTGGACGCCGAGCTCGGTCGCGAGCTGATCCAGCGACCGCTCGCCCTCTCCCAAGCTGGACAGGATCTGCAACGCCCTGGCGAGGCTCTGACTCATGGCAGCGTCACACCCGACGGACCGACCTTGACCACCGCCCACTCCTCGTCGGAGCAGTCCAACAGCTTCTGACGTACAGCGGGATCCAACGGCGCAGCGTGGTCCTCAGGCACGGCCAGCACCGCGGCCGCGCCCAGATGCCCCTGCCGCAACCGCTGCTTCATCGGCAACCCCTGCAACGTCCCCGCGAGGAACCCGGCCGCAAACGCGTCACCGGCGCCGACCGGCTCGACCACCTCGACCGTCACGGCAGGAACCTCGGTACGGCGACCATCCGGCTCCAGCACGAGGGCAGTATGCGCATCGTTCTTCATCACCAACGTGCACCGCGGCCCGAGCGCATCACGCAACTCTGCCGGGTCGCTGGTCCCAGCAAAGACCTCAGCCTCGTCGGCGCCGATCAGTACGACGTCAGCCGCCCGCAGCACCCGCCACAGCGGCTCCGGGTCCTTGTCGCGCCACAGCGCCGGCCGCCAGTTGAGGTCGACACTCAAGATGTAGTCCCGCGCATCACCGGCCAGGCGCTCCAGCATCTCGGCGCAGGTGCTGGAGATGGCTGCGGTGATACCGGTGGTGTGCACCAGGTCAGCGCCGGCAAGCCGTTCGCGCACCGCGGGCCGGTCCAGGAACGCGGGGGCCATCGCGGACGCGGCCGAGCCGGAGCGGTAGTAATGCATCCGCGAGCGACCGTCGGTCGTGTGCTTCACGTACAGCCCGGTCGGCCGGTCCGGGTCCGCCTCGACGCCGCCGACGTCGACCCCACGCTCCCGCAGGTCACGCAGTACGTGCCGGCCGAACCCGTCGTCGCCCAGCCGCGACACCCAACTCGTCGAGACCCCCAGCGCAGCCAGTCCGCCGGCCACGTTGCACTCGGCGCCACCCACCGACCGCCGGAACGTCTCGACGTCCTCCAGCGGTCCGCCGGCGTCCCCGGCGAGCATGATCATCGCCTCACCGAGACACACTGCACGTGAGACGACATCCGCCATCGGCGTTCTCCCGGAATGCTTGTCTTTGACTGGAGTTCGGGCGTGATGCTACAACCGTGAAGTCAGAATGCGCAATCAGCGTTGCGTATTCTGCAACTCAACCACCGCAGGGGATCAGATGCCAGCTTCGTACGACGCAGCAGCCCTCGCCGCTCTTGCCGACCAGCAGGTGAGCTGGCAGGACAAGGCACTACCGCCCGCCTTCTGGGGCCGGACCGTCGCCGAGGTGCTGGCCGACAAGCCGCGGCTGTCCCAGCTGCCCACTCCTCTGCTGACCCTGTCCGCGCCCGGCCTGCGCCACAACGTGGACACCCTGGCCCGCTGGTGCGCGAACCACGGCGTCGAGCTGGCGCCACACGGCAAGACGACGATGGCGCCCGCGCTCTGGGCCATGCAGCTCGAGGCCGGGTCCTGGGCTATCACCCTCGCAAACGGCTTCCAGCTCGGCGTCGCCCGCGCGTACGGCGTGAGCCGGGTGCTGATCGCCAACGCGATCGTCTCCCCGCTGCAGCTGCGCTGGATCGCCGACGAGCTCGCCGCCGACCCGGAGTTCGAGGTCCTGGTCTGGGCCGACTCGGTCCGGACGGTCGAGATCATGGAGGCGGCCAGGGCGGCGTACGTCGGACCGCACGCCCGACCCCTCGACGTCCTTGTGGAGGTCGGCGGACTCGACGGCCGGACCGGCGCTCGCGACGCGGAGACCGCGGTGGCCGTCGGCGAGGCGATCGCCAACGCGTCGACCCTGCGGCTCGCCGGTGTCGCCGGGTACGAGGGGGCGATCGGCCACGGCGTCGACGAGGCCGACCTCGAGACGGTGCGCGCGTACCTCCGCGAGCTGGCCGGGATCCACACCCGGCTCAAGGGTCTGTACGACGCGGACGTCGTACCCGTGGTGAGCGCGGGCGGCAGCCAGTACTTCGACGACGTCGCGACCGTGCTTGCTCCACTCGGCGAGGACGGCGCGCGCGTGGTGCTCCGGTCTGGCGCGTACATCACCCACGACGACGGCATGTACCGCCGGCTGTCACCCCTCGGCGAGGCGCCGCGGACCGACGGGGACCGACTGGTTTCCGCGATGCACGGCTGGGTCCGGATCACCTCGCAACCCGAACCAGGGTTGGCGATCTTCGACGCCGGCCGCCGCGACCTGCCGTTCGACCAGGACCTGCCCGAACCACAGCTGATCCGGCCGCGGGCCGACGGCGAGCCGGTGCTGAAGGCGACCGGGATGACCGTCGCCAAGCTGAACGACCAGCACGGCTACCTGCGGTTCGACGGTGACCCGGTGCTGATCGGCGACGAGCTCCGGGTCGGTCTCTCGCACCCGTGTACGGCGTTCGACAAGTGGGGACTGATCCCGGTCGTGGACGACCCGGATGCCGCGGATCCTGTCGTGGTCGACCTGGTCAGGACCTTCTTCTGACATGGCCGACCTCCTGATCAAGGGCGCCACCGTCCTGGACGGATCCGGCGCTCCCGGCGCGCCGGCCGACGTGGCCGTCGACGGCGCCCGCATCGTGGCCATCGGCAACGACCTGCCGGCCGGCCGCCGGACGATCGACGCCGACGGGCTGGTGCTGTCCCCCGGCTTCATCGACATGCACGCGCACTCCGACCTCCAGATCCTGGCGAACCCGGACCACACCGCGAAGGTCAGCCAGGGCGTCACGCTCGAGGTGCTCGGCCAGGACGGCCTGTCGTTCGCCCCGATCGACGACCCGACCCGGGCCGCGCTCCGGCGCCAGATCGCCGGCTGGAACGGGGAACCGGACGACTTCGACTTCAGTTGGTCCACAGTCGGTGGATACCTGGACCGCCTCGACCAGGGGATCGCCTGCAACGCGTCGTACCTGGTCCCGCAGGGCACGTTGCGGATGATGGTCGTCGGCACCGAGAACCGCCCGGCCACTCGCGCCGAGTTGGACGAGATGAAGCGACTGCTTGCCGAAGGGCTCCAGCAGGGCGCCGTCGGGATGAGCAGCGGCCTCACCTACACCCCTGGCATGTTCGCGACCACCGCCGAGCTCGTCGAGCTGTGCACGGTCCTGGCCGAGTACGGCGGCTACTACAGCCCGCACCAACGCTCGTACGGCGAGGGCGCACTCGACGCGTACGGCGAAATGGTCGAGGTCGCTCGGCAGTCCGGATGCGCCCTGCACCTCACCCACGCGGTGATGAACTTCGAGCCGAACCGCGGTCGCGGCGCCGACCTGGTGGCGATGATCGACAAGGCGGTCGCGAACGGGGTCGACGTCACCACCGACACCTACCCGTACTTGCCTGGGGCAACAACACTCGCGGCGATCCTGCCGAGCTGGACCGCCGAGGGCGGGCCGGACGCGCAGCTGTCCCGGCTCCGGGACTCCGAGTCGCGCCGGCGGATCGCCCACGAGCTGGAGCACCTCGGCTCGGACGGCTGCCACGGCTGCGTGACCGACTGGAACACCATCGAGATCGGCGGGGTGAAGAACCCGGCGCTGAACGGTGCAGTGGGCAAGACGATCGCCGCGCTCGCCGGTGACACCGGCGCCGAGCCGGCCGAGGTGTTCTTCGACCTGCTGATCCGGGACAACCTGGCCACCTCGATCCTGCAGCACGTCGGACACGAGGAGAACGTCCGGACGATCATGCGGCACTCGAGCCACACCGGCGGCTCGGACGCGATCCTGGTCGGCGCGAAACCGCACCCGCGCTCGTGGGGCACGTTTCCGCGCTACCTCGGCCGGTATGTGCGCGAGCTCGGCGTCCTGGAGCTGGCGGACTGCATCCACCACCTGACCGGTCGCCCGGCCCGGCGGCTGCGGCTGACGGATCGCGGTCTGGTCCGCGAGGGGTACCACGCGGACCTGGTGCTGTTCGACCCGGACACCGTGATCGACACCGCGACCTTCGACGATCCCCGGCAGCAGGCCGAGGGGATTCCGTACGTGTTCGTCAACGGCGTGCCCGTCATCGACGACGGCCGCCGTACCGATGCACTTCCCGGCGACGCTGTCCGCCGTACTGCCTAGATCGTGTCTGAGAGGAAGCCTCATGCTGGACTTGCTGCGCGCCGACCGGGTTCTGACCGTCGTCCGGGCTCCGGAGATCAGTGACGCCCGCGACCTGTGCGCGGCGCTGGTTGCCGGCGGCATCCATGCGGTGGAGCTGACCTACACCACGCCGGACCTGCCCCGGCACCTCGAGCGGGCCGCGTCGACTGCCGCCGAGACGGGTGCGGTGGTGGGCGCCGGGACCGTGCAGACCGGCGCGCACGCCAAGCAGGCGATCGACGCCGGCGCGCAGTTCCTGGTCACCCCGGGCCAGGGCCCCGAAGCGGCCGCAATCGCCGAGGCAGCGCGTGCAGCCGGCATCCCGGTCGTGCTGGGCGCGTTCACGCCCTCCGAGGTGATGACCGCGCTCGCGCTCGGCTCGGACGCGGTCAAGATCTTCCCGGCACACCAACTCGGGCCGAAGTACTTCAAGGACCTCAATGGCCCGTTCCCCGGCGTGCCGCTGATCCCGTCCGGTGGTGTCAACGCCGGCAACGCCCGCGACTTCCTCGCCGCGGGCGCGCTGGCGGTCAGCGCCGGTACGGACGTCGTCGCCCCGGCGGACGTGGTGGCGGGGAACTGGCATGAGATCACCGCCAAGGCCGAGGCGTTCTGCAAGGCACTGCAGTGAAGGTGACAGCGGTCGAGACCATCCGGCCGCGAGTGCAGTCCAACCTGTGCTTCGTCCGGTTGCACACGGACACCGGGCTGACCGGGCTCGGCGAGTCGTTCTTCGGCGCGGCCGCGGTAGAGGCGCACATCCACGAGACGGTCGCGCCGGTGCTGCTCGGTCTGGACGACCCTTCGCCACAACAGGTCGCCGTACTGCTCGCGCCGTACGTCGGTTATCAGGGTGGTGGCGCCGAGTTGCGTGGCAACGGCGCGGTCGACATCGCGCTGTGGGACCTGATGGGTCAGGCCACCGGGTTGCCGTTGGCGCGGCTGCTCGGCGGGCCGGTGCGCGACCGGATCCGGACGTACAACACGTGCGCGGGCGGCCGGTACATCAGCACGTCGACGCGGCAGAACTCCTCGAACTGGGGCCTGCCTGCCGACGCCGGCGAGTACGAGGACCTGTACGCGTTCATGCACCACCCGGCCCGGCTGGCCCGCGAACTGTGGGACGAGGGCACCCGCGGGATGAAGATCTGGCCGTTCGACCAGGCCGCCGAGGAGAGCAACGGCACCGACATCTCGCCGCGGGCGCTGGCCGCCGGCCTGGACATCGTCGAGGCGATCCGGGCCGAGGTCGGGCTCGAGATGGACCTGATGATCGAGTTGCACGGCCTGTGGACCCGGACCGCGGCCGCCAAGCTGGCCCGGGCGCTGACGGAGTTCCGCCCGTTCTGGATCGAGGACCCGCTGCGTCCGGACGCCGCCGACGCACTCGGCGCGCTCCGCGCGGAGATCGACGTGCCGATCGCGACCGGCGAGACCTGCATCGGGCGACGCGGCTTCCTGCCGCTGTTCCAGCGTGGTGCGGTCGACGTCGCCACGCTCGACATCGGCTGGACCGGCGGCATCACCGAAGCGGTGAAGATCGCCTCCCTCGCGGACGCGTTCTCGGTCCCGATCGCGCCGCACGACTGCACCGGCCCGGTCTCGCTGGCCGTCGCGACACACGTGGTCTGCAGCCAGCCGAACGGGCTGATCCAGGAAACCGCTCGGTCTTTCATCCGCACCTGGTACCCCGAACTCGTCGAAGGGCTCCCGGAGCTGGTCCCGGGCGAGGTCGTCCTACCCACCTCGCCCGGGCACGGTGTCCGTCTCCGTGACGACCTGGACGCGGTCTCCCGGCTAACCGATCAGCTCTAGCACCGGCCCTTCGTGGAGAGCCCGATAGACCTTGTCGCGTAGGGCATTCGCCTCTGCGTCGGTCAGGGTTCGGTCGACCGGTCTGAGGATCAACCTGACCAGCACGTTGCGCTGACCCGGGTTCAGCTGGAGCCGATCGCGGGCGGGCTGCGGCAGGTCGTCGTACGACGTCTCGCTGATCACGTCGACGGACTCCGCGGCGTCGGCGTCGGCACCGAGTGCGTTGCGGACCTTGTCACCGATCGCCTCGGGCGACAGGTCAGCAGCCGTGTCCATCACCACCGACAGGTCGCGGCGGACCGGTGGCATCGACGAGACCGACCTGTACGGCGACAGGTCGAGCATCTGGTCCGCCACCCGGGGATCCGTTGACCGGAGCAACCGGATGTCCCGGATGCCCTTGCGGAGCATCAAGAGCCGGTCCAACCCCGGCCCCATGGCCAGACCGGTCCAGCTCTCGTCCAGACCGGCCTTCCTGAGCACGTGCGGCGCCGCGACACCACACTCACCGATCTCGATCCACTGGTCGTCCAGCAGTACGTCGATCTGGCGGCCACGGATCGTGTAGGGGTGCACCGCGGGCACGGTGCGATACATCTGGCCCGGCAGGACGGTGTCGACCAGCCGGGCGATCATGTCCTCCAGCTCGGGCTCGCCGAGCGTGACGTTCCGGCTGATCCGCCACAGGTCGAGCTGGTGCGGCGTACCCGTGTGCTGCCAGTCGACGGAGTCGCGGCGGTAGCAGATGCCCGCACAGACCATCAGTACGTCGGACGACGTACTCGTTGCCAGCTCCCGCAGCGCAGGCGGGATCATCGCGGACGTGTGGCTCCGCAGTACCTCGCCGTCCGAGGCATAACGCGTGTAGCGGGCTTCCCGGGTCACCGCGTCGGCGGCGTACCCGAGGTTGTCGTAGTTGTCGGCCAGTGGGACGACCGGATGGTCGCGTCTGGTCCAGATCTCGGTGTACGGCCAGGCCTGGCCGAGCGCCGTACGGATCGAGTCGACGATCAGCTGGATGGCGTGCGGTCCCTGGGCCGGGTCGGTCAGGTCGCGCAGGGACAGGGCAGCGTGCAGTTCTTCGATGGTGATCGACATCGGAGTCTCTCCAAGGGTGACGGTCTCGACGGGGGTCCACCCCGGTCGGCCGCGGTCCTCAGGAGAGAGCGCAGCAGCGGCTCACCCCGTCGGCACCGTCGTGCCGGCCGGGGCGCAGAAATCGCCGCCCGTACTGCGTCATGCGACCAGGGTACCCGGTCGCGGCCGCGGTTCTCCTGTGGAAATTTTCTGCCCGGAGCACCGGACCGGTGCGACGATGGGGCGCATGCGATGGATCGACACCCTCGAAGCCGCGGCCGCCGAGAAGCTCCCGGAAGCCGTGCACCGGTACTTCCGGCAGGGCTCGGCCGGCGGGATCAGCGCCGGCGAGGCCGTCGAGGCGTGGTCGGCGTACCGCTTCCGGCCGCGGGTGCTGCAGGACGTGTCCTCGGTCTCGGTGCGAACGACGGTGCTCGGCACGCCGGTCGACGTACCGGTGCTGGTTGCGCCGTCGACGATGCACCGGATGGTGGATCCCGATGGCGAGGTCGCGACGGCGACCGGCGTCGGCGCAGCTGGGTCGTTGATCGGCTTGTCCAGCAACGCCGGGACGACCTTCGCGGACCTTGGCGCGACCGGTGTGCCGTGGTGGCTGCAGATCTACGTCGTGCGGAACCGGTCGGTGACCGAGCGGATGCTCGACGCCGCGGTCGAGGGTGGTGCGCGGGCCGTCGTACTGACTGTCGACACACCGGTGGTCGGTCGCAAGGAGGACTCCGGCGAGACGGTGTGGGACCTCGTGCAGCCTGGTCAGTTGCTGGCGAACCTGCCCGCGGGCGACTGGACCGATGACGATCTGGCGAAGGCGGACGACCTGGGTCCGGACGTGATCGGCTGGCTCGCTTCTCGGACCGGGCTGCCGGTGGTTGTGAAGGGCGTGCTGCGCGGCGACGACGCCAAACGCTGCGCCGACGCTGGTGCCGCCGGAGTGATCGTGTCGAACCACGGCGGTCGCCAGCTCGACGGCGCGATCCCCACAGCACTGGCACTACCGGAGGTCGCGGAGGCGCTTGCCGGCACGAGCACTGAGGTCTATGTCGACGGCGGCATCCGGCGCGGCGAACACGTGCTCGCCGCGTTGGCGCTGGGCGCTCGTGCGGTCTTCGTCGGCCGGCCGGCGCTGTGGGCGCTCACGGTCGGCGGCTCGGCGGGGGTCACTCGGTTGCTCACGGACCTCGGCGAGGAGTTGGAGCATTGCCTCCGGTTGGTCGGCTGTCCCACGCCAGCCGAGCTCACCCCGGACCTCGTCACCCGGCACTTCAGGGACTGATTGCGGTGGACAGCCTGCGGATCGTCACGCTGAACGCCTTCCCGGCCGGCTACCGGCTGGTGCACGACTTCGCCGAGCGGAACGGTCACGAGATCGCGCTGGTGGTCACGCTGCCGCACACCGACCGGTACGGCGCCTCGATCCGGCCGCTGGTCCTGGACCTGCCGTCGCAGAGCAACGTGCTGATCACTGCCAAGCTGCGGACGGTGGCGGCGCCGGCGATCGCGGCGCTACGCGCGGACGTGATCATCTCGGCCGCGTTCCCGCGCCTGATCCCGCCGGAGATCCTCGAACTGCCCAAGTACGGCGCGATCAACTGCCACCCGTCGCCGCTCCCGGCCGGGCGCGGGCCGACGCCGCAACGGCTGATCTACGAAGGTGACGACCGGGTCGGCGCGACCGTGCACCGGACCGCCGCCGAGTTCGACACCGGGGCGATCCTCGCGCAACGGATCGCGCCGCTGCCGGAGGATCTCAACGGCACCGGCATCATGCAGACCTGGCGCACCCTCCTCGCCGAGTGCCTGGACGAAGCCGTCCCCCGCCTGGTCGCCGGCGACCCCGGCCTCCCCCAAGACCCGGCCAAAGCCACCGAAGCCCCGCTCTTCACCGAGTCCGAACACCTCCTGGACCTCACCGAGCCGTCCTTCGTCATCCGCCGCAAAGCCGCCGCCCTGAACGTCACCTCCCCCACCGCCCGCCTCCACCTCAACGGCACCACCCACCTGATCTCCCGCACAGACCCCGCCCCCGGCTCTTCCCCCGCACCCCCCGGCACCGTCCTGTCCGAACACCCGAACGGCTGGACCCTACAGACCGCCGACCACCCCCTCCGCCTAACCCGAGCCACCCCCTAACTCCAGGCATGCGAAAGGGCCCCGGTCGGGTGACCGGGGCCCTTCTCATGCGTGTGGATCAGGCGTCTGCGTTTTCCTCGGTGAGGTTGCGGGTGAGGTTGGGGTCAACCTGGACACCCGGGCCCATCGTGGTCGAGAACACCGTCTTCTTGATGTAGCGGCCCTTCGAGCTGGCCGGCTTCAGCCGGAGGATCTCCTCCAGCGCGGCGCTGTAGTTCTCCACCAGCTGCGCCTCGTCGAACGACGCCTTGCCGATGATGAAGTGCAGGTTCGCGTGCCGGTCGACCCGGAACTCGATCTTGCCGCCCTTGATGTCGGTCACGGCCTTGGCCACGTCCGGGGTGACCGTGCCGGTCTTCGGGTTCGGCATCAGACCACGCGGACCGAGGACGCGGCCGAGCCGGCCGACCTTGCCCATCAGGTCGGGGGTGGCGACGACGGCGTCGAAGTCGAGCCAGCCGTCGGTCACCTTCTTGATCATGTCGTCGTCGCCGACGAAGTCGGCGCCGGCGGCCCGTGCGGCCTCGGCCTTGTCACCGGTGGCGAAGACGAGGACCCGTGCCGTCTTGCCGGTACCGTGCGGAAGGTTGACGGTGCCGCGCACCATCTGGTCGGCCTTGCGGGGGTCGACCCCGAGGCGCATCGCGACGTCCACGGTGGAGTTGAACTTCTTGCTGCCGGCGGCCTCCTTGGCCAGCCGGATCGCCTCGATCGGCGTGTACAGCTTGTCGAAGTCGATCTTCTCCGCGACTGCGCGGTAAGCCTTGCTGCGCTGTGCCATTGCTGTTCCTCTCTGGGGTGTGGTCCACGGGCGGCGCTTCGCCCTGCCACAACTGCGTGAAGTTGTTGCTGGTACGGCGACCAACCGGTCAGCCGGCGTGGTCCGTCGTACCTGGTCGTGTCCTGCCGCTGGGCGGGACTCAGCCGTCGACGGTGACGCCCATCGAGCGCGCGGTGCCCTCGATGATCTTCATCGCGGCGTCGATGTCGCGGGCGTTCAGGTCCGGCATCTTGGTGGTGGCGATCTCGCGGACCTGGTCCTTGGTGATCTTGCCGACCTTGTCGCGCTGCGGCACGGCCGAACCCTTCTGCAGACCGGCGGCCTTCTTGATCATCTCCGGCGCCGGCGGCGTCTTGGTGATGAACGTGAAGGAACGGTCTTCGTAGATGGTGATCTCGACCGGAACCACGTTGCCGCGCATGGACTCCGTCTGGGCGTTGTACGCCTTGCAGAACTCCATGATGTTGACGCCGTGCGGACCGAGCGCGGTACCGACCGGCGGCGCCGGCGTCGCGGCGCCGGCTTGGAGCTGCACCTTGACCAGGGCAGCGATCTTCTTCTTGGGAGGCATTTCGGGTCCTTAGACTTTCTGGATCTGGCTGAAGCTGAGTTCCACCGGGGTCTCCCGGCCGAAGATCTCCACCAGCGCCTTGATCCGCTGGGCGTCGGCGTTGATCTCCGTGATCGTGGCGTGCAGGGTCGCGAACGGCCCGTCGACCACCATGACCGAGTCGCCGACCCCGAAGTCGGCCACCTCGACCTTCTTCTTGGTCGCGGTCTTGGTGGGTGCGGCGCCGGCTTCGGCAGCCGCCGCCTCGGCCGCCGCCACGACGGCCGGAGCGAGCATCTTCTCGACCTCTTCGAGGCTGAGCGGTACGGGCTTCTGGCTGTTCCCGACGAAGCCGGTCACCGACGGCGTGTGCCGCACGGTCGCCCAGGACTCGTCGGTCAGGTCCATCCGGACCAGCACGTAGCCGGGGAGCACGGTGCGCTTCACCATCCGGCGCTGCCCGTTCTTGATCTCGGCGACCTCTTCGGTCGGCACGATGATCTCGAAGATGTAGTCCTCCATGTTCAGGGAGGTGATCCGGTTCTCCAGGTTGCTCTTGACCCGGTTCTCCATCCCCGAGTACGTGTGCACCACGTACCAGTCGCCGAACTGCGAACGCAGCCGGCTGCGCAGCTCCTCGAGCGGGTCGCCCGGCTCTTCGGGCTCCTCGTCGGCCTGCGCGGCGGCGGCCGCGGCGGCGAGCGCGTCCACGTCGGCGTCGTCGTCGGCCGCCGTACCGGTCTCGTCCTCGTCGGAGTCGCCGGCATCGGCGGAGGAGAAGACCAGCTCGTCGGCGGCCGGCTCCTCGTCGGTGTCCTCGGGCGCCGTCTCGGCGGTCTCGGCGGCCAGCTCGTCGGCGGCGTCCTCGACGTCGGACACGGTCACGACCTCGTCGTCCTCCGCGTCGTCGGCAGCAGCGACCACCACGACCGGCTCGTCGTCGGAGTCGTCCTCGTCCGCGGGGCCGTCCTCGGCCTCGTCGTCGGCCGAGTACTCCTCCACCTCGTCGTCCTCGTCCTCGTCAGCGGTGTCATCCTCGTCGTCGAGGTTCGCGAACGGGTCGTCGTCTTCGTCACCGAACAGGTCGTCATCGTCGTCGGTGGCGGTCTCGTCGAAGTCGAAATCGACGTCGTCGTCGGAGTCAGCGGATACGTCGAACTCGTCCTCGTAGTCGAGGACCTCGTCGTCGCGCTCGGACACGTTGTACTCCGTCATCTCTGCATCGGGTCTTGTCTGGTTCTCTGCTGCGGGTCGGGCCACGGCCCGGGACCCCCGGCGGGAGCGTTCGTGGGCGGCTGCGAACTCAGCCGAAGATCTTGAACATCGCCCAGCCGAAGGCGAGGTCGAGGACCGAGACGATCGCGATGACGAACACCACGAAGGTCAGGACGACCACGAAGTAGGTGGACAGCTGCTTGCGAGTCGGCCAGACGACCTTGCGGAGCTCGGCGACCACCTGGCGGTAGAAGCGCAGCAGGCGGTTGCCCGACTTGCTCTCCGCAGGTTTGCCGGCGCCGGACGGTGCCGGGGTGCGCGTCTCCGTCACGACCTACCTCTTTCGCTAGCGGCGGCCTGACCGGCCCTGCGCCGGTCAGGATTTGCAGGGCACGAGGGACTTGAACCCCCAACCTTCGGTTTTGGAGACCGATGCTCTGCCAGTTGAGCTAGTGCCCTCTGCAATCCTCCGGACGCCGCGGGACCTGATCTCGGGCATGCCGATTCAGGGCCACCAACGCCCGGACTAGAAGAGTGTACGGGGTCGAAGCCACCTGGTCGAACTGAGGCCCTACCCCGCACGACCCCCACTCGGGCGTCGCACCGCGACCAGAACCATACAGCCTCCACCGGTTCCCAACGGACCACACCCCCCGCGTGTTCCCCGGATCACACCGGCCAGTGCCTGGCGAGATGGATCCAGTACGCGATACCGCCGGCCACGACGATCACCAGCGCGATCACCGCACCCACCCGGCTCCGCCGGTACGCCGTCTCGCTCGGCTCATGCAGCTCCGGATAGCGGTACTGCGACGCGGTGGCCCACCACGCACCCTTCGGATCCACCGCGCCCCACACCAGGATCACGATCAGCACCAGCCAGACCACGACTGACAGCGCCACGAACAGCTTCACGGCCGACTCCTCCACCCGGGGTCCCGAACCACCCACGGTCGGCACAGCGGGTGACGGCGGGATGAACAGCGATCCAGATCCGATCCACCCCCGGCCCAGAACCGGTCCAGCCCCACCCCGGTGTCGGCAGCGCGCGGGCAGTGCCAGGATGGGCACCATGGGTTCCAGGGTTTCGGCGCGGATCGGCGCCATCAGTGAGTCGGCGACGCTCGCGGTCGACAGCAAGGCGAAGGCGCTCAAGGCGGCCGGACGGCCGGTGATCGGGTTCGGCGCCGGCGAGCCGGACTTCCCGACGCCGGACTACATCGTCGAGGCGGCGGTCGAGGCCGCCCGCGATCCGAAGAACCACCGCTACAGCCCGGCGGGCGGCCTGCCCGAGCTCAAGCAGGCGATCGTCGACAAGACCAAGCGTGACTCCGGCTACGAGGTCGAGGCCGCCCAGGTCCTGGTCACCAACGGCGGCAAGCACGCGGTCTACAACACGTTCGCGACGCTGCTCGACCCGGGTGACGAGGTGCTGCTGCCGGCGCCGTACTGGACGACGTACCCGGAGACCATCCAGCTGGCCGGCGGGGTGCCGGTCGAGGTGCTCGCCGACGAGACGCAGAACTACTGCGTCACCATCGAGCAGCTCGAGGCGGCCCGGACCGAGAAGACCAAGGCCCTGCTGTTCTGCTCCCCGTCGAACCCGACCGGCGCGGTCGACAGCCCGGAGGCGATCGAGGCGATCGGCCGCTGGGCGCTCGAGCACGACCTCTGGGTGATCACCGACGAGATCTACGAGCACCTCACGTACGGCGACGCGCAGTCGACGTCGATCCCGGTCGCCGTGCCGGAGCTCGCGGACAAGACCGTCGTCCTGAACGGAGTCGCCAAGACCTACGCGATGACCGGCTGGCGGGTCGGCTGGATGATCGGCCCGAAGGACGTCATCAAGGCCGCGACCAACCTGCAGTCGCACCAGACCTCGAACGTCTGCAACGTCGCGCAGCGGGCCGCGATCGCCGCGCTGACCGGCGACCTGAGCGCGGTCGACGAGATGAAGAAGGCGTTCGACCGCCGCCGCCAGACGATGGTCCGGCTGCTGAACGAGATCCCCGGCGTCGAGTGCCCGGAGCCGACCGGCGCGTTCTACGCGTACCCGTCGGTCAAGGGTCTGCTCGGCAAGGAGATCAACGGCCGGACGCCCGCCTCGTCGGCGGAGCTGGCCGAGATCATCCTGGACGAGGCCGAGGTGGCCGTGGTCCCGGGTGAGGCGTTCGGCGCGCCCGGGTACCTGCGGCTGTCGTACGCGCTCGGCGACGCGGACCTGGCCGAGGGCGTCGGGCGGATCGCCAAGCTGCTCAGCTGAGCTCTCCGGGACGTCCATCCACAGGGTGGACGGCCCGATTTCTGTCCGGGCGCTGTGGATCGGTAACCTTCTGTGATGACGCATCGGGATCTGCGGGTGCTGCCGAAGGCACATCTGCATCTTCACTTCTCGGGCTCGATGCGGCACCTGACGCTGGTCGAGCTGGCGGACAAGCACGGCGTCCGGTTGCCCGACGCGCTGCGCACCGAATGGCCGCCGGACCTGTCCGCGGCCGACGAGCGCGGCTGGTTCCGGTTCCAGCGGCTCTACGACATCGCCCGCTCGGTGCTGCGCACGGAGGACGACGTACGGCGCCTGGTCCGGGAGGCGGCCGAGGACGACCGTGCCGACGGCTCCCGCTGGCTCGAGATCCAGGTGGATCCGTCGGGGTACGCGAACCGCTTCCATGGCATCACCGAGTTCACCGACCTGGTCCTGGACGCGGCCCGGGACGCGGCGGCCTCGACCGGTATCGCGGTCCAGGTCGTGATCGCGGCCAATCGGACCCGCCATCCGCTCGACGCCCGGACGCTCGCTCGACTCGCCGCGCAGTACGTCGGGCGCGGGGTGGTCGGGTTCGGGCTGTCGAACGACGAGCGCCGCGGGACGACGTCGGAGTTCGCCGCGGCCTTCCGGATCGCGCGGCACGCAGGGCTGCTCGCCGCGCCGCATGGCGGTGAGCTGTGCGGTCCTGCCACTATCCGGACCTGCTTGGACGAGTTGGGCGCCGGGCGCATCGGTCACGGAGTGCGCGCGGTCGAGGATCCCGACCTGCTGAAGCGTCTGGTCGACGCGCAGGTCGCGTTGGAGGTCTGCCCGGCGTCCAACGTCTCCTTGGGCGTCTACCACCGGCCTGAGGACGTCCCGCTGCGGCAGCTCTACGAGGCCGGCGCCCGGATCGCGCTCGGTGCCGATGACCCGTTGCTGTTTGGGTCGCGGCTGGCCGAGCAGTACGAGACTGCCCGGACGGTCCACGCCTTCACCGACGAGGAGCTGGCCGACCTGGCCCGCGGCTCGATCCTGGCCTCGACCGCACCGCCCGAGATCCAGAAGGCGTTGCTCGCGGACGTCGACAACTGGCTCGGGGTCAACAGTCCGGCGGCGGTTCCGACGTACTAGCCGGAAAAATGCCGGAAGAGTGCCGGTTCGGTTCCTAGGCAGGTCATTGTCGGGGGGCTTCGGCGGGGATTACGTTCTGTGCATGACGCCGACGAAGATCCTGCTGCCAGAGGACGAGCTGCCGACCCGTTGGTACAACGTGCTGCACGATCTGCCCACGCCACCACCGCCGGTGCTGCATCCGGGCACCGGGCAACCAGTGGGGCCGGACGATCTGGCGCCACTGTTCCCGATGGACCTCATCATGCAAGAGGTCTCCCAGGATCAGTACGTCGACATCCCCGGCGAAGTGCTGGACGTCTACCGGCTCTGGCGGCCGAGCCCGCTCTACCGGGCGCACCGGTTGGAGAAGGCGCTCGATACCCCGGCGCGGATCTACTACAAGTACGAGGGCGTCTCGCCGGCCGGGTCGCACAAGCCGAACACCGCCGTGCCTCAGGCCTACTACAACGCGAAGTCGGGCGTCCGGAAGCTCACCACCGAGACCGGCGCCGGTCAGTGGGGGACGGCGCTCGCGTTCGCGTGCGCGCAGTACGGGCTGGAGTGCGAGGTGTGGCAGGTGCGGGCGTCGTACGACCAGAAGCCGTACCGGCGGACGATGATGGAGGTCTTCGGCGCGACCGTGCACCCGAGCCCGTCGGAGCTCACCGAGGCCGGGCGGAAGATCCTGGCCGGGGACCCGTCGTCGACCGGGTCGCTCGGGATCGCGATCAGTGAGGCGGTCGAGGTCGCCGTCCAGGACCCTGAGGTCCACTACGCGCTCGGGTCGGTGCTCAACCACGTGCTGCTGCACCAGACGATCATCGGCGAGGAGGCGCTGATCCAGCTCGCGATGGTCGGCGAGACCCCGGACCTACTCGTCGGGTGCACCGGCGGCGGGTCGAACTTCGGCGGTCTCGCGTTCCCGTTCCTGCGGGAGAAGTGGGCCGGCCGGATGTCGCCGGTCGTCCGGGCGGTCGAGCCGGCCGCGTGCCCGTCGCTGACCCAGGGGACGTACGCGTACGACTTCGGCGACACGCTCGGGATGACGCCGCTGATGAAGATGCACACCCTCGGTCACGACTTCGTCCCGGACCCGATCCACGCCGGCGGCCTGCGGTATCACGGGATGAGCCCGCTGATCAGCCACCTCTACGAGACCGGCGAGATCGAGGCTGTCGCCAAACCGCAGTCCGAGTGCTTCGCGGCCGGCGTCCAGTTCGCCCGCACCGAGGGCATCGTGCCGGCTCCCGAGCCGACCCACGCGCTCGCCGCCGCGATCGAGGAAGCCCAACGCTGCAAGGAGTCCGGCGAGGAGAAGGTCATCCTCACCGCCCTCTGCGGCCACGGCCACCTCGACCTCGCCGCCTACGACGCCTACCTCACCGGCACCATCACCGACCGTTCCTGGGACGACGCGGAAATCCAATCAGCCGTCCAGCAAGCCCTGACGCGCCTGCCCGCCCTGGGCTAACCGCCGCCCCGCTTCCACCAGGGCTTGGGCCGCTTCCCCACCGCTGCCAACCAGTCATCCGGAACGGCCCAACCCCTGGTGGCAATCGCCTGGAAGTACTGCGCTTTGAGTGTCTCGGGCAACCAGTACGTCGCGCTGCGTTGGTCCGCGACCTCGAAGTACGACGTACGAAGACCCTCGCTCCACACCGTGGCCAGGTTGGAGCAGTACGCCAGTCGCGCGTAATCCCACCGAGCCTGGTCGTCGGTCATGTCGTACGTCCGCTCGGTGGCCTGCAGCAACCGCCGCTTCGGCCGAGGCTCCTGCTCGATCGCGTCGATCAGTCCCTGCACCACCACCCGGTCCTCGGTCATCTCGTCCGGCAACCGCAACCCGACCGGATCCAACACCACCGGCCCCAACCGCGACCCGGCAACCTCCAAAAACACCTCCAACAAAGCAAACGCCACCCCCGCCCGCCCAAACCACCCAAGCTCCGCCCGCAACGTAGTAACCGCCTCCACACCCACCCACCAACCCTAAAACCCCCTCCCCCACACCCCAGCCATCACACCCCCGCGCCAGCTTTCAGCGCCGGCAGGTTGCATCCTCCGCCCCTGCGCACGCGCGCCCCGGCTCGGCGACCTATCTCGCCCACCCGCGTGCCCCGGCAGCTCGCACAACTGCTGCCCGCGCATCGTCTCTCCCCTCGCGACCTCGGGCTGCCGGCGCCCCGACTCCACCTCTGGGCCCATGGGCTCCGTACCCACGCACCCCCGCGCCATGGCACACCCCGTCCACCTCCTCACCCCTCGCGACCCCGTGCGCCCCCGTGCGCTGGGATGCCTGCCCCATCCTCCGCGCCGATCTGCCCGCACCCGCTGCTGCCTTTGCACCGAGGACCCGAGCACCCCTGCCCGCGCCTCGCGACCCGTGCACCCGCATTCCCGCCGCCGGGGTGCCTCGGCCTCGGGCAAGCCCGGGCACGGAGGTCGACCTGCCCCGTCGTCGACCGTCCGTTGGCAGTCGTTGGTCCTTCGGCTGGGGTATCTGCCCCGGGTTGCCCCGGGGTGCCCCGGTTGTTCACGCTCAGCTAACCCGTCGCCGGCAGCAATCTGCCCCGGTGCAGCGATCCGACGCGGTGATGGCGGGTGCTGAAGTGCCTTGTGCAGTGGGGGATTTGGGGCAGGGCGGGGCATGTCGGGGCAGTTGGGGGCAGATCATCCACAGGGGCCTTTGACGTGGTCGCAGACGGTGTTTGGGCACCTACAGTTACCGCCATGCCAGAGCCCAACGAACTGCTGCGAGCCGCCCGCGAGCGGACGCCGTCGCGGCGCGCGCCCGGTGAGCAGATGTCCCGGGCCGAGCTCGCGGAGGCGGTCTGCACCTGGCTGTGGGAGACGACCGAGACGAAGTACGAACTCGACGGCCACTACATCGCCAAGCTCGAACGCGGCGCGGTCCGCTGGCCGGGTGCGGCGTACCGGTCCGGCCTGCGCTTCGTGCTGAACGTCGCCGACGACAGCGAGCTCGGTTTCGTCCCGCCGGGTGGTCCCGGCACCGTCGACCCGGAGCCGGGCACCAGCTCGGTGCTCGGGATCGAGGACGAGCTGGTGCAGGCCGGTGACGAGTCGGTCGCCCTGCTCGCCCTCGCCGAGGAGTCGAACGTCGGCGACCTGACCGTCGAGCAGCTGCAAGCGGACATCCTCCGGATCAGCCAGAACTACCTGCGGACGCAGACGAAGGCGTTGTTCGTCCGCACCCGCGCCGTACGCGACCGTGCCTTCCGGCTGCTGTCCGGACGGCAGTCACCGAACCAGGCCCGCGACCTGTACGCCACGGCCGGCTGGGCGCTGACGCTGCTCGGCTGGATGGCGGTCGACCTCGGCCGCCCCGACGTCGCCGAGAGCCATACCCGGACGGCGTGGGCCTGCGCCGACGCGGCCGACCACGACGACCTGCGTGCGTGGGTCCGCGCGACGCAGCACACGGCCGCGTTCTGGCAGGACGATTTCGCCGCGGCGGCGTCGTACGCGCAGGACGGGCTGCAGTACGCCCGCGGCAGCTCGACGTTGTTCCTCGCGAGCGCGTCGGCGGTCGACCTCGCCCGGTCCGGGCGGCACGCCGAGGCCCGCGAGGCGCTGGCCATTGCCATGCGTACGACGGTCCGGACCGACGTACCCGAGTTCGGCGGCCCGTTCCTGTGTACGCCGGAACGCGCAGAGGGGATCTGGTCCGACGCCCACCTCGCGCTCGGCGAAGTGGTCGAGACGTTGAAGCACGCCGACCACGGCGTCGCGATGTTCGAGGCGGCGCCGCACGCGATCCGCAACTTCGGATCGGAACGCATGGTCCGCCTTCAGCTCGCCAAGGCGCACCTGCAGCTCGGCGAGCTGGACGGCGCCACCGAAGCGGTCTCCGCCGTCCTCAGCACCCCGGTCGAGTACCGCGTCCGCCCCCTCGTCCACCGGATCAGCGAAGTCGCCGCCCTCACCCGGCTCAGCCGGCACGCCACCGACCCCAAGGCCCTCGCCCTGCACGGCTCCATCCGGGTCTTCACCCGCCACCCCGCCATCCGCGCGAACCCCAGCAAGTAGAGGAGTACTGATGCTCGAAGAAGTCCGCGACCACTGGTACTGGCGGCCCGGTTGGCGGCCTGACCGCAGCTTCTACGCCTGGCACGTCACGTTCGACGGCCGCCCCGAGATCGCTGCGCTCCATGCGTCGTACGGCGATCTGCTCAACGACCTGCCCGGGTTCACGCCGGTGCCGCTCGAGTGGCTGCACCTCGGCCTGCAGGGCGTCGGCTTCACCGACCGCGTGCCCGACGCGGACCTGGCCGACATCGTCGAAGCCACCCGCCGCCGGATCACCCAAGTCGAGTCGTTCCCAGTCACCGTCGGCCCCGCCGTACTCGACGCCGAATCCATCCAGCTCCCGGTCCGCCCGATCGAGCCGCTGCAACACCTCCGCGACCTCACCCGCGCCGCCATCACCGACATCTGGGGCGACGACGCCGTACCCGAGCTCCCCGAGCTCAACCCCCACATCACCCTCGCCTACTGCAACCACAACACCCCCGCCGCCCCCATCACCACCCGCCTCCTATCCCACACTCCCCACTCCACAGCCCTCTCCATCACCACCCTCACCCTCCTGGCCCTCACCCGAACCCACCACCTCTACCACTGGAAACCCGACCTGTCCCTCGAGCTGGACTGACCACCCCACCAACCAGCATGTGGTGGGGTGTCGTACTTCTGCAGCGGATCAGGAGCCGTAGGCGCGGAGGTTTACTACGTGGGCTCGGGGGGTGCCGTTGGTGGTGTGGGCGACCAGGCGGATGGCGGTGGTGGTGAGGGTGACGGGGTGGTGGTGGGTGCGGTGGTGGTTGGCGGTGATGGTGGTGAGGGGTTGCCACGTGCCGGAGGGGTCTTGGGCTTGGAGGGTGTAGGAGTTGAGGAGGGTGGGGAGGGCTTCGAAGGGGGTGCGGTGGTGGTGGAGGTTGATGAGGTCTTCTTCGACGTCGTCGTCGAGGATGACAACGATCTCGGTGAGGTCGACGGGGGTGGGCCAGGTGAGCTGGATCCACGGTTCGGGGTCCCAGGCGAGGTCTTCGGAGGACCAGAGCTGGGGGCCGCCGTACGGGCGGGAGTAGCCGCCGACGACGTTCGAGGCGGCGTACGCGGTGGTCTCGCCGAGGCGGAGGCAGAGGCCGGCTCGGGGCAGGATGTGCTTCCAGGAACGGAACTGTTCGGTCCACTGCTCGTCCGGCGCCGGATCGCGGTGGGCGAAGAAGAGCGTCCCGGGCAGCGCCGACGAGGCCGTGTGGACCGAGACGGCAGGGTTCTCCCGCAGTACGACGATCGCGTTGCCGGAAGCACGCCATTCGAGCGGTACGTCGATCCAGCGCTTCTCGCCCGCCGGCACCTCAACCGTGCACGAGTCGAGGAGCTCCAACGGCAGGTAGTTCTGCGGCTTCAGCGGGTCGTGGAGCTCAACGGTCAACGAGGTGTCCGAGACAGCGTCGACGAGCAGGGACAAACCCGTTGGCGAGGGAAGGACCATCGCGAGGTCCGTGCTCAGCGGCAACGTTCCCGACGACTCCTCTACGGCCGGTCGCACCAATGTCGACGAAGCAGAAACGGTCGCAGTCAAAGCCAAGTTGGCCGGGTCATCGTCGACAACCCCCAGGACCGAGGCGTCGGCGCGTTGCAGCGCCCGGCGCATCAGCTCGAAGCGTTCGGTGGCCAGTTCCCGCGGCGCCAACCCGTTGCGCTGGGCAACAGCCGAGGCGATCCCGACGGCCTCACCGAGTACGGCGCACGTCGCCATCACCCGCGTCGTACCGAAGGCCACGTGACTCGCGCTGATGTTCCGCCCGGCCATCCACAGGTTGGAGACGTTCCGCGAGTACAGCGACCGCAGCGGAATGTGGTAGTTCCCGTCCGGATGCCAGTGCTTCGACCCACGCTCGGCCGAGTAGACCCCACCAGGCGGGTGCAGGTCGATCGACCATCCACCGAAGGCCACCCGGTCCTCGAAGGGAGTCTGCCCGAGTACGTCGTGCTGCGTCAGCACGTGGTCCCCCAGGAACCGGCGGTACTCCCGCTTCCCCGGCACCGCCCCGATCCACTCCAGCGTCAGCGTCTCGGCGTCGAAGCGCCCGGAGTTCTTGATGTAGTCCCAGATGCCGTAGACGACCGCCTGCAGCTCGTCCCGGATCCGTTCGTTGTCGTCGACAACGTCCAGCTCACCACCCCACTCGATCCACCAGTAGGCGCATCCGTTCATGTCGGACCGAATGATCCGGCGATCGGGAATCGCCGTCTCGGTGATGTCACGAGCGAACGACGGCGGCACGAAGCGCACCGGCGCCCCGGTGTCCTTGGTGTAGAAGAGAATCGTGCTCCCCAACGTGTTCGCGTCGGGCACGTCCGGCGCCCACGACTCGCCGTACAACGACCGTGGCTCCCGCCCGGTCGCGAAGTCCGCCCCCGCGAGGTACCCGACCAGCCCGTCCCCCGAGCAGTCGGCGAACGCCGGGCTGTAGAACGTGATCTCCTTCTCCGACCCCATCTGCCACCCGGTGACGGAGCGGATCGTGCCGTCGGCGGCGTCCACGGTCCGCACGTCCGTGTTCAGGAACAGCGAGATCCGCGGTTCCGCGCGTACCGCTTCCAGCAGGACGAGGTCCCAGTAGTACGGATTCCCCTCCGGATTCCGGTACTGGTTCTCGACGAACAGCTCGCCCATGATCCCGGTCTCCCGGGCGAAGTGCTGGACGCCGTGCGCGGTCGCCCCGCACACCCACACCCGCACCTCGCTGGAGGAGTTGCCGCCGAGCACCGGCCGGTTCTGGATCAGGGCCACCGTGCTGCCCTGCCGGGCGGCGGCGATCGCCGCGCAGACCCCGGCGAGACCACCGCCGACGACGGTCAGATCACTGTGGACGTCGAGCTGCTGCATCTAGGAACCTCTCAAGTTTCCGGATGTACGACGGGATGGTCGGCGGTCGTGTCTGGATGGACGACGGGTTGTCCGGGACCGTTCGGGTGGTTGGCGGTGAGGTGATCGGGGACGCGCTGCGCGACCAGGACGAACAGCAGCCCGGCGGTCAGCACGTCGCTGGCCCGGCCGGCGAAGAACTCGGTCCACGTGGTCCCGTTCGGCGTGCCGGTGTCGAGGGTGACGTCGGCCAGCCGGGCGATCGGCGACTCGACGACCCCGGTGATCGCGACCGTGAGCGCCCCTTCGTCGGCCGACCGCTGCAGGAACTCGAGCGTGGTCTGGTCGGTCCCGGACCGGGAGATGACCAGCGCGACGTCGCCCTCGTTGAGCAGTCCGCCGCCGATCTGCGACGACTGCGGTCCGTCGAAGAACCACACCGGGATCCCGATCCGCAGCAGCCGGATGTAGAGCTCCCGCGCCGGGATCGCGTCACCCCACTCGCCGTAGATGTGCGTACGGCGTGCGCCGGCGATCGCATCGGCGACCCGGGTGGCCGCGGTCAGGTCGATCGCGGCCAACGCGTTTCGCAAGGCGTTCGCCTGGGTGGAGGCGAGAACGTTCAGCACCTGCTCGGGTGGATCCGCCGGACCGATCGCCAGCCCGATGTCACTCGCCCAGCCGGCCTCGAGACCGCGGCCGATCTCCATCGCCAGCGCGGCCCGGAGTGCCGGGTACCCCTCGAACCCGAGGTGGGTGGACAGCCGGGTGACCGTCGCGGCCGAGGTCTGGGCGGCCTCGGCCAGCTTGGTGATCGACCCGCGCGCGACCTCGTCCGGGTTCGCCAGGATGTGCTCGGCGACCCGCTGCATCGCCCCGTGCAGCTCGGGCAGCGCGCGCTTGACCAGCTGCAACGGACTCGGGCTGCCGGCTCGCTCCATCGAAGAAGATCCCATCCCGTGATCATCACGTATAGACGAACTGGGCACTCGCCACAGCATCGGTGTCGCTGACCACCCGCACCCAGTGCGCACTGAATCCGGGCGGGAACACGTGCGTCCGGATCTGCCCCGGCTCGACCGTCAGCGACTCGACCGCACCGAACCGCCCGTGCCCGTGGAAGTCGATCTCCACAGTCACACCGATGGGCACGTCGCTGAAGTTCTCCAGGTGCAGGCATTTCCCGTCGAAGCCCGTCATCAGGTACGGATCCGACGGCTCACCCGCGACCACCGGCGTCTCCCACCACGGCCCGCCCCACCCGGCCGGCTTGCCGAAGCTCCACAGGTCGTCGGTCTTCCCGAACCACAGCCCGGACTGCGGTTCCGCCGTGGTCGGGTTCAGCCCGTGGCTCGGCGACGCGTTGTCCGCTCCGGCGACGAGCATCCCGCGCCACGAGCAGAAGTCGCCGAGCACCCACAGATGCGTGGAGATCGGCCGCACGCCCCAGATCCGGCCGCCGTACGCCCAAGGCGACAACTCGTAGAACATGCCGTGGTGGTCGAGCAGCAGCCGCTCGTGCTCGACCTCCCGGATCCGCGGCCACTCGGTCTGCCACTTGTGGTCGAAGCAGTGCGACGCCTTGGGCAGCCGGTACCGCGTCCACTGCTGGTCGGCCTCGGTGAACACCTCGAGGATCGCCGACGCCCGGTCCCACCCGGCCGCGAAGATGGTCCCGCCGAACTCGTGCCGCCCACCGATCGCGGTGTAGGGGTCCTGCCGCAGCACGGTCCACGAGGTGCCGTCGTACGACGCCAGCCGGCCGCGCGACCGTACGCCGGCCCACTCGGGTTCGGCGTACTCGTTGGAGCAGACGACGAGGCGGCCGAAGGACGTGTAGCAGTCCTTGTAGTGGACCTTCATCTCGCCGTCGGTGCCGAGCTCGTCGTTGAGGTCGAAGAGCTGCGTGCACTCGTACGTCGTCAGGTCGAGCTCGAGCAGCTCGCCTTCCATCGCGAGCACGTACACGTGCGTGTCCGGCTTGGTCAGGTGCCGCGACGTGCCGCAGACCCGGAGCGGTTGCAGCTCGGGGATCGTGACGATCTTGTGGTCGGCCGAGATCACGTGCGGCCCGAGCACCAGCTGCGAGGTCGGGAAGTGCACGAACCGGTTGGTGTAGGTGCCGTCCACCCCGAGCGTCTCGGCGACGATCTCCATCGAGAAGTCGGGGTCGATCCGGCGCAGGCTGACCCCGGCGCCGGACGCCGCCTTGTGCGAGTTGTAGTTCTGGACGTAGAGCTTCCCGTTCCACGGCATCAGCGAACCGACGCCGAGCTCGCTGCGCGGCGGGCCGAAGTCGCCGATCTGGGCGAGGTGCGGGAAGACACCGGAAACGTTCATTTGATCCCCGTATGGGTCATGGCGGCGATGAACCGCCGTTGCAGGACGACGAAGACGAGCAGCACCGGGACGATCGAGATCACCGAGGCGGCCATGGTCAGGCCGGGCGCGATCTGGCCCTGCTCGTCGACGAAGTTGGTCAGGCTGAGCGGCAGCGTGTAGCGGTCCGGGTTGCTGATCAGCACCAGCGGCGTCTCGTAGTCGTTCCAGGACCAGACGAACGCCAGGATGCCGAGGGCGCTCATCACCGGCGTCGCCAGCGGCAGGTAGATCCGGGTGAACACCTGCCACTCGTTCGCGCCGTCCATCCGGGCCGCCTCGGCGAACTCGGCCGGCTGGCTGACGAAGAACTGGCGCATCAGGAAGGTGCCGAGCACGGTGAACATGCCGGGCAGGATGAGCGCCCACAGCGTGTCGTAGAGCCCGAGCTTCTGGAAGTAGATGAACCGCGGCACCAGCAGCAGCTGGGCCGGGATGATCGCGGTCGCCAGGTACAGCAGGAACAGCCGGTCCCGGCCCTTGAACGACATCCGCGCGAACGCGTAGCCGGCCATCGTCGCGGTGATCAGCTCACCGGCCACCCGCAGTACGGCGACGAACACCGACCGGCCGAACGCGGGCAGCACCGAGGTGGCGCCGCTGAGCACAGTCGAGTAGTTGTCCCACTGGAACGGATCGGGGATCCACTGCATCGGGATCCGGTACGCGTCCACGTCCGGCTTCAGCGCGGTCGACAGCATCCACGCGAACGGCGCGAGGAAGGCGATCGCCAGGATCCACAGCGGGATCCCCCACAACCACTTCGACTTAGTCATTGAGGGCCCTTCCGCGTTGCGCCCGCCAGGTCACCAGGGTCAGCGCGAGGACGCCGAGGAACGTCACCAGGCCGATCGCCGACGCGTAGCCGAACCGGTAGAACTGGAAGCCTGTCTGGTACATGTAGTAGGAGATCGTCGTGGTCGCGTCGCCCGGACCGCCGGCGGTGATCAGCGCGATCAGGCCGAAGCCCTGCGAGGCGCCGATGATCAGCGTGACCAGCAGGAAGATCGTTGTCGGCAGCAACGCCGGCCAGGTGATCACGCGGAACTTCGCCCACGCCCCGGCCCCGTCGATGTCGGCCGCCTCGTACAGCTGCTGCGGCGCGTCCTGCAACGCGGACAGGTAGATCAGCGAGCAGTACCCGACGCCGCCCCAGACCGCCATCACGATCAGCGCCGGCAGCGCCCAGTGCGAGGACGCGAACCATCCCGGCTGGATCCCGAACGTGTCCAGCACCTGGTTGACCAGGCCCGCCTTCGGGTTCATCAGCATCAGCCAGGTCATGCCGATCGCCACCACGTTGACGATGTACGGCAGGAAGAAGATCGCCCGCAGGACGGCGCGACCCGGCAGCGGCCGGTTCAGCGCGATCCCGAGCCCCAGCCCGAGTACGACGGTCAGCGGCACACTCACCCCGACGTACACCAAGGTCAGCAGCGCCGCCCGCCAGAACCCGGGGTCCTGGGCGATCGCGACGAAGTTGTCGAGGCCGTTGAAGGTGATGCCGCCGAGCCCGGACACCAGGTTCCAGTCGGTGAAGGCGAGCACGATCACGCTGACCAGCGGGATCAGGGTGAAGGCGACGACCCCGAGCAGGTTCGGCGCGATGAAGAGGAACCCGATCCAGCCGCGCGGCCGGATGCCGGGACCTTGACCGGTCTGGGCCGGCGGGCCGGTGGTGACCTCGTCAGGGGCCGTGACTGTGGCGGTGGCCATCAGGACCTCCTCTCGTTCCGGGCGATCGCCGCGTCGGCGAGGCGCCGTACCTCACGGATCGCCACGCCCGGGTCCTTCTCGCCCAGCCAGCACAGGTCGCGCTGCTGCTTGACCGCGAGGCTGATCTCCGGAAAGCCGGTCAGCCGGGTGTCGGTCGCGAGCTTGGGCTCGGCGTCCAGGACGACGCGGCGGAACGACTCGACGTCGAAGTACTTCTCCGGTTCCTTGCCGAGCATGCCGCTGATCACCTGGTCGTCGGTGACGTTGCCGAGGGTCGGCAGCTTGCCGGCCTTGAGCATCGGCGTGGAGCCCTCGGTGAGCCAGAACTTCACGAACGCCCAGGCCGCCTCGAGCTTCGGCGACGTCGGGTTGACCATCACGAAGTTGCTGTAGCTGCCGCCGTTCCAGTCCTTGCCGTCGACCGTCGGCGGCGGGGCGAACGCGACCTTGAAGTCGTGCGGGTACTTCTTCGGGTCGTACAGGTAGCGCAGGTTGAACGGCGCGGTCGGCCACAGGTGGAACTCCTCGCGCAGGAAGGAGTTCTGCTGGTAGGCGTCCAGGTGCCGGGACAGCACCTCGGTCTGCGGGAACGCCGACCCCTCGCGGATCATGTCCCGGCCGAGCCGGAAGCCCTGCTCGAAGTGCGGATCACCGAAGTTCGAGCGGTCGCCGTCGTACCAGTAGTTCGGGCCGAGGGCGATCCGGGCGACGTCGGGGATCGTGTAGGCGCCGATCGTCGACCCGGTCGTCAGGCGTTGCGCCGTCCGGCGGTAGTCCTCGATCGTCCACTGCCGCGGCAGGCCGAGGCCGGCCTGCTGCCGGAGCTTCTCGTTGAACAGCACGAACGCGGGCTCGCGGGCGGTGGCGAGCGCCTTCACCTTGCCGTTGTCGATGTAGGCCCGCGGCTCGACCGTGTCCAGGAACGGCTTCAGGTCCGGGTCCGCGGTGACCCGGTCGGTCAGGTCCGCGGCCAGTCCGGACCCGGCCCGCAGCGCCATCGACGCCTGCGAGTAGGTGAAGTACACGTCGATGTCGAGCCCGCCCTGCAGCGCGGTGTCCAGCTTGAGGTTGCCGCGGGCATCGTTCACGAAGCGGGTGTAGTTGACCTTGTACTGCGGGAACTTCTGCTCGAACGCCTTCACCACGTCCGCCGGGCCCGACGCGGCCGGCACACCACCCCACACCTGCAGCGCGCTCGACCGCGCGCCGCCGGACGAACAGCCGGGCACAGCCGCCGCGGCGGCGGCCGCGCCCAGCCCGGCCAGCACCTCCCGCCGTGAAAATCCTTTGCGCCTCACACTCCACCTCCCACCGGATTTCGCAAAAGATTAGCGAGAGGAGCGGAGCTTGCCTAGCCCTGATGCAAATCTTTTTCAGGACACGTCGGCGACTCCCGGCCGGCCCGCCTCGACCGTGACTCCGGCGCGAGTGATCACCGGCCCGCCCGGCACAGTCACCTCGGGTACGACGCGATAGTCGGTCCGCCACCCGGATGGCGTGACCACGCAGCGCTGATAACCGCGCTGGCTGTTGTGGAACCGCATGTGCGGGTTCTCGGCCAGCCACGTGACCCCGAGGGCGTCCGTGTCGACGCCGTTGCCGCCCGAGCTGATCGACGTACCGAGGAACTCTGTGCCGACGGTCCGCGACGACGGGTCCGCGAAGTTCAGCTTGAGGTCGGCGGCGACGCTGCGGTGGGCGTCGCCGGTGATCATCACGAAGTTGTCCACCTTGCGCTGGACGACACCGTCGAACAGTCGCTGCCGCGCGGCGGCGTACCCGTCCCAGGTGTCCATGCCGTACCGCTCCGACTCGCCCGCGTCATGGTCGGCCTCGAACGCGAAGATCTGGTTGCCCAGCACGTTCCAGCGCGCGTGCGACCGGCCGAGCCCGTCGAGCAGCCACTTCTCCTGCTCGGCGCCCAGCATGGTCCGTGCCGGGTCGAACCGGTCGTCGCAGCCGCGCACGCACTCCAACTGGTCGGTGCGGAACCGGCGGGTGTCGAGCACGTTGAGCTGGAGCAGGTTGCCGAAGGTCAGCCGCCGGTACACCTGCATCTCGGGTCCCCGCGGCATCGACGTACGGCGAAGTGGCAGGTTCTCGTAGTACGCCTGGTAGGCCGCGGCCCGGCGCTGGCGGAACACGGCCGGGTCCTGGTCGGGCTCGGTGTCGATCTGGGAGATGTCGCCGGCCCAGTTGTTCTCGACGTCGTGGTCGTCGGGCGCGACCACCCACGGCGCCGCGGCGTGCGCCGCCTTGAGGTCGGGGTCGGACTTGTACTGCCCGTACCGGACCCGGTAGTCGGCAAGGCTGAACACCTCGGCGGTGGGGATGTGCGCGCGACCGATCGTGCCCGCACCGCCTCCTTCGTAGATGTAGTCGCCGAGGTGGACGACGAGGTCGAGGTCCTCGTCGGCCATGTGCCGGTAGGCGGTGAAGAAGCCCTCGGTGTAGGCCTGGCAGCTGGCGAACGCGAACGTCAGCTCGTTCAGCCGGCTGTAGAGTGCCGGTGCGGTCCGGGTCCGGCCGACCGGGCTGATCTGGTCGCCGACGATGAACCGGTACCAGTACTCGCGGTCCGGTCGCAGCCCATGGACTTCGGCGTGCACCGAGTGGGCCCAGGCGCGCACCGCGTGCTCGACGCCGCGGCGGACGATCCGGCGGAAGCGTGGATCTTCGGCGACCTCCCACTTCACCAGGTAGCGCTTGTCGGGCATACCGCCGTACCCGTCCGGGGCGACGGGCTCGGGCGCGAGGCGGGTCCACAGCACGACGCCGTCGGGCTGTGGATCGCCGGACGCGACTCCCAGCGTGAACAGGTCACCGGAAGCTCGGGCCTCCGGGACAACGGCAACAGCAACGGCGGCGGCGCCGGCCAAGGTCAGGAAATGTCGACGGCCAAGATGGGCGGGCAACTCTCGCATGAATCCTCCAGCGATGGGTCGGAAGCCGTAAGTCATTCACAGCTACCGGACCTCACACCGAAGAACAAGAGAACGTTCAGAGACTGGCGTTCACCAGGACGGGTTCGTTGACCAGGGTGATGCCGAAGGCCTGCTGGACCTGGGCGCGGATGTGGGCGGCCAGCGCGAGGATCTCCTTGGCGGTGGCGCCGCCGCGGTTCGTCAGCGCCAGCGTGTGCTTGGTCGACACCGAGGCAGCCCCGATCGCGAACCCCTTCGCGATACCGGAGTGCTCGATCAGCCAGGCCGCGCTGGTCTTCACCCTGCCGTCCGGCTGCGGCCACTGCGGCGCGCCCGCCGGTACGTCGGCAGCCGCGTCCAGGATCGGGTTGGTGAAGAACGAGCCGGCGCTCCACGTGTCGTGGTCGGCCTCGTCCAGCACCATGCCCTTGCCCCGCCGCAACCCCAGCACGGCTTCCCGTACGTCGGTCATCGGCGCCCGCGACCCTGGCTCGACCTCGAGCACTCGGGCCAGCTCGGCGTACCCGACCGGCGCGGACAGGTCGCCGAGCCGCAACTGGAACACGACCTCGAGTACGACGTACCGCGACGGGTCGGCCTTGAAGCGCGAGTTGCGGTAGCTGAAGCCGCAGTCGGCCGCGTAGAACGTCCGGATCTGGTGGTCGACGCGATCCCAGACCCGCACGGACGCGATCGTCTCGGCGACCTCGTGGCCGTAGGCGCCGACGTTCTGCACCGGGGTCGAACCGGTCAGCCCGGGGATACCGGACATCGACTCCAGGCCACTCCACTCCTCGGCGATCGCGCGCTGGACGACCGCGTCCCAGTCCTCGCCGGCCTGGATGTGGACCATTGCGCCGGAGCACATGTCCGCGTCGACCCGGATCCCGCGGGTGGCGACCTTGATCACGGTGCCGCGGAACCCGTCGTCGCCGATCACCACGTTGCTGCCGCCGGACAGCAGCAGCACCGGTTCCCCGGCGGCGTCGGCGTCCCGGACCGCGGTGACCAGGTCGTCCTCGGTGGTCACCTCGACCAGCTTGTCGGCCACACCTCCGATCCGGAGGGTGGTGAAGTCGGCCAGGCGCACATGGGTCTTCACTGGACGCGCACGACCGCCCTGGCCCGGCCGAGCACCTTCTCCTCGCCGGCGATCGCGGTGATGTCGATCTCGGCCAGCCCGTCGGCGACCTTGTCGACCTTCGCCGAGAACGTCACGCTCGCGCCCTTGTCGTCGTCCGGTACGACGACCGGCTTGGTGAACCGGACGCCGTACTCGACGAGGTCGGCGGGGTCGTCCAGCCAGTCGGTGACGACGCGGGCCGCGGTGGCCATGGTGAGCATGCCGTGCGCGATCACGCCGGGCAGGCCGAGCGCGGCCGCCATCCGGTCGCTCCAGTGGATCGGGTTGAAGTCGCCGCTGGCGCCGGCGTACCGCACCAGGTCCTCGCGCCGGAAGGTGACGGTCAGCGGGGGCAGCTCGGTCCCCACCTCGACGGTGCTCATGCGTCCGCCCGGTTGTGCGAGATCGTGGAGGTCGAGGTGGCGATCGGCTCGCCGTCGACGGTGGTCAGGGCGGTCTCGTACATGATCACCTCGACGTCACCGGCCTTCCGCACGGTGGTGATGGTCGCGGTCGCGGCGATGTCGTCGCCGGCCTTGATCGGGCGCGTGTAGCTGAACTTCTGCGCGCCGTGCACGATCCGATCCAGCCGCAGGCCGAGCTCCTCGTCGCTCAGCAGCTGCTCCAGGGCCCGGCTGCCGAGCATGAACGCGAAGGTGGGCGGCGCGACCGCATCGGCGCCCCGGTACGCCGGGTTGGGGTCGCCGATCGCGTCGGCGAACTCACGGATCTTCTCCCGGCCGACCTGGTAGGACTCGGCGGCCGCGTAGCTCCGGCCGACCATCGTGGCGTCGATCGTCATATCTCGTAACCCTACTGGCAGACTAAGGCGGCGAGTGCCGCCACCCACTCTCAGTAAGACCGGACTGGGAAGGTTGAATGTGACGGCTGTGACAGCGCTGGCCAGGTACGCGCCCCGGTACCAGCTGGAGATCGGCGAGCCGACCGGGTCCGCGTGGCTCCGGGTGGACCGGATCCTGGAGCCGGACAGCCCGGAGCTGACCGAGCTGCTCAAGCGGGACCACGACGCCAGCGGGCACCGGTCGGACCACGCGAACGCGCTCAGCCTGATGTCGTTCTACGCCGGCCGCGCACCCGCGACCGCGCTGCTGCTGTGGGCGCTGGAGGGCCATGTCCTCGACATCCGCCCGATCAACCTCTGGGTCCGGCCGCAAGACGGTCATGGCCTCGCGGCGGTCGCCATCCGGTCCGCCCGCTACCTCCCGGGCGGTCTGGAGACGCTGTACGACGTGGTGCTCCGGCAGCACCTGCTACCACTCTCGGCTGAGCTCCACCGCCGTACCCGGGCCGGCCTTCGCCAGCTCCACGGCGGCGTCGCGGCGGGCTGCGCGATGGGCTTCTGCGCGGCGACCCGCGAGCAGGAGACCGTTTCCCCGGCCTACCTCCTGGACCGCTGGCAAACCTTTGTCAGCAACGCCCCTGGCGGTCTGTCCCGGCTCGGCGACGTGGAGGTCGCGGCCGGGAAGCTCGTCTACCTCCGCAACACCTGCTGCCTCTACTACACCAGTGAGTCCGGCACGAACACCTTCTGCGGCTCCTGCTGCCTGACTCCCCGTGACGAACGCCTCACCGCCTACGAGGCCGGCCGCCCGATCCTGACGGTCTAGACCCATTCCCAGGCACAGCGAAAGGGCCGCTTCGGTCTCCGAAGCGGCCCTCGCGAAGAAGCTGAAGGTCAGCGGGTCTCGCGGTGGTCGGTGTGGTCGTTGCAGCGGAAGCAGTACTTCTTCAGCTCAAGACGATCCGGGTCGTTACGCCGGTTCTTCTTGGTGATGTAGTTGCGCTCCTTGCAGACGGTGCACGCCAGCGTGATCTTCGGGCGGATGTCGGTTGCCTTGGCCACTGCTGCCTCTTCTTGTTCATGAGTGCGCAACTTGGGTGATCGCACTCTCGAGCTACTGCAATTGGTGGGTAGCGGGGGCGGGAGTCGAACCCGCGACACCACGATTATGAGCCGTGTGCTCTAACCACCTGAGCTACCCCGCCGGGAGAGTTCGTCATCCCACCCGGCGGACCGGGTGAGATGCCGTGCTCAGAGCCCCTTTACGGAATCGAACCGTAGACCTTCTCCTTACCATGGAGACGCTCTGCCGACTGAGCTAAAGGGGCGGGCCGAGGAGAGAGATTACACGGTCCGCAGCCTCGATGTGAAATCGAGCCGGCTGGACCCTGCGCACCCCTCAGTCCGACCCGGAAAGCATACCGTCTCCGCGGAGTGCTTCTGACCAATTTTCAGTCCAGTACGGCGTCATCCGCCGAAAAGTCGTCCGAGGCGTCGGCAGGAGGGTTCTCCAGGTGCCAGGCCACCGCCCGACGCAGGCTCGCCGGCGGGTCAGCCGGCGACCAGCCGAGCACCGTGTGCGCCTTCGACGGGTCCATCAGCAGGTGCTGGCTGAACGCGCCGGTCAGCGACAGATCCTCGGGCAGCAGGTCGTCCCGGACCGTCACCAGCTCCACGTCCGAGGCCCCTGCTGCCGCCAGGGTCTGCTCCGCGAACAGCCGGTACGGCGCGGTCACCGGCTCGACCACGTTGAACGCCGTACCCCGATGGTCCCCGGCCAGCGCCAGCGACACCGCGGTCGCCACGTCCCCGACGTACACCCGGCTGAACAGGAACTGCCCCGACCCGACCGGGATCCGCTTCCGCCCGGCCCGCACCCGCCGTAGCACGAACTCGAACCGCCGCTGGTAGTCGTGCTCCCCGTACACCGCCCCCAGCCGCAGCACGGTCGCGCCCCGCGGCAGGTACCGCTCCTCCATCTCGAGGTTCTCGTACTGCGGCCCGTCCACGAACCGCCGTTCCCGCAGCGGCGACTCCTCCGTCAGCGGCACCCCGTCCGTCGTCCGGTCGGAGTGCAGGCCGTCGTACGCGCGGTACACATCCCCACTGGAGACCGCCACCAGCTTCACCGACTCCCCGACCGCCCCCAGCGCCGCGTCGGCCGCCGCCGCGTTCATCCCGGAGATGTCGACCAGCCCAACACCACCGTCTGCGCTCAGCAGACGCTCCGATTCATCGCGCCTTCTTCTCGCCCGCGGTGACTGGGAGGGCGAGGCGGTTGGTGGGGACCGGGGCCGGGCAGGTTCCGTACGCCGTGAACGCGAACGGCAGGTTGATGGTTCGGTTGAAGTCGATCAACACCGAGCCGTCCTTCCCCACCACCCCGGTGGTCACCGTGCGCCAGGGAGCCGTCTCCTCGCCGTTCGTCTTGTCGTGGAACGACAGTGCGAGCCGCCCACCGCCGGCCGCGGTCGCCACCAGTTCGTACGCCGACCCACCTAGCGCGACGTGGACCGTGCCGACCGTAGTGACGTACTGACGCAGGTCGGACCGAGCCGTGGACACCTCGACCCGACGCGGCTGCGGATACGGCGTGTAGTACGCCTTCACCACCCAGTCCGGGGTCACCCTGTACGTCGGCACGCCGCTGAACCTACGTAGCGTCGAAGCACGGGGGTCCCGCTGGCGAACGGCGTACCGGCCACCCCGCAACACCAGTTCGGCAAGGCGATCGCCGTACAGCAGCCAACTCAATGAACCCGCCTCGGCCACGCTTGCCGAGGTCTCGCCGTGTACCGGCTCACCGCCCAGCGTCAGCTCGCCCTCAGCCCGCACGTGCGCACGCTCGTCGTCGGCCCACCACTTGCCGGGCAGCCCCTGGAGCGCGATCGCCGTCGACGGCAGCCAGTCGAAGGCGACGATGGACAGCCAGCCGTAGGCGGTACCGAGGTCGCCCTCGCGGGCGGCGTGCCAGGTCGCGAAGTCCTGCTCGGCGTCGGTGACGCTCATGAGGCCAGGTCCTTCCGGGTGCTCTGCTCGCGGAACTCAACTGGCATGACGTTGTTCCTTCCGTGCGGTGGGTGCGAGGAGTTTCAGCAGGCGCCGGGCGACCGCGTCGTTCTGCCGGAAGCCCGCGCCGTTGAAGTGCGGCCGGGAGAACCCCGACGACCCGGCCGAGCCGGACACCGACGGCCCGAGCAGGAACAGCGCCGGATGCACGGTCCCGTCCGCCTGGATCGCCCGGCACTGCGAGTCCGCCTTGAGCTGGCCGCCGCCGAGACTCGTCCCGTCCGCGGCGAACAACTCGTCGGCGGCGAGCACGCCGGACGCCAGCAGCCCGCGCAGCAACGGATCGGTGGCGGCCAGTACGTCGGGACGCGGCAACCGGGCCTCGACGAACGCCCGGGCCCGGATCTCACCTGCCACTCCGGAGCTCTGGGCTGCGAACCGGCCGTTGTCGATGGCAACCTCGAGGCCCGGGCCGGCGAACCGGACGATGCCGGCCCGATGTAACGCGAGCAGTTCCTCGAGCCGGCGCGGCGGCGGTCCGCTGGCGACGAACGAGAACAACCCGTGCCACTCGGTCTCCACGTGCCGGACCCGGTCCTCGTCGGACAACCGTCCCTCGGTGATCGCGACCGACAACACGCCGTAGATGCTCAGCAATGCGTTGAAGACCGCGAGGTCCGCGGAGTACGCCGGATCCGCTCGGCGCAGCAGGTCGGTCTCGATCATCCCGGTCAGGAACCGCTCGAACCGCTCCCGGTCCTCGAAGAACCGCCCGGCCAACGGCCGATCCACCTCGGCCCGGACGAACCGGTCCGCGGGATCCGGTACGGCGTCCTTGACCGCAGCCTCGAACTCCACCGGCGACCACCTGTCGAGGACGTCGGCGAACCGTTGCCACGACCACCGGGTGCGCTCCGGATGCGCGGTGAACAGCTGCTGGTAGTGGGCGAAGGTGAGCTCCTTGTCGATCAACGGGCTCACTTGGGTCGTGAAGTCGAGCAGTCCGTCGCCGAGCTCGTCGAGCGCGGCCGGAGCGCGTAGTCGATGGCGAGTACGTGGGCCGGCGTACCACCCGTTGCCAACGGCAACACCGTCTTGCCCTTCAGCGCGTACTGCGGCAGCAGGTCGAGGAACACCTTGAGCAGCCCGGAGTACGCCGCCTTGTAGACCGGCGTGGTCACCACGACGGCGTCGGCGGCCGCCAGGATTCCGGCAGCGGCCGCGATCGCGGGGTCGCCGGCCCAGCCGCGCAGCAGCGGCTCGGCCGGGAGGTCACGGAGCACGATCGGGGTGACGGTGTGACCGTGGCTGAGCAGCCGCCTGGTCACGTAGTCGAGGACCGCGTCGGTGCGAGAGATCTCCGACGGACTGCTGGAGATGGTCGCGATCGTTGCCATGGCTGACGTCTCCTATTTCTGCTTGTCCTTGGGCAGACCGGGCGGGTCGATCAGGCCGTTGTCCTTCTTCGTGGTGATCCCGACCAGGCCCTGGACCGTGGGTGCGGGCACGGCGCGGCGGACGTCCGGTGGCCGGACGTCGTCGTACGGAATGTGCTGTGTCTACAGCGATTCGTCAGCGCAGACAGAGGGCGCTGGAGACCCGGAGCAGGTCGATGTGGAGGCGGTAGTACGGCAGCTTGCGCGTCATCCGCATCCTCCTCAGTGACTCCTGAACCGGTGGCTGATCCCAGTATGAGTCGACCGTGAAAGGTTAGTAACTGAGTAGACAAACCTCTCATTATGTGGACGCCTTATACCGGTCTGAACGGCCCGCTCCGCGCCATTTCGGGAGTGATCCGCGTCACGCACGGATTCAACTACCCGCGGGTCCGATTCCCGCGTGAGCGTGTACACGGGGGCAGGAGGTTCTCACCGTCCGTGTGCGATTTTGTTGATCTGCGCGCAGTCGGCGTTTGAGGGGCCGTGACCTTCTCGTTATGGTCGTTGGGCCGCTGTACCCCTCGCAGCGGTGCCCCTCCTGGAAGGCCCTCCCTGTGTCTCCTCAGTACGACGGCCCGGCCGCCCCGCGCCGGGTCGCCAAACATCGTCTGTCCCGCCGAAGTACCAACCGCCGCACCCAGCTGATCGGCATCACCGCCGCTCTGGCCGCCGCAGCCGGCACCACGGCAGTCGGCGTCAGCTCCTCCGCTTCCGCACCCTCCACGGCGAGCACCGGCCTGAGCCCCTCACAGGCCGACGCTCTGACCGCGGCCCGGGTCGAGCGGCGGGACCTCGCGTCGCGTGACGCGTCCCGGATCGACCTGTCCCTCGCGGCGACCCGCAAGGCACAGGCCGAGAAGGCGGCGCAGGCCCGTGCCGCGCGCCTGGCCGCGAACGCGACCCTGACGCAGCGCCGCGCGCTCGCGCTCGC
>NZ_JBSFBL010000014.1:0-153265 GCF_053592935.1 Kribbella sp. NPDC002412
TCGGCGGGGTGCTGTTCATCGACGAGGCGTACACGCTGTCGCGGTCGGCCGGCCGACAGGATCAGGCAGTAACGAGTCGGCGTCCGATGCTTGCGGACATCAACGCGGCTGCGGCGCAGAGCCCGCCGGCCAGGTACCAGGCGAGGTTGTAGCTGCCCTGGACGTCACGGATCGCACCGGCTCCGGTTGCGGCCAGCGCGGCGCCGATCTGGTGCGACGCGAACACCCAGCCGAACACGATCGGCCCGTCCACACCGAACCACTCCCGGCACAGCGCGACCGTCGGCGGCACGGTCGCCACCCAGTCGAGACCGTAGAAAATGATGAAGACCCAGATGCTCGGCTGTGCGGTCGGACCGAGCAGCGACGGCAGCACGAGCAGCGACAGACCGCGCAGCGAGTAGTAGGCAATCAACAGGTACCGCGGGTCCCAGCGGTCCGTCAGGTAACCGGACACGATCGTGCCGCCGACGTCGAAGATGCCGACCACCGCCAGCAGCGACGCAGCGGTCGTCACCGGCATCCCGTGGTCGTGGGCCGCGGTGACGAAGTGCGTGCCGATCAGCCCGTTCGTCGACGCACCGCAGATGGCGAAGCCACCCGCAAGCATCCAGAACGCCGGCCGGTGCATCGCGGACCACAGCGCATTCAACGCCCGCATCGCGCTGCTCCCGGTCGTCTCCACCCGCTGGCCCGCGGTGCTGCCCTCCGGAGCGCCGTACGCCCGCAGTCCGACATCGCTCGGGTAGTCGCGCAGGAAGAGCAACACCAGTGGTACGACGGCCAGCGCCGTACCGGCCGCGACGAGCGCAGGGACCCGCCAGCCGTACGCGCCGGCCAAGCCCGCGATCAGGGGCAGGAAGATGAGCTGGCCGGTAGCACCCGCCGCGGTCAGGATGCCGGTGACCAGACCGCGCCGCTGGACGAACCAGCGACCGGTGATCGTCGCGACGAACGTCATGGACATCGAGCCAGTGCCGACGCCGACCAGAAGACCCCAGGTGAGCAGCAGTTGCCAGGACGAGGTCATGAAGACGGTCAGCCCGCTGCCGAGCGCGATCAGAACGAGCGCTCCGCTGACCACGCGACGCAGGCCGAGGCGGTCCATCAGAGCCGCCGCGAACGGCGAGATCAGGCCGTAGAGCAGCAGGTTGATCGACACCGCCGACGAGATCGTCGCGTGCGACCAGCCGAACTCGTCGTGCAGCGGGTCGAGCAGCACCCCCGGCACCGAGCGGAACCCGGCCGCTCCGATCAGCGTCACGAACCCGACCGCCGCGACTGCCCAGGCCAGGTGCACCCGGGCAGGCTTCTTCGTCTCCAGAATCTGCGTCACCCGCCCACTGTGCCGTCCGTGCCACCCCCGAACCAGTGGCCAGAATGCCAGCATGTGTCAAGATATGGCCATGACACCGACACGGACGCCGAAAGGGAAGCGACGACTGCACGCCGTCGGGCCGCACGTGGTCGCGGTGCTCGCGCTGGAACCGGTGGTCGGGTTCGACCTGACCATCCCGCCGACCGTGTTCGGCGCGGCGACGACGGCCGACGGCACCCCGCTGTACGACGTCCGGATCTGCGGGCTCGAGATCGCGCCGATCCGGGCCGGCGCCGGGTTCAGCCTGATCCCGGACTACGGGCCGGAGGTGCTGGCCGAGGCGGACACGGTGATCATCCCGGGTACATACATCGCCCAGCCGCGCTACGAAGGCACGCTCCCGGACGACCTGGCGCAGGCGCTGGACACCATCCGGCCGGGCACCCGGATCGCGTCGATCTGCACCGGCGCGTTCGTGCTCGGCGCGGCCGGCTACCTCGACGGGCGGCCGGCCACGACGCACTGGCGCCGGGCCGAGATGTTCCGGGACCTCTACCCGCAGGTGAAGCTCGACGAGGACCTGCTGTTCATCGACGACGGCGACATCATCACCTCGGCCGGCCTCGCCGCGGGCGTGGACCTGTGCCTGCACCTGATCCGCCGCGACTTCGGCAGCGAGGTCGCCAACCGGGCCGCACGGCACTGCGTCGTACCGCCGTGGCGCGACGGTGGGCAGTCACAATTCATCGAGCGGATCGTGCCGGACGAGGGCAGCGAGGGTACGGCGCCGACGCGAGCCTGGGCGCTCGCGCGGCTCGGCGAGGAGTTGAGCCTCACCGCGATGGCCGCGCACGCGCAGATGAGCGTCCGCACGTTCAGCCGGCGGTTCAAGGCCGAGACGGGTCAGTCCCCCGGCACGTGGCTGCTGCAGCAACGTGTCCGGCACGCGTGCCACCTGCTGGAGACCACTGATCTGTCCGTCGACCGGGTCGCCGAGTCCGCGGGTCTCGGCACCGCCGCGTCCCTGCGTCATCACCTCCGCTCCGAGCTCGGCGTCTCGCCACTCGCCTACCGCAAGACCTTCCGGGCCGGTTGACCTACAGCACCACCAGCTCGTGGGGTCGACGGTTCATCGACTGCACGCCGTCCGCCGTGACCACGACGATGTCCTCGATCCGCGCACCCCACCGCCCCGGCTGGTAGATGCCCGGCTCGACGCTGAACGCCATCCCCGGCTCGAGAATCAGCTCGTTCCACTGACGATGTACGGCTCTTCGTGCACGTCGAGCCCGATCCCATGTCCCGTCCGGTGGATGAACAGGTCACCGAACCCGGCCGCCGCGATCACGTCCCGCGCGGCCGCGTCGATCGACTCCGCGGACACCCCCGGCCGCACCGCGTCCACGGCCGCCTGCTGAGCATCCCGCAGTACGGCGTAGGTCGCGGCGACGTCCGCATCCCGCGGCTCGCCGACGGCGTACGTCCTGGTCGAGTCGGAGTAGTAGCCCTCGGCAACCGGTCCGCCGATGTCGACGACCACCACGTCGCCGGCCTCGATCACCCGGCCGGACACCCCGTGGTGCGGGCTCGCGCCGTTCGGGCCGCTGCCGACGATGACGAACTCGGCGAGCACGTGGCCCTCCTCGACGATCGCCGCCGAGATGTCCGCCCCGACCTCGGCCTCGGTCCGCCCGGGGCGCAGCCACTCGCCGACCCGCGCGTGCACGCGGTCGATCGCCGCCCCCGCCTTCCGCAGCGCGTCGATCTCGGCCGCGTCCTTGCGCATCCGCAACTCCCGCACGATCGGACCGGCGAGCACCTGCTCCGCGTCGGGCAGTGCCTCCCGCAACGCCAGCACGTGCAGCGCCGGCGTGAAGTCGCTGACCGCGACTCGTTCCGATCCACGCAGCCGGTCGGCGGCGGCGCCGTACGGGTTCTCGCCGTCCACCCAGGTGACGACCTCCACGCCGAGCTCGGCCAATGGCAGGTCGGCGAAGCCAGGCGCTTCCAGCTTCGGTACGACGAGCGCCGGCGACCCCTCGGCCGGCAGGACCAGCGTGGTCAGCCGCTCGAGCGAGCCACCGGCTTGCCCGAGCAGGTAGCGCAGATCCGAGCCGGGTGCGATCAGCAGCCCGGTCCCGGCAGCGGCCTCCCGGGCGCGCTCCAACCTGGCACGCAGTACGGCGGAATCGGGGACAGGACCTTGTGGGCTTCGACTCGACATGCAGCCGACTCTAGCCAGCGACTGCGTGCACCAACTCGATCGAGACCTGCCGAGCGGCGAGCAGATGGGCGAGCCGCTCGACCTGGCGTGCGGCCAACGCGTAGGCCTCATCGGTCCGGTGCTGCGCCGCGATGGCCGCCGCGACCTGTTCGGCTCGGCGGGACCAGGACAGTGGGCAGCCGTCGGGGCGAGTGACCTGCTCCATCAGGTCGAAGCCGGTGTCCGCCAGCAGCCCGACGAGCTCGCCCTGGGTCGGGAAGTGGTTACCCTCCGGCAGCGGCAACAGCTGCCCGCGCCGCGCGACCAGCACCAGCAGACCCAGCGATGCGCCCGGCCGCATCACCCGATGCATCTCGCCGAGCAGTGCTGCCTTGTCCTCGACTGTGCACAGCACGCCCAGACACCAACCGACATCGACCGAATGCGTCCGCAGCGGGATCCGGCCACCGTCGGCCGTCACGACCGGCAGACCGAACAGCCGCGCCGCAGCCCGGCAGGCCGGGTGCATCGGCTCGACGAGGATCGGCCGCACCCCGAACCGCTCCGCCGCCCAGGCCGCCGGACCACCCACCCCGGCGCCGACGTCCAGCAACCTGTCCCCGGGCGCGAGCTCACACGCCTCGGCCAGCCAGGCCAGCCCGGCGGGACTCGAACTGCCCCGGCAGGCGGCCGGAATGGCGTGCCCGGCGCCGAGCTGCTCGACCGCGTCGGCGGTCCACGCGGCAACGTCCCCGAACTCGGCAACCATCGCAGCTGTTGCCATGGTCAACCCCCTTGTGACCCCTACAAACAGGTGTAGCACCGATCGCTCACAACCGCACAAGCGCAGTCGCTTACCGGCCTGTGACGGAGACTGTCGGCGAGGGTTGTTAGAACTGTCCCGGCTCGATCGAGATCCGATCGGCACCCGGCGAAAGGCAGACCACGATGGCGCTCCACCACGAGTCCTTCGGCGCAGGCGTTCCCGTCCTCGCGCTGCACGGCTGGACCCCTGACCACCGGCTGATGACCGGTTGCCTGGAGCCCGTGTTCGCCGAGGTCCCCGGGTACCGTCGGCACTACCCCGACCTCCCCGGGATGGGCCAGACACCGGCCGGCGACATCGACAGTTCCGACGGCATCATGGGCGAGCTGCGCACGTTCATCGACGAGCAGATCGGCGCCGAACCGTTCCTGCTGATCGGCGAGTCGTACGGCGGGTACCTCGCGCGCGGGCTGATCGCGGAGCGGCCGGAGCAGGTCCTGGGTCTCGCCTTGATCTGCCCGATCGGCACCGCCCTCATGCACGCCGACCGGACCGTGCCCGAGCACGTCGCGCTGCGGACCGAGCCGGGTGTGGTCGAGTCGCTGGCCGAGGACGAGGACTTCACCGAGATCGCCGTCGTCCGGACCGCGGCCGCCTTGCAGGCGTACCGCTCCGACATCGCGCCCGGTCTGGCCGTCGCCGACACCGCGGCACTCGACCGGATCCAGAAGAACAGCTGGGCGCTGACGATCGCACCCGAGAGCGGTCCTGCCTACCAACGACCGACGCTGATCGTCTGCGGCAGGCAGGACTCGATCACGGGCTACGCGGACCAGTACGCGCTGCTCCCCCACTACCCGCGGGCGACGTACGCCGTACTGGATGTTGCCGGGCACAACCTTCAGCTCGAGCAACCCGCGCTGTTCGGCGCTTTGATCCGCGAGTGGTTGCACCGCGCCTCGGAGTGAATCATCAGCTCGCCTGACCGGTCGGCATGATGGTGACCTGCTGCAGGTTCACCCGCGCCGGAAACGACGCGATGAAGCCGACGGTCTCGGCGACATCCTGCGCGGTCAGCCACTCCATGGACTCCTTGGCCCCGGCCAGCCACTGAAGCGCCCCTTCGTCGGTCACGTGGTTCTGCAGCTCGGTGCCGACGATGCCCGGCTCGACCGCCGACACCCGGACGTTCTTCGGACCCAGCTCGGCGCGCAGGTGCCGCGACAGGTGGGTCACGTAGGCCTTGGTGCCCGCGTAGACGGCGAAGTTCGGGTAGATGTTCTGCGCGGCGATCGAGGAGGTGTTGATCAGGTCTGCGACGCCACGCTCAGCGGCCGCGGCCACCAGTTGCGGCGTGAACGCGGCGATCGCGTTCATCAGGCCGGTGATGTTGAGGTCGATCTGGCGCTGCCACTGTTCGGTGGCTCGTTCCGTCACCGGCGCCGGAAGCATCACGCCGGCGTTGTTGAACAGCAGATCCGCGCCACCCAGCTCGGCGGCGACCCGGTCCGCGGCCGCCTGTACCGCGGCGGCATCAGTCACGTCGACGGCCAAGGCGAGCGCCGTCCCGCCCTCCTTCTCGATGCGGGTCACCAACTCATCGAGGCGTTCGGCCCGGCGGGCCAGTACGACAACAGTCGCGCCCAGTGCCGCGAGGTGTTCGGCGGAGGCTTCGCCGATGCCACTCGATGCGCCGGTGATCACCGCGACGCGACCGGCGAGGGACCTGGTGACAGCTTGTGTGGTCATTGATGCGTACCTTCCAGAGACGACTACCGGCCGGCGATCCCGGCCACCTCTTCAGCACACCAGTCCGGAGACGCCGAAATCGGGCTCGAACAAACCCTGTCCAGGCAGGCATCCGGGAACCTGGTACCGGCAGGGCCACCCACCTGGGCCGCTTCAACCCAGCAGATCCAGCACACTGAAGAGATGGAACGCAGTACCGAGATCGCCGACTTCCTCCGCTCGCGGCGAGCCGCCATCTCGCCCGAGCAGGCCGGCCTGCCCGCGGACGGGCGTGCTCGACGAGTGCCGGGACTACGACGTGACGAGGTGGCCCGGCTCGCGGGAGTCAGCACCGAGTACTACACGCGGCTCGAGCAAGGCCGGGCCGGCAACCCGTCGCCCGAGGTCCTCGACGCACTGACGCGCGCTCTCCACCTCGACACCGTCGAGCGCGAACACCTCACCGATCTGCTCGCCAGGCCCAAGCCCGCTCGTCGTACGCCGGCTGCTCCGCAGCGGGTCCGGCCGGGCCTGTACCTGACGCTGCAGACGCTCGACCAGGTCCCCGCGTTCATCGTCGGGCGGCGCACCGACGTACTGGCGGCCAATCGGCTCGCCCGTGAGGTCCTGACCGACTTCGACGCGTTGCCGGCTCCACGCCGCAACCTGGCACGGTACTACCTGCTCGACCCGGTGGCTCGGGAGCGGGTCGGAGACTGGGAGCAGATCGCCGCCGAGACGGTCGCCATGCTCCGGCTGGAGGCCGGCCGCTGGCCGCACGACCGCCAGCTCGCCGACCTGGTCGGCGAGCTCACCCTGCGGTGTCCCGAGTTCACCGGCTGGTGGAACGACCATCGGGTCATGCGCCGGACACACGGCCGCAAGACCTACCACCACCCGGTCGCGGGTGACCTGGAGTTCTCCTACGAGGCCTTCCAGGTGCCGGGCGACGCTGAGCAAACCCTCTGCGTCTACAACGTCGAGCCCGGCTCCCCGACAGCGGCGGCCCTGCAACTCCTCACCAGCTGGACCACCACGCAACCCGCCGGCTGAACTCCCTACTCCCGCTTCGCCTGCAGGACCACAGCGACCAGGAGTACGCCGGCGCCGGTGAGGCCGAGCGGTGTCAGGTGCTCGTGGAACGCGAGTACGCCGATCAGCGCAGCCAGGAGTGGTTCGATCAGGGCGATCACGGCTGCTGTGGAGGCACGGATCGACCGGAGACCGGTGTAGAAGAGCGCGTAGGCGAGTGCGGTCGGGACCAGGCCGAAGTACGCGAGCAACGGCCAGCTCGCCGGGGCGGGGGTCAGACCGGTAGTCATTGCCAAGGGCAACAGCAGGACCGCGCCGGCGCCGAAGCCGAGGAACGAGCTGGTGATCGGGTCCTGCTGGTCGCGGTTGAGCAGGGTGTTCAGGGCATAACCGGCGGCCGACAGGAGCGAGCAGGCGATCCCCAGGATCGACACGCCGGATCCGGTCCCTCCCCCACCGGAGATCAGCAGGGCCAGACCGGCAAGCGCGAGCAGCAGCGTGACGGTGATGCGCTCGCGGGCGCCGAGCGCGATCAGGAGCGGGCCGGCGCCGAGAGCGATGACCGTGGCGACAGCGACTCCGACGCGCGGGATCGCGGCGAAGTAGCCGAGTTGGCAGACGGCCAGGCCGAGGCCGCTCAGCAGGTAGCGCAGTGGCGCGGCCGCGAACTGCTGGACGACCGGGCCGCGGCGCAGCAGGCGACAAGCCAGCGCGAGCCACAAGGCGCCGCCGAACAGCCGCCAGAACGAGATGGCTGTCGAGCCAAGACCGCTGTGCTGGAACAGCAGCGCTCCGGTGGGTCCGCCGGTACCCCAGGCGACTCCGGCCAGAGCGACGTACAAGAGACCACGCGCCGAGGACGGCGCGAGACGGTGGTGCATCAGACACTCCAGGGTGTTCGCACGAAGAGATCGGGGCGTCTGCGAACAGCCCGAGGAAGCCCAGGTCAGTCACCTGGGCACAGCGAGGTCGGCCGTCCGCTAAGCGGCGGCCGGCGGAGTGATGATGCGATGCACGGCGGTGACCCTAGCAAGCCGATCCCGGGACCGCCGAGCGGTTTTCCGCTCAACCGGCTGACGGGTCGTGGTTGCGGAGGTACTGTCGATGGATGTGGTGGCTATTGGCCGCCCTTGGGGGCGGTGGGGTCGTGCTCGCGGGTCGCTATGTGTGGGACCGGCGGGCTGCGCAGCGCGGTGATGCGGAAGAGCTCGAGGAGATCCGCAAGCTCGCCGACGAAGACGTGACGCTGCTCGGGGAGGAGCTGCGGCGGCTGGATGCCGGCGTGACCGGGCAAACGCTTGATCCCGACGGGCAGGCGGACTACCAGGTCGCCCTCGACGCGTACGAAGCCGCACAGCGCGCGGTCAGCCGGATCCGGAAGCCGGACGACATCAGCGGTGTCACCGACGCGCTGGCGACCGGGCGCTACGCGATCGTCTGCGTGCAGGCCCGGGTCCGGGGCGAGCCGGTGCCGGAACGCCGGGTGCCCTGCTTCTTCAACCCGCAGCACGGTCCGTCGACGACAGACATTGTCTGGACCCAGCCGAAGTTCGGCACCCGGACGGTCCCGGCGTGTGCGCAGGACGCCGCCCGGATCCGATCCGGCGACGAGCCCGCGGTCCGGTTCGTCATCCTCGGGAGCCGGCGGGTGCCGTACTGGGAGGCCGGCGCCGCGGTCGCGCCGTACGGCCACGGGTACTTCGGTGCCGGGGCGGGCGCGAGCTACCTCGCGCTGGCCAGCTTCGACATCACCGCCGCGTCCTGGGGCTCGACCGGCCACTACATCGCAGACCACGAAATCGGCGGTGGCTTCGAGAGCGGCTGGGCCGACGGCGCCGGAGGGGGCGGCGGCGACGGCTGAGCCCGCTGCGGCCGCGTGCGGCTACCTGCGGCTACATGCGCAGGTGTGAGCCGCCGTTGAAGTCCAGGACGGTGCCGGTGGCGAACTCGGCCTCGGGTGAGGCGAGGTAGAGGATCGCGGCCGCGACCTCCGACGGGTCCGCGACGCGTTCGAGCGGGCTCTCCATCCGCCGCCGGTCGTAGCCCTCGCCGACCAGGTGCACCGACGCCATGTCGGTCGTCGTCCATCCGGGAGCGATCGCGGTCACCGCGATCCCTTCCGGCCCGAGCGCCCGCGCCAGCGACTGGGTGAACGACACGATGCCGGCCTTCGAGGCGCCGTACGCGGGCTGGTTCGGCTCACCCCGGAACGCGCCGCGCGACGACACGTTCACGATCCGCCCACCGCGGCCCATGTGCCGGACCGCGCACCATGCGACGTTCGCCGGGCCGACCAGGTTCACCGCGAGCGTGTCGGCCCACGCCTGCTGCCACTCGGCGTACGTCGTCTCCCGGATGCGATGCGGGTGGTACACGCCGGCGTTGTTCACCAGTACGTCGATGCCGCCGAGCGCCGCCGCGGCGTCGTCGACCATCGTCTGGATGGCCGCCGAGTCGGCGAGATCCGCGGGCGCCAGCACGTGACCGGATCCCGGCAGCTCCTTCAGCACCATCGCCGCGGCCTCGGCAGACGAGCCGTAGTGCACAGCCACCCGATCCCCCGCCGCCGCGAACGCTCGCGCCGCCGCCGCACCGATGCCCCGTGAAGCTCCCGTCACCAACACCGCTCGATCCATGCCCCGATCCTTTCATCAGGGTCGTGGCTTGAAATCCCGGCGGTAGGACTTCGAGGCCCGGGCCCACTCCTTCTTGGCCTCGGCGCGGAGACGGGCGTCGGACCGCCTGGCCATGAAGGCCGCTTCGCGCTGGAGCTTCGTCCAGCTCTCGTAGCGGCGGTGCGGGAGACTGCCGTCCTCGAGCGCCGCCTGCACGGCACAGCCGGGCTCGGTGACGTGCGCACAGTCCTTGAACTTGCACTTCTCGGCCAGCGCAGTGATGTCCGGGAACGCAGCCGCCAGACCTTCGCCCGACTCCTGCAGCCCGATCCCCCGCAGCCCTGGCGTGTCGATGACGACGCCACCGCTCGGCAGCACGATCAGCTCACGCCGAACCGAGGTGTGCCGCCCTTTGCCGTCGTCACGGATCTCCTGCACGTCCAGCAACTCCACACCGGCCAGAGCGTTCACCAGCGACGACTTGCCCGCACCACTCGACCCCAGCAACGCCACCGTCGCGTCACCGTCCAGCAACGCCTGCACCGACGACATGCCCTCGCCAGTCGCCGCGCTGCACACCAGTACGTCGGCGCCCGGCGCAGCTCGCGCTACGTCGTCCGCAATGGCGTCCGCGTCGCCGACGAGGTCAGCCTTGGTCAGTACGACGACCGGCCGCGCACCGCTCTCCCACGCCAGCGCGAGGAAGCGTTCGATCCGGCCGATGTTCGGCTCCGGATGCAGCCCGACCACGATCGCGATCACGTCGACGTTGGCGGCCAGCACCTGGCCCTTCGACGTACCGCTGACTTCTGCGCGGACGATCGCCGTACGGCGTGGGCCCAGCGACTCGAGCGTGATCCGGTCGTCCGGCCAGAACCGCAGTACGGCCCAGTCCCCTGTACATGGGCCGGCCTGGGTGTCGTGGGCCATCGCGGCCAGCAGCGCACCGGACCAGGTCGCCCGGACCGGGCCGTCCTCGGTGAGCACCGTCGCGAGGCCTTTGTCGACGCGGGCGACGCGCCCCGGCACCAGGTCGTCCGGGACGGTGGTGAGGTAGTCGGCCGTGGTGCTGTCGAGCCCCAGAGCCTGAAGTGATGCGGACATGCGGCGAACCTTTCAGAGGGTCCGTGCCGCGAGGTCAGCTCAGCGGACGGACAGTACGGGAGACGTCGGCCCGGTGGGCCCGATACAAGCTCATGGCGGCCGCCTCCCTTCGAAGTCCTGGGGTCCTGGTCGAGGACCGGCTGGTGCCGTCAGCGTAGGTCGTCGGGGTCACTCTGCGCACCGGATTTTCCGACCGGCTCCGGCTTGCGCGCCGCGACCTTCCCGTCGGCTGCGGCCTGCCCTCCGGCCCGTGCTCCGGCCTCGGTCTTCCCGTCGGCCCCGGCCTCCCGGCCGGCCTCGGCCTTTGGGTCCGACTGAGCAGCCGGCGCCTTCGGCGACTCCCTCGGTACGACGGGCTCCGGTTCGTCGAGCGGGGTCAGCGTGTGCTCGTGGTGGTGCGGGTCGGGCTCGGCCTTCATCACCGGCTCGACCTCGTCCTCGGCGTCCTTGCCCGCCTTCACCTCGGTCTTGCCGGACGCGGTGCCGGACGCCTTCTCCGCCATCCGCGACTTGTGCGGCCACAGCCGGTCCACCACCGCGTTCAGCGCCGCGCCGATGAGCACCGCGATCGCAGTCATGTACAGCCACAGCAGTACGGCGATCGGCGCCGCCAGCGGACCGTAGATCGAGGTCCCGCCGACCGTGCTCTGCAGGATCCAGCGCAGCAGGAAGCTGCCCAGGATCCAGATCGACAAGGCCAGGAACGACCCCGGCAGGTCCGACACCCACGGCGTCCGGACCGGCACCGACAGGTGGTACAGGGTGTTCAGGAAGCCCGCCGACAGGATCGTGACCACCGGCCAGTACAGCTGGTTCAGGAAGTCCAGCCGGTGCGGCAGCAGCGCGTCCACCGCGTCCGGGCCGGCCAGCACCAGCGGCAGCACGATCACGCCGATGACGAGCGCGGCGCAGTACAGCGAGAAGGACAGTGCGCGGGTCCGGACGATGCCGCGCTTGCCGCCCATCCCGTACATGATCGTGATGGTGTCGACGAACACGTTCAGCGCCCGGCTGCCGGACCACAGCGCGAGCACGAAACCGATCGAGATCACGTCCGGCCGGCCGCCGCTGAGCACCTGGTCCAGGGTCGGCACGATCACGCTCTGGACCGAGTCGACGGTCAGCGCCCGCGCGGCCAGCTCGGCGATCTGCTCCTTGATCTCGTCGATCGTCTCGACCTCGAAGTACCGGCTGGCGATGTAGCCCAGACTCCCGGCCAGACCGAAGATCAGCGGCGGCAGCGACAGGATGGCGAAGAACGCCCCCTCCGCGGCCAGGCCGGTGACCCGGTAGCGCAGGCAGACGCCGACGGTCTGGCTGAGCAGCTTCCAGGTCGTCGCCGGGATCTTGCGGACCCATGCCAATGAGAGGGAGCTCCCACCAGTGGGTCCTGCCCCAGAACGTGCCATACCGCTTACCGTACTGACATGGCGGACCCTTTCGCGGTAACGAATCAGGCCCCACCACTGCGGGGGGTGAACTTCTTCACCCGGGACGCGGCCCTCGGTGACGCTCTGCGTCCGTACGGCGGCCTCGCGAACGATCCCGGGCTGCGCCGGATCGGCGAGCTGGCCGGGTCCGAGGAGGCCCTCGCGCAGGCGCTGCCGGCGAACCAGAACCCGCCGGTGCTGCGCACCCACGACCGCTACGGGCACCGCGTCGACGAGGTCGAGTTCCACCCGTCCTGGCACTGGCTGATGGAGCAGGCCGTCGGCTTCGGCCTGCAGGCGGCGCCGTGGACCAGCGACCGGCCGTCGCCGCACCTGACCCGGGCCGCCGGCTTCTACCTGTGGTCCCAGGTCGAGCCCGGTCACGGCTGCCCGATCTCGATGACGTACGCCGCCGTACCCGCGCTGAAGGCCGACGAGCAGCTCGCCAAGGCGTGGATCCCGCAGCTCGCGTCGACGCAGTACGACGTCCGCCGGCTGCCCCCGGCGGACAAGGCCGGCGTGCTCGCCGGGATGGGGATGACGGAGAAGCAGGGCGGGTCCGACGTCCGGGCGAACCTCACCACCGCGACGCCGACCGGGAGCGACGGCGAGTACCAGCTGAACGGGCACAAGTGGTTCTGCTCGGCGCCGCAGGTCGACGTCTTCCTGGTGCTGGCCCAGGCGCCGGAAGGACTGAGTTGCTTCGTGGTGCCGCGGGTGCTTGCCGATGGCAACCGGAACGCGTTTGCCCTGCAGCGGCTGAAGGACAAGCTCGGCAACCGGTCGAACGCGTCCAGCGAGGTCGAGTTCCACGGCACCGTCGGCTACCGCCTCGGCGACGAGGGCGCCGGCGTCCGCACCATCATCGAAATGGTCGCCGCCACCCGCCTCGACTGCGTCCTGGGCTCCGCCGCCCTGCAACGCCGAGCCCTCGTCGAAGCCATCTGGCACGCCCAGCACCGCTCCGCCTTCGGCAGCCTCCTGGCCGACAAGCCCGCAATGCAAAACGCCCTCGCCGACCTCGCGATCGAAAGCGAAGCCGCCACCACCTTGGCAATGCGCCTCGCGGCCGCCGTAGACGCCTCAGTCAACGGAGACGAGCAAGAGGCGGCGTTCCGGCGGATTGCTCTTCCGCTGGCGAAGTTCTGGGTCTGTAAGCGGACGTCGTTCATGGTGGCGGAGGCCTTGGAGTGCCTCGGCGGGAACGGGTTCGTCGAGGAGTCCGGGATGCCGTTGTTGTTCCGGGAGTCGCCGTTGAACTCGATCTGGGAAGGATCCGGCAACGTCAACGCGCTCGACGTACTGCGGGCGCTCCGGCGGCCGGAGTCGCTCGAGGCGTGGCTGACGGAGCTCGCCACGGTCCAGGGCGCCGACCACCGGCTCGATGCCGCGGTGAACGACGTACTGCAAGCGCTTGCTGACATCGAAGGAGCCGAAGCAGGGGCCCGCCGGCTGGCCGCCCGGATGGCGTTGTGCCTGCAGGCTTCGCTGCTGATCCGGCACTCCACACCCGACGTCGCGGACGCGTTCGTCGCGTCCCGGCTGGCCCACGACTGGGGCGGCGTCTTCGGCACGCTGCCGAGGACCACACCGTTCCAGGCGATCGTCGAGCGCACGATAGGGTGAGGCGTCGCGACTGGCGCGCTGAGGTGGAGAACCACCGGGGAGCGAAGACCGTCGGCACCGTGCGCCTGGGTGCCTTCGACCCACTGCAACCGCAGGAGAGACAACGATGACTCAACCCTTCGATGCCGCCGCCGCATCGGCCGCGTACCGCAACGCGCTCGAGGTGATCGCCTCCGTCGAGCCGACGATCGCCGGCGCGATCAAGTCCGAGCTCGCCGACCAGCGCTCCTCGCTGAAGCTGATCGCCAGCGAGAACTACGCCTCCCCCGCCACCTTGCTGACGATGGGCAACTGGCTGTCCGACAAGTACGCCGAGGGCACCATCGGGCACCGCTTCTACGCCGGCTGCCAGAACGTCGACACCGTCGAGCAGGCCGCCGCCGACCACGCCAAGGCGCTGTTCGACGCCCCGCACGCCTACGTCCAGCCGCACTCGGGCATCGACGCCAACCTGGTCGCGTTCTGGGCGATCCTGGCCCAGCGGATCGAGTCCCCCGCGCTCGCCGAAGCCGGCGCCAAGCACGTCAATGACCTGACCGAGGAGGACTGGACCAAGCTCCGCAAGGCGCTCGGCGACCAGAAGATGCTCGGCATGTCGCTGGACGCCGGCGGTCACCTGACCCACGGCTTCCGGCCGAACATCTCCGGCAAGATGTTCAACCAGCACTCCTACGGCACCGACCCGGAGACCGGGCTGCTCGACTACGACAAGGTCGCCGCGACGGCTCGTGAGTTCAAGCCGCTGATCCTGATCGCGGGCTACTCGGCGTACCCGCGCAAGATCGACTTCGCGAAGATGCGCGAGATCGCCGACGAGGTCGGCGCGACCCTGATGGTCGACATGGCGCACTTCGCCGGCCTGGTCGCGGGCAAGGTGTTCACCGGCGACTTCGACCCGGTGCCGCACGCGCACGTCACCACGACCACCACGCACAAGTCGCTGCGCGGCCCGCGCGGCGGCATGGTGCTGTGCCAGCCCGAGTACGCCGACGCCGTCGACCGCGGGTGCCCGATGGTGCTCGGCGGCCCGCTCAGCCAGACGATGGCGGCGAAGGCGGTCGCGCTGGCCGAGGCCCGGCAGCCGTCGTTCCAGGAGTACGCGCAGGCCGTCGCGGACAACGCGGTCGCGCTGGCCGACGGCCTGATGAAGCGTGGCGTCAAGCTCGTCACCGACGGCACCGAGAACCACCTGGTGCTGCTCGACGTGTCGTCGTACGGGATCACCGGACGGCAGGCCGAGTCGGCGCTGCTGGACTCGGGCATCGTGACCAACCGGAACGCCGTACCGCGGGACCCGAACGGCGCCTGGTACACCTCCGGCGTCCGGATCGGCACGCCGGCGCTGACCACGCGTGGCTTCGGGGCCGACGAGTTCGACCGGGTCGCCGAGCTGATCGTCGACGTGCTGTCCTCGACCACGCCGACCACCACGTCGGCCGGTGCGCCGTCGAAGGCGAAGTACGTGCTGGCCGACGGCGTCGCGGACAAGACCAAGGCCGCGTCCGCGGAGCTGCTCGACAAGCACCCGCTGTACCCGGGTCTCGAGCTCAGCTGACCGGCTCGAACTATCAGAAAGTTGTGATAGTTGCGGTAGGGTGCGGCCATGCCGCACCCTGACCCGGCTCCGGAGGAGATCAGCCAGTTCGTCGAGCGTTTCGCCGGCGTGCTGGCGAACAGCGGCGTGCCGACCATGTCCGCCCGGGTGATCGGGCGGATGCTGGTCAGCCCGACCGGCACGTTGACGTCCGCCGAGCTGGCCGAGTCCTTGCGGATCAGCCAGCCGGCGGTGTCCGGCGCCGTACGGCAGCTGCTGCAGGTCGGCTTCATCTCGCGGGAGCGGATCCCGGGGTCGCGCAAGGACCACTACCGGATCCGCGACGACGTCTTCTCCGTGATCCTGGAACGCCGCAACAGCGCGCTCGCCGAGTGGGAGTCCACCAGCCGCGCCGGCGCCGACCTCTTCGGCGCGGACACCCCGGTCGGCCATCGCCTGACCGAGGCCGCCGACTTCTTCGCCTTGATCCACGAAGACCTCGACCAACTCATCAAGAGCCGACGCGCGGCGCAGCGGTGAGAATGGTGTTTCGGGGCCGTGCACAGTAAAACTGGGCCCATGTCTGAACAGCGGCCAGGCCCGCACCCGCCCCCGATGCCTGCCGCGCCGTCGGCGTACGCGCCGCCGCACCCCCGGGCGATCAGCGCCGGCTACCGGCGCTGGGCGAGGATTCTCACCTGGCTCGCGATCATCATCGCGGCCCTGATGGCGGTTGCGCTCGCGGTGAGCGTCGTCCTGCTCGTCACGGCGGACGCGAACGTGGACAACGCTGCCTACGGCTACCTCGCCATCTTCCTCTGGTTCGGGATCGCCGCCGCGACCCCGGTCCTGCTCGCGGTCGGCATCCCCGCCGCGGTCATGACGCGGCGCGCACGACAGCAGCGGTGACGCGGGTCGGCGCGAGTCTGACCTCAGCGGGTGAGGGCGTAGACGGCGATTGCGGCGAAGTCGTCGGCTGGTTCGGATGCCTGCCAGGAGCGGACGTCGTCGACGTAGCGGGAGCCGCGGCCGGTGAACTCGGCGTACCGGTCGACACCGTCGGCCGGGCACGGATTCATGCCGTCGAGGTGGCCGCCCAGGCCGTCCTCGAACAAGCCCGCCGAGTTCGGGCCGTTGACGACCGCGCCGGTCAGCTCCTTGCCCAGGATGTTGGCGATCTGGTGGTGCGGGCACCGCTCGCCGTTCGCCCCGACACCGACCATGAACGACACGCCCCACGGGTTGGCGCCGAAGGTCCAGTCCAGTTGCTGCCGGCCGAAGTCGTCGTACCGCCGGTCGCCCGTCGCCTTTCGGTACAGCTCGGCAGTCGCCGCCAGCCCGAAGGCATGCGGTACGGCGTCGAAGTTGTCGTACTGCGCTCCGGCCCGGAACGGATCCGCCGCCGCACGGCCGACCCCGATCTGCAACTGCGCCCGCAGGTCAGCCGCCAACTCACGCACCAACTGGCGATCGTTGCGAGCGGCCCCGATCAGATCCGCGTGGGCCAGGGCGCTGACGTCGTACAGGTTGAGTGTGTCGCCACCAGCTTCGTGCTCGATGTACTGCCGCGCCCAGTAGCCAGCCTGCTTCAGCCAGCCGCCTGCCCGCGGGTCGCGCAGCCGTTGCGCAGCCAGGGCAAGCTCGGTGGCACCCAACTCGAGGTCATCCCGCCAGGCCGACTCCGGGTAGAAGGCGAACGGCAGCGAGGTCACCAGTTGCCCGACGCCGGTGGTCTGCGCCTGGCCGAAGATCTGGGCAGCGGTCTCCAGATAACGACGAGCCTTCGCCGGGTTCGTGCGCGCCTCGACCTGGGCCGCGAGCGCGAAGGCCGCCGCGGTCCGCCCGGCCAGGTTCGGGCTGATCGACTGCCCAGGCGCCGCGGCGCGGAACACCGGCCGGTTGCGTAAGAACCGTTCCGACGGATCGGTCAGCTGATCGTCCACCTGCGGCAGCCGCCAGACGTCGTGATCGCCGACGAACGTCCCCTCCACGTTGCCGGTCCCGACGCCGACCTGGATGTAGAGCGTCTTCGTCCGCTCGTCCCACATCTTGTCCAGCCACTCGAGACCGTGCCGCGCCTCGGCCAGCACCTCGCGGTCCGGCCGGCGCGCGTCCCGGGCCGAGGCCCACAGCAACGACTCCGAGTACGCCGCGATGTGCGTGAACTTCAGGTAGTCGCCGGCGTCGTACCAGCCACCCTCGACATCCACCGGACCGCCGATCCGGCGCAGCTCGCCGACGCTCTGATCCGTGTCCGGACCGGCGAACACCGGCCAGTCGTAGACGTCGGCTGCCCGATCGGTGAGGTGCACCGGCTGCCGCCCGAGCGTGCCTGGTACGACGTTCACCCCGTCCCGCTGCTCGGTGAAGAAGCCGACCCCCTTGTCCTTGGCGTCAGTCAGCAGCCGCTCCCCCATGACCTCCACCTCGAACGTCGGCGACGACGCGACCCCGGGCACCTCGACCCGGTAGCTGCCCGGCCGCCTCAGCGCGGACAGGTCGAGCGCGTAGACGTGCTGGTACTTCGCGTTCCACTCCCCCGCATCCCGGCCGACCTTCCCGGTCAGGACCCGGCGCCCCTGGCGGTCGACAACGTGGAACGCCTTCCCCGCCACCGCACCCTGAGTCATCAGGTACGCCGACTTGCCGTCGAAAGCGCCGTACCCGAGCTGGTTGACCCGCACCACCCCACCCGGCGCGGCATTGACCGTGGTGACCGGCCCCAGGGCCAGGCCCGCGACCAGCCCGATCGACACGACGCGACGCAAGGATCCCACCAGCGACCACCCCAATCGTTAGGAAACTTTCCTAATGGTTGCCCGCAAGGTAGCGCACCGGCTACCGCCGCGTACAGACCTCGGTCAACCAGGCTTCGGGCGCCGGGCGGGCGGCAGTGTGAGGCATCTCTCGGTGGCGGCGATTCCGGGCCGTGGAGGCTCGGAAACGGCCGGAAACAATCACCACCAGACGTGTAGAGATAGCCGCATCGTGAGATCTGGTCTCACCATGCAGGATTGGGAGTTGATTTGTCAGGCGTTGGCGCTGACGCTTAACACCATGCTCGCTGCCCGCTCCACTCATCTCGTAGGTCGGATTCACGTCGACCTCGGGCGGATGCGCAGCGCCATCTGTTGTCCTTCGATGTTCTGACAGCCACCCCGCCGGGCCAACGACGGCCCCCTGATCACCCCCGATCACCGCTGGGTGCGCACCGCGGAACGCATCGAACCGACGACGCTTCGATCCCGCAGCCCGCGGACGCACCTGTCACGAGGACAAGGACACCCTCCCGGATGACTGGCGTCACGTCTGCTCCCCGCAAGCCCGCCCGCCCACGCAAGGGCAAGGGCGAAGGTCAGTGGGCGCTCGGCTATCGCGAGCCGCTGAACAAGAACGAGGAGAACAAGAAGAACGACGACGGCCTCAACGTCCGGGCCCGGATCGAGAACATCTACGCGCACCGCGGCTTCGACTCGATCGACCCGGCCGACCTGCGCGGCCGGTTCCGCTGGTGGGGTCTCTACACCCAGCGCAAGCCCGGCATCGACGGCGGCAAGACCGCGACGCTGGAGCCGGAGGAGCTGGACGACCGTTACTTCATGCTGCGAGTCCGGATCGAGGGCGGCCAGCTCAGCACCGAGCAGCTGCGGGTGATCGCCGAGGTCTCCACCACGTACGCGCGCGACACCGCCGACATCACCGACCGGCAGAACATCCAGCTGCACTGGATCCGGGTCGAGGACGTGCCGGCCATCTGGCAGAAGCTCGAGGCCGTCGGGCTGTACACCACCGAGGCCTGCGGCGACGTGCCGCGCGTGGTGATCGCCAGCCCGGTCGCCGGGATCGCCGCGGACGAGATCATCGACCCGAGCCCGGCCATCGACGAGATCGTCGAGAAGTACATCGGGTCGGCGGAGTTCTCGAACCTGCCGCGGAAGTTCAAGACCGCGCTCACCGGTCACCCGTCGCACGACGTCGTACCCGAGGTCAACGACATCGCCTTCGTCGGGGTCGTCCACCCCGAGCACGGGCCGGGCTTCGACCTGTGGGTCGGCGGCGGCCTGTCGACGAACCCGATGCTGGCCCAGCGGCTGGGCACCTGGATCCCGCTGAACGAGGTCGCTGAGGCCTGGTGGGGGGTCACCAGCATCTTCCGTGACTACGGCTACCGCCGGCTGCGGACCCGGGCCCGGCTGAAGTTCCTGGTGGCCGACTGGGGCGCGGAGAAGTTCCGCGAGGTGCTCGAGGAGAAGTACCTCAAGCGCAAGCTGATCGACGGCCCGGCGCCCGAGATCCCCGCGGTCCAGGGCGACCACGTCGGCGTCTACCAGCAGAAGGACGGCCGGTACTACGTCGGCGTCGCGCCGGTGGTCGGCCGGGTGTCCGGCAGCTCGCTGGCCAAGGTCGCCGACGTCGTGGCCGCGCACGGATCGGACCGGATCCGGACCACCGCGCAGCAGAAGCTGATCGTGCTCGACGTCGAGGAGTCGAAGGTCGAGTCGCTGGTCGAGCAGCTCGCCGAGCTGGGCTACCAGGCCCGGCCGTCGGCGTGGCGGCGGAACACGATGGCCTGCACCGGGATCGAGTTCTGCAAGCTGGCGATCGTCGAGACCAAGGCCCGGGCCGCGCAGCTGATCGACGAGCTCGAGCAGCGGATCCCCGAGCTGGACGTGCCGATCACCGTGAACGTGAACGGCTGCCCGAACTCCTGCGCCCGGATCCAGGTCGCCGACATCGGCCTGAAGGGCCAGCTGGTCCGCGACGCGGACGGCAACCAGGTCCCCGGCTACCAGGTCCACCTCGGCGGCGGCCTCGGCCTGGACGCCGGCTTCGGCCGCAAGCTGCGCGGCCACAAGGTCACCTCGGCCGGCCTGGCCGACTACGTCGAGCGCGTCACCCAGAACTACCTGAAGGAGCGCAACGAGGGCGAGCGCTTCGCCCAGTGGGTCACCCGAGCGGACGAGGAGGCACTTCAGTGAACGAGCGAAGCGAGTTCACCATTCAGCACAGCAGTGCATCACTCGTCGCCGCCGCAGCGAAGCGAGGACGGCGATGAGTGAACGCGCAGCACCGTTGTACTGCCCCTATTGCGGGGACGAGGACCTTCGTCCTTCCGAGGAAGGCCATGGCGCGTGGGAGTGCCGGCCGTGTGCACGGGTGTTCCAGCTGAAGATGATCGGACTGCGGGTGACGGTGGAATGAGCACGGATCTGAAGACGCTCGCCGAAGAGGCGAACGAACGACTAGCCGACGCCTCGGCGCACGAGCTGCTGGCGTGGGCGCGGGAGACCTTCGGTGACGAACTGGTGGTGACCGCCTCGATGGCAGACGGGGCACTCCCCCACCTCGCGGCCGAGGCGGCCCCTGGTGTCGACGTGCTGTTCATCGACACGGGCTACCACTTCGCCGAGACGATCGGCACCCGCGACGCGGTGGCTGCGACGCTGCCGATCAACCTGATCAACGCCACCCCGAAGCAGACGGTCGCCGAGCAGGACGCCGAGTACGGCGCCAAGCTGCACGACCGCGACCCGAACAAGTGCTGCGCGCTCCGCAAGGTCGAGCCGCTCAACCGGTACCTGTCCGGCTACAAGGCCTGGGTCACCGGCATCCGCCGCGAGGAGGCGCCGACCCGGGCGAACACTCCGGTGGTCGAGTACGACGCGAAGCGCGACATGGTCAAGCTGAACCCGATCGCGCCGTGGACCCAGGAGGACCTGGACGCCTACATCGCCGACAACGGCGTGCTGGTGAACCTGCTCCAGTACGACGGCTACCCCTCGATCGGCTGCGAACCGTGCACCCAGCGCGTCGCCCCCGGTGAGGACCCGCGCAGCGGCCGCTGGGCCGGAACGGGCAAGGTCGAATGCGGGCTCCACACATGACCGCCACGATCGACACGCCGACCGATTCCATCGCCGCCCCGGAGGCCATCCTGAGCACCACGACCGTCACCGAGCTGGACGCGCTGGAGAGCGAGTCCATCCACGTGTTCCGCGAGGTGGCGGCCGAGTTCGAGCGCCCGGTGATCCTGTTCTCCGGTGGCAAGGACTCGATCGTCATGCTGCACCTGGCCCGGAAGGCGTTCGCGCCGGCCGGTGTCCCGTTCTCGCTGCTGCACGTCGACACCGGCCACAACTTCCCCGAGGTGCTCGCCTACCGCGACGCCACGGTCAAGGCGCTCGGGCTGCGGCTGGAGGTGGCCAGCGTCGAGGACTACATCGCCGACGGCCGGCTGCGGGAGCGTTCCGACGGCACCCGCAACCCGTTGCAGACGATCCCACTGCTGGACGCGATCAACGGGCACCGGTTCGACGCCGTGTTCGGCGGCGGCCGCCGCGACGAGGAGCGGGCCCGGGCCAAGGAGCGGATCTTCAGCCTGCGCGACGAGTTCGGCCAGTGGGACCCGCGCAACCAGCGTCCGGAGCTGTGGTCGCTGTACAACGGCAGGCACCGCCCGGGTGAGCACGTGCGGGTGTTCCCGCTGTCCAACTGGACCGAGCTGGACGTGTGGCACTACATCGAGCGCGAGCAGATCCCGCTGCCGAGCATCTACTACGCCCACGAGCGGGACGTTTTCGAGCGCGACGGCATGCTGCTGGCCGTCGGCCCGTACTCCCAGCCCCGCGACGGCGAGACCGTCACCAACCGGGTGGTGCGCTACCGCACCGTCGGCGACATGTCCTGCACCGGCGCCGTGGCGAGTACGGCGACGTCGGCGGCCGAGGTGGTCGTCGAGGTGGCGGCCAGCGAGCTGACCGAGCGTGGCGCCACCCGTGCCGACGACCGGGTCAGCGAGGCCGCGATGGAAGACCGCAAGCGAGAGGGGTACTTCTGATGAGCACGCTCCTCCGCCTGGCCACGGCCGGCTCCGTCGACGACGGCAAGTCCACGCTGGTCGGCCGCCTGCTGCACGACTGCAAGGCGATCCTGGCCGACCAGATCGCGCACGTGCAGACGGTGTCCGAGGCCCGTGGCGGCGACTTCGACTTCGCGCTGCTCACAGACGGTCTGCGGGCCGAGCGTGAGCAGGGCATCACGATCGACGTCGCCTACCGGTACTTCGCCACCGACAAGCGCTCGTTCATCCTGGCCGACTGCCCCGGGCACGTGCAGTACACCCGCAACACCGTGACCGGCGCGTCCACCGCGGACGTGGTGATCATCCTGGTCGACGCCCGCCACGGTGTGCTCGAGCAGACCCGCCGGCACCTGGCCGTCGCCGGGCTGCTCCGGGTCCCGCACGTCGTCCTCGCGGTGAACAAGATCGACCTGGTCGGGTACGACGAGGCCGTCTTCACCGGGATCGCCAAGGACGTCAACGACCTGGCCGACCAGCTCGGGATCGCCGACGTGCACGCCATCCCGGTGTCCGCGCTGGTCGGGGACAACGTGGTCGAGCGCTCCGCCGAGACCGCCTGGTACGACGGGCCGACGCTGCTGGAGTACCTGGAGAACGCGACCGGGCGGATCGACAACTCGCAGCAGCCGCTGCGGTTCCCGGTCCAGTACGTGATCCGGCCGCAGACCGACGACGAGTACCGCGACTACCGCGGCTACACCGGAACCGTTGCCTCCGGCACCGTCTCGGTCGGCGACCCGGTGGTCGTGCTGCCGGCCGGTCGCCGTACCTCGGTCGCCGGCATCGACAAGGCCGTGGTCACCGCGACCTCGACCGCGGTCGCCGAACGGCCGTCCGCGGTCGCCGGCGAGGCCGTCACGGTCCGGCTGGCCGATGACATCGACGTCGCCCGCGGCTCGGTGATCGTCGCGGCCGAGGCCTCCCCCGGCACCCGCCGGGAACTGGCCGCCACCGTGTGCTGGCTGTCCGACCGCCCGCTGAGCGTGGGCGCCCGGGTGCTGATCAAGCACACCACCACCACCGCCCAGGCCATCGTGACCAAGATCAACGGCGCGCTGGACCTGGACACGCTCGGAGTCATCGACGCCGCCGGGCTCGACCTCAACGACATCGGCAAGGTGCAACTCAAGGTCGCCGCACCACTGGCCGCCGACCCGTACTCCAGCAACGCCATCACCGGATCGTTCCTGCTCATCGACGCCCACGACGGGTGGACGCTCGCAGCCGGCATGATCGACGACGAAGAAGGGGAACTGCTGTGACTGCTCCAGCGCTCGTGATCCTCGCCCACGGCAGCCGCGACCCGCGTTCGGCCGCCACCGTCCACTCGCTCGTCAAGTGCCTGCGCGACACGCGTGACGACCTGCGGATCGAGGCCTCCTTCCTCGACCACTGCCCGCCCACGCCGTACCAGGTGATCGGCAAGCTCGCCGCCGAGGGTGTGGAGGAAGTCGTCATCCTGCCGCTGCTGCTGTCGTCGGCGTACCACGCCCGGATCGACGTCCCGGCCGTCGTCGACGAGGCCCGCACCCGGTTCCCGGACCTGCGGATCATCGCCTCGGACGTGCTCGGGTACGACGAGACGCTGCTCGACGTCCTGGACCGGCGGATGCGGGCCGAGCTCAAGGACGGCCGGGTGCGGGAGCTGGACGCGCTGGTGCTGGCGTGCGCCGGGTCGAGCGACTCGCAGGCGAACGCGAGCGTCACCCGCCTGGCGCGGCTGTGGGGTCAGCGGCACAAGCTGCCGGTCACCGCGGCCTTCACCTGCGCCGCGTCGCCGTCCCCGGCCGAGGCCGTCCTGCAGTGGCGCCTGGAGGGCCGCCGGCATGTCGCTGTCGGATCCCTCTTCCTGGCGCCGGGCGTGCTCCCCGACCGCGCCGAGTCGACCGCTCGCCGCGCCGGCGCAGTCGCCGTTTCACGCCCCCTCGGCGTGAGCGCCGAGGTAGCCCGCCTGGTGCTCCTCCGGTATGGCGTAGCCGGCCTGGACCTCCTCACCCTGGCCCCGGCACCGCGCCCGACCGTCGTACGACCGGAGCTCGTCCGCACCGCCTAGTACCGCAACGGATCGACGAAGGAGACGTCTGTATAGGGCGTCTCCTTCGTCGTGATTTGGGCCAGAAGCTCGCCGACCCCGGCGCAGTGCTTGAAGCCGTGGCCGCTGTCGCCGCCGGCGATCACCAGCCGCTCGTCCCGCCGCCCGACCAGGAACTGACCGTCCGGCGAGTCCGTCACCATGCACGGGATCACCTTCACCGGCTCCGGATCGAGCTCTGGGAAGTGTTCCGCGATCGCCGCCGACAACTCCGCGATGTCCTTCCGCGGATGGATGTAGCGATCGAGCTCGTCCGGATCGACCCCACGGTCCCGCTGCGCACCGTCCAGGCCGACCTTCACCAAGAAGTCCTCGTCCGACCCGTGCCCCCACAATCCGCGCCCGTCCGTGAACTCCCAGATGAACGCCGGGAAATTCTCCAACCGGAACGCCTCGGACCCCGCGTCCTTCGGCTGGAACCAGAACAGCGGAGTACGACGCGGCGACAACGGCAACCCCGGCACGAGCTTCCCGAGCCAGGCCCCGCCGCACACCACGACCTGCTCCGCCTCGATCGCGATCGTCGGCGTCCGGACCGTCACGTGCCCCGCCTCGACGTCGATCCCGGTCACCATCGTGTGCGGGTACACCGTGGCGCCCATCTTCCGCGCCTCCGCGACCTGCGCGCGAACCGTCGGCTCGGCGTAGCAGATGCCCGCACCCGGATCCCAGACCGCCACATCGTCCGCGCCCAGGTCGTACTGCGGGAACCTGCTCGCCAGCTCGTCATGACTCAGGTCGGTGGTCGACGCGCCCGCCTCGGCCGCCGCGCGCCGCGCGCCGCTCACCGGGTGGCTGTCCGGTGCACCGACATTGAGCGACCCCGTCTGCCGGACGTACACCTCGCCCGTCCGCTCCCCGAGCTCGGTCCACAACTCCAGCGACTTCCGCGCGATCGGCGTCAGGCCCGGGTGCTCCATGCACGCGACCCGGAACAGCCGCGTACTCCCGTGCGACGACCCGAACGGATGCCCGATCGCCTGCCGCTCGATCCCGACCACGTCCACCCCCCGCGCCGCCAGCCGCCACAACGCCGCCGACCCGAACGCGCCCAGCCCAACCACCACGACATCCGCTCGCAGAGTCTCCACCCGCTCACCTTATCCAGTCGTTGATAGCGTGATATCTTGCTATCCATGGCGAAGGACGGGACGAAGAACATCCTGTTGCGGCTGGATCCGGAGTTGGCGGAGCGGTTGCAGACAGTGGCTTCGGTCGAGGGCAGGTCGGTGTCGGACGTCGCCCGCGAGGCGATCGCCGCCCTGGTGGACCAGCGTCGCCAGGACGGCCGCTTCAGCCGGCTCCTGGACGAGAACCTGGCCCGCCACGAGGAGTCGCTGCGCCGGCTCCGCGGAGACGACTGATGCGCTTCCTCGACCAGTACGACGTCCTCGCGATCGCGGCCCGCGTGCTGCGGTGCTCCTCGGACGACGCGGTCCGGCGGACGGACCTCGATGCGGTCGACGAGGTGCTGAGCGACGTACGCCGTACCAGCGGACTGGCCGAGGCGGCGGGGGTGTTGCTGGCCGGGCTGGTCCGGGCGCGCGCGTTCGAGGGCGCGAACCGGGTCGTGACGGTGGCGGTGGTGCTGCAGTTCTGCTCGATGAACCGGTCCGAGCTGCGGCTCGAGCCGGTCGAGGAGGTCGACGAGCTGCTGGACCGGATCGCCTCCGACGGGGTCTCGGCCGACGAGGTGACCGAGTTCATCGGCGAGCGGCTGAAGCCAGAGCATGTCACCGCCGAGGACCTGCAGGAGCACCTCAGGGTCGACCTGCTGCTCGAGGACGAGATCCAGGACCTCACGTCCGCCGTCGAGGACGAGCTGTTGCGGAGGGGAGGCGGAATGTTCGAGTTGTTCACCGATTCGGCCCGGCGGGTCGTCGTCCTCGCGCAGGAAGAGGCCCGCCGGCTCAACCACACGTTCATCGGGACCGAGCACCTGCTGCTGGGGATCATCGAGGAAGGCCAGGGCGGCGGCGCGAAAGTCCTGGCCGGGCTGGGTGTCACCGCGCCGGCCGTGCGCGACCTGGTGGTGGAGATCGTCGGCCGGGGCGCAGGCCGCGGCCCCACCGGCGCAGTCCCGTTCACGCCGCGGGCGAAGAGCACGCTCGAGCACGCCTACCAGGAGGCAGCGACGCCGGGCTGGAAACAGGCACGGGCCCGCCGGCTCGGCACCGAGATTCTCGGCCCCGAGCACCTCTTGCTCGGGCTCCTCCGCGACGGCGAGGGCGTCGCGGCCCAGATCCTGATGAAGCTGGGCAACGAGCTCGACGACGTACGGCGCAAGACGCACGAGTGGATCGACCACCGCCAGCGCCTCGAGTCAGCCGTCTCCGGCTACCTCACCGACGAGGCCGACACCGCCTGGACCACGCCCGAGGCCGCAGCCGCCTGGACCACCTACGGCCGTCGCCACCACCTGCTCGCCGAGCTCAACGCCGTACTGGACGAGAACGAGCGCCTCCACGAGCAGGTCGCCGCGCTTCGGGCCCTCCTTCGCCGCCACAACATCGACCCGGAGGACTGAAGGGCTACGTCGTCGGCTGGAAGAGCTCGATCGGGTTGCCGGATGGGTCGTCCAGCAGGATCTGCAGCCCACCTCGGCCGGTGACGATCTCGTTCCGGAACGACGCTCCGTCCGCGCGGAGTGCGTTGACCGTGGACTCGAGGTCGTCGACCTCCAGCTGGATCCGGTTCCAGCCGCCCGGCTCCGGTGTGCGCCCGTCGGGCATGGCCTGGGCCGCGCCACCGGGTCCCGTCGGCTCGGACAGCAGCAGCCGGAGATCACCACGGGTGATCCCGGCGAACCCCGGCCCGGGCCGCATCTGCACCTCGAACCTGAGGTGCTTGGTGTAGAAGTCGACCGCCGCGTCGACGTCGCTGACGATGTACCGAACGGAAACCGCGCTCATCGTTGTGCTCCTTCCGCCTCCTGTGTACCCAACTCGGGCCGCGGTGCACAGGTCAGGTGGCGGCCAGGCGCTTCTTCTCGGTGTCCACGTCGAAGTCGGCGGCCGGCCACTGCGGATTCAGCGACCTGAGCGTCTCGAGGAGGATCGTGGTCACGGCCCAGTTGCGGTACCACTTGCGGTCGCTGGGGATCACCAGCCAGGGCGCCTCGGGGCTGTTGCAGCGCTCCAGGGCGGCTTCGTAGGCCTGGGTGTAGGCCGGCCAGAGCTTCCGCTCGTCGACGTCACCCGGGTTGTACTTCCAGTGCTTGGTCGGGTCGTCCAGGCGCGCCTGCAACCGGAGCAGCTGCTCCTCCGGCGAGATGTGCAGGAAGCACTTCAGCAGCGTCACGCCGTTCGCCGCGAGCTCGGCCTCGAAGTCGTTGATCTGGCCGTAGCGCCGGTTCCACACCGGTGGCGCGACCAGGTTGCGGACGCGGGCGATCAGCACGTCCTCGTAGTGCGACCGGTCGAAGATCCCGATCATCCCCGGACCGGGCAGCGCCTGCCGGATCCGCCACAGGAACCCGCGCCGCTTCTCGGCCGGCGTCGGCGCCTTGAACGACGTGATCTTCAGGCCCTGCGGGTCCATCAGCCCCGCGCCGTGCCGGATCACGCCACCCTTGCCGGACGTGTCCATCCCCTGCAGGACCAGCAGCACCCTGCGCTGCCCGTTCTTGCGGCCTTCGGCGTACAGACGCTCCTGCCAGTCGGACACCTCGGCACCGAGGTTCTCCAGCGCGAGCTTGCCCTCGTCCTTGGTCCCGGTGAACCCAGGCGTGGCACGCGTGTCGTACTTGCTCAGATCCACCGGCCCCGACGGCACCTTCAACTGCTCGAGCAGCCCACCCGTGTCCGCCTGGCTCTTCTTCTGCTTCGCCATCGCACCATCCTGCCCTATTCACCCGGCGATTCGCGGTTGCGCCGACGGTGCAGAACCACCTCGATCACCGCGATCACCACCGCGGCCACCGGCAACGACAGCAGGCCCCAGACCATGCCTCCCAGCAGCGACAGGCAGTCGGAGTCGCCGCTCGCACAGTCGGTTGCGTCGTAGTACGCCGTACCGGCGATGACCGCGACGAGCACCAGTGCCGCGGTGCCACACAGGTAGGCGGCGACCCGGACCATCCATCGCCCGCCGCGCACCCGCGGGCTCGGCTGCAGGCCGGTGGCGATCAGGACGGCTGCGAGCAGCCCGAGCACGACCTCCAGCAGGCCCAGCTCGCCCTCGTCGTGCGCCCAGATGAACCGGAAGCCACGGTTCGTCAGGCCCTGCCAGAGCAGGAACGAGAGCAATACACCCAGCGCGATCCCGAACCACAGTCGAGCCGACGGATGCCGCCAGGCAACCAGTACGCCGGCGATCGCCACGACGACGGCGATCGCGCCCAGCGGCAGATTCCGCTCGTCGCTTGCCGTGCCCGAGAAGTCGTCGAAGTGCACGAACCCGCCGGCCGCCAGCAGCAGGATCCCGACCGCGAGCAGTCCGACGGAGACCACAGCAGTACGGCGCTCCCCAGTCACCAGCCCAGGTAACCACGCCCGGCGGTTAACCCGCGGCATTTGCGAGGGCGATCAGCCGGGAGAGCGCCCTCAGGTACTTCTTGCGGTAGCCGCCCTTGAGCATCTCGGCGGAGAACAGCTGGTCCAGCGGCACGCCGCCGGCCAGCAGCGGCAGGTTGCGGTCGTAGATGCGGTCGGCGAGAACAACCATGCGCAGGGCAACGTTCTCGTCGGTCAGCGGCCGGATGTCGGTGATCGCGACCGTCTCGACACCGTCGAGGAGAGCGCCGTACTTGCTCGGGTGCAGCTCGAACAGGTGCCGGTGCAGGTCGACGAAGTGGTCGCACGAGGCGTTGGCACGCTCTGCGGCCTTCGCCTCCACCTTGTCGTCCGGCCAGGGCTCGGGCGCAACGGGCAGGCCGCGGTGCCGGTAGTCCGGCCCGTCGATCCGCCGTACCTCGAAGTTCGCGGCCAGCGCCTGGATCTCGCGGAGGAAGTCGACCGCCTGGAACCGGCCCTCCCCCAGCTTGTCGGGCAGCGTGTTCGAGGTGGCCGCCAGCTCGACGCCGGCCGCGACCAGCTGACCCAGCAGCCGCGAGATCAGCATCGTGTCGCCCGGATCGTCCAGCTCGAACTCGTCGATGCAGATCAGCCGGTACGACGACAAGGCTTCGACGGCTGTGCGCAGGCCGAGCGCCCCGACGAGGTTGGTGAGCTCCACGAACGTGCAGTACATCTTCGGCCCGGCCGCCTCGTGCCACAGCGACGCGAGCAAGTGGGTCTTGCCGACGCCGAAGCCGCCGTCGAGGTAGATCCCCGGCTTTCCGGGTGCTTCGGTGCGCTTGCGCAGCCGGGACCACAGACTCGGCGCCTGCTTCGGCTTGGCCAGTCCGACCGCCCGCTCGGTCAGGACGCTCAGCGCTTCGGCCTGTGAAGGCTCGTCGGGCGCCGGCTGGTAGGTGGCGAACCGGACGTCGGCGAACCGCGGCGGCGGCACACACTCGGACAGCAGCCGGTCCGGGCTCACCTCCGGCCATCGCTCACTCAACCGAATCACCATGCGCCCAACCCTAAGTGCGAGGACCCACGCCCCACCGATCGCCGTCTCACCGGGCCGGCACGGAAACTCCGGGAAACTTCCACGTGACCTTGACCACTTTCTTACTTTCAGTTAGGAAGTTGATGTGAGGTTCGTGAGGTGACTGACTGAGGAGTCGGTATGGGCGAACGGCGGGATGCCGGCACGGTGGGCCGGCGGACGGTACTGAAGGGGGCGCTGGGCGGCGCCGCCGCACTGGGGCTCGGGCCGGCCCTGGCCGCGTGCGGCGGCAGTGACAGCGGTGGCGGCACCACGAGCGGCGGGAAGGCCGTGGTCCGGATGTGGTCCTGGTACAACGACCAGGAGGCCCAGTTCCCGAAGCTGATCGAGAAGTTCGAGGCGGCGCACAGCAACATCAAGATCGAGAACCGGATCTTCGGCACCCCGGACCAGTACCTGCCCGCCCTGCAGGCGGCGGTGGCCGGCGGCGACGTCCCGGAGATCTTCGCGCCGCACACGCGCGCGCTCACCTACGGCACCGGCGGGGTCTCCGCCGACCTGAAGCAGGAGCTCGGCGACGACTTCCTGAAGGACTTCTTCGACTCGGCCAACCAGGAGTACACCCTGGACGGCAAGCAGTATGCGGTCGGCTGGATGGCGCAGACGTTCGGCCTGTTCTACAACCCGGACCTGCTCGCGAAGGCCGGTGTCGGCGAGGACGAGATCGAGACCTGGGACGACCTGATCGCGGCCGCCGCCAAGATCCGGGCCATCGGCAAGCATCCGGTGGCGCTCAGCTGCAACCCGACGACCAGCTCGCTGGACTTCTTCCTGCCGCTGATCACCCAGGTCGCCGACGACCCGACGTACTACCTGAAGCTCGACCAGCTGAAGGACGGCGCGACGTACGAGGACCCGAAGGTCGTCGACGCGATCAAGCTGCAGCAGAAGATCGTCAAGGGCGGCGTGTTCCAGCCCGGCACCACGGGCACCAGCGGCGACCAGGCGCCGCAGCTGTTCTACACCGAGAAGTCCGCGATGCTGTTCAACGGCTCCTGGACCCCGCAGGGACTCGTCCAGGACGCTCCCCCGGCATTCGTGAAGAAGTACAAGGTGATGAAGACGCCGGCGATCGCGCCGGGCAAGCGGCACTGGACCGCGAACCAGGCCGGCGCCGGCTGGGCCGTCTCGGCGACCAGCAAGAACAAGGACGCCGCGCTGGAGTTCCTGAAGTTCCTGTACTCCGCGGACGAGTACTCCCCCACGATGAACGAGTCCAACTCGATGCCGGCCACCAAGAGCGCGGCGAACCGGATCGAGCTGCCGATCATGAAGCAGATGACGTCCTGGCTGCTCGACGGCGACGGCTGCCCGCACATCCCGTTCGGTCCCGGCTCGGTCGCGGCCGGCGATCCGCTGGCCAAGATCTTCGACGGCAAGGGCGACCCGGCGACGGTCGCGAAGGAGATGCAGCAGGCCGTGCTGAACGCCAAGGGCGGCTGATCGGATGGCGACAGCCCTGTCCCGGCCGGAAACCACATCACCTGCGCTCCCCCGCCGTACGTCGTACCGGTTCGGCTCGCCGTTGCGCCGGTCGCAGCGGGCGGCGGGCTACCTGTTCGTGCTGCCCACGTTCGCGCTGTTCCTGGCGTTCGTGCTCTGGCCGATCCTGTACACGGCGTACCTGAGCCTGACGTCGTGGGGCGGCTTCGGCGCGCCGCGGTTCGTGAACTTCGACAACTACAGCCGGATGCTGTCCGACCCGGTCGCGCGCCGGGCGATGGTGATCACCCTGGTGCTGACCGGGGTCACCACGGCACTGCTCACGTTCCTCGGCCTCGTCACCGCCGTACTCGTCAACGCCGTCTGGCCGAAGGTCGGCGTCCTGGTCCGGACGATCCTGTTCATCCCGGGCATCGTCTCGTTCGTGGTGTCCGCGGTGCTGTGGAAGCTCATCTACGACCCGAACATCGGCACCCTCAACCGGCTGCTCGGGGCGGTCGGCCTCGACAGCCTGCAGCATCCGTGGCTGGCCGACCAGAAGACGGTGCTGCCGGCCATCATCGTGGTGACGGTCTGGGGCGGGATCGGCTTCACGATGCTGATCTTCTACGCCGGGCTGCAGGGCATCGACCCGAGTCTGTACGAGGCCGCGGCCGTGGACGGCGCCAACACCGTGCAGCAGTTCCGGCACATCACGGTCCCGAGCCTGCGGGTCGTCACCGGCCTGGTCGTCAGCCTCGGCCTGCTCAACGGGTTCAAGGCCTTCGACGTCATCTTCGTGATGACCGGCGGCGGGCCGAACCACGCCAGCGAGGTGCTCGGCACCTACCTGTACTCGCTCGCGTTCGGCTCGACGTCCGGGTCGATCCCGCAGCTCGGCTACGCCAGCGCGTTCAGCGTCGTGACGATGGTGCTCTGCACGCTCGCCGTCATCGCCCAGCTCTGGCTCACCAGGAAGGCGGACCGATGAAACGTCAGTCGTGGGCCGGGAAGTCGTTCGCCACCTTCGTGCTGGCGCCGTTCTGCGTGCTGATGGCGTTCCCGTTCGTCTGGATGCTGCTCACCTCGCTGCGCGAGCAGAACACGATCTTCAACGGGCCGTTCTTTCCCCGGTCGGTCACCGGCAAGGCCTACCAGGAGGCGTGGACGTCGATCGAGTTCCCGCTGCACTTCTGGAACAGCGTCTGGATCACGTCGGTCACGGTCGCCGGAGTGCTGGTCTTCGCGACGCTGAGCGGCTACGCCTTCGCGAAACTCGACTTTCCCTTCCGCAACACCCTTTTCGTCCTCTTGCTGACCACCCTGATGATGCCCTCGACGGCGCTCATCATCCCGCTCTACCTCGAGCTCAAGTCGCTCGGGCTGCTCGACACCCAGACCGGCTTGCTGGTGCTCTACATCTCGGGGTCGGCGCCGTTCGCGATGTTCCTGATGCGGGCGTTCTTCCAGACGCTGCCGGACGAGCTAATCGAGGCGGCCCGGGTGGACGGCGGCAGCGAGTTCACCATCTTCCGCCGGGTGATCCTGCCGCTCACCCGGCCCGGGATCGCGACCGTGGTGATCTTCCAGTTCCTCTCTACCTGGAACGAGTTCCTGATCGCCAACACGGTGCTGCGCAACACCGACTCGCTGCCGCTGCAGCCGGTGTTGTTCACGCTGATGGGTCAGTACTCCACCAACTGGCCGGCCCTCACCGCCGGCCTCACGCTGTCCGTCGTACCGGTCGTCATCGTCTACGTCCGGATGCAGCGGCAGTTCGTCGCCGGGATGATGCTCGGCGCCGTCAAGAACTAGCTCACACCCTGAAAGAGGTCCGATGGCGATCAAGAACGTCGTGGTCAACTGCACCGACGTGCAGCGCTCCGTCGAGTACTACACCAAGTTCCTGGAGCTCCAGGTCGTCGGCGAGCCGACCGCGGAGCGGGCCGTGCTGGACGCGGTCACCGCGACGATCGAGTTACGGGCCGTCGGCAACGGCCGCGAGCTGAGCACGTGGGTCGGCGACGACCTGCAGAAGGGGTTCCGGCACGTCGGGTTCAAGGTCGACCGGCTGGACGAGCGGGCCGCCGTACTCAAGGCTGCCGGGGTCGAGTTCACGCTCGACCCGCTCGACGCCGAGGGCGAGGTCCGGATCTGCTTCTTCTACGACCCCGACGGCACGCTGCTGGAGATGATCCAGGGCGACCTGCAGTACGCCGAGATCCTCGACGCCGACGGGGTCGCCCGGGAGCGGGGGCTGGGCGTGCCGCAGCGGCCGCGGTTCGACCACGTGGCGATCACGATCGAGGACCGCGAGCGGACCAGCGCGTTCTACGACCGGCACTACGGTTTCTCGTTCATCGGCACCATCGAGCAGCCGCACGACCACCGCGGGTTCAGCATCGGCTACCTCAAGGGCGGCGACACCGTGCTCGAGGTCTTCACCTACCAGGTCCCGAAGACGTCCCGCGATCCGCAGCTCGACGTGGCCGGCTTCGCATACGCCGAGCTCGAAGGCAAGCCCCCGGCCGATCTCGGCAACCTCGTCTCACCTGACGGCACGACCGTGTACGTCGATCCGGACGGCTTCGCGTTCGCCATAGGGTCGGAGGCATGAACAAGGACTGGCTTCGGCCGCTCGGATCCACCGGCCTCACCGTCTCCGCCGTCTGCGCCGGCGGCAGTGGGATCGCGGGCATGCCCGCGGTCTTCGGGTACGACGTCACGCGCCAGGAGGCTGTCGACCTCGTCCTCCGCGTCTTCGACAGCCCACTGAAGTGGATCGACACCTCCAACGGGTACGGCGACGGCGAGAGCGAACTGCGGATCGGCCAGGCCATCAAGGAGTACGGCGGCCTGCCCGACGGCTTCCTGGTCGCGACCAAGGTCGACGCCCGCGACGGCGACTACTCCGGCGCCCGGGTGCGGGCGAGCGTCGCGGAGAGCAAGGAACGCCTCGGCCTGGACAACCTGCCGCTGGTGCACCTGCACGACCCGGAGTTCCACGACTTCGACACCATGCGTGACGCCGTCGACACGCTGATGCAGCTGCGCGAGGACGGCGAGATCGGCCACGTCGGACTCGCCGGCGGCAACACCCGCGAGCTCGCCCGCTACCTCGACCTCGGCGGCTTCGAGGTGCTGCTCGTCCACAACCGCTGGAGCCTGGTCGACCACTCGGCCGGCGCCCTGTTCGAGCGCGCCGTCGCCGACGGGCTCGGCGTGATCAACGCGGCGATCTTCGGCGGCGGCATCCTCGCGAACCCGCAGGGCTCGACGACGTACGCGTACCGCGAGGCGCAGCCCGCCGTACTGGAGGCTGTGCAGGAGATGGACAAGGCCTGCCGCGAGTACGGCGTCGACCTCGCGACGGCCGCGCTCCGGCACTCCACCGACACCCCGGGCGTCGCCGGGACCGTGGTCGGGACCAGCAAGCCGGCCCGGGTCGACGCGCTGGTCGCTGCCATGGAAGCGGACCTCCCCGACGAGCTCCTTAACCGGTTGAGTAGCCTCCTCCCCCAAGAGCAGTACTGGGTCGAGGGTCAGAAGGAGACATCGTGACGAACGGCTTCCCACCCGGATTCACCTGGGGTGCGGCGACGGCGTCGTACCAGGTGGAGGGTGCGGTCTCCACGGACGGGCGCGGTCCGAGCATCTGGGACACGTTCGCGCACACCCCGGGCCGGATCTCCGACGGGACCACCGGCGACGTCGCCGACGACCACTACCACCGGTTCGCCGAGGACATCCGGCTGCTCGCCGACCTCGGGCTGACCGCGTACCGGTTCTCGATCGCGTGGCCGCGGATCATCCCGGCCGGCTCCGGGGTGACGAACCCGCCCGGGCTCGCCTTCTACCGGCGGCTCGCCGAGACCTGCCTGGAGCACGGCGTCACGCCGTACGCGACCCTCTACCACTGGGACCTGCCGCAGCCGCTCGAGGACGCGGGCGGCTGGCTGGCCCGCGACACCGCAGAGCGGTTCCGCGACTACGCGGCCGTCACCCACGCGGCGCTGGCGGACGTGATCAAGAACTGGATGACGCTGAACGAGCCATGGTGCTCGGCCTTCCTCGGCTACGGGAACGGCGAGCACGCTCCCGGGCGGACCGAAGGCGCCGACGCGCTGAAGGCCGTGCACCACCTGCTGCTCGGGCACGGGCTCGCGCTCGAGGCGATCCGCTGCCCGGAGGGTTCCTACGGCATCGCGCTCAACCCGGCGCCGATCCACGCCGCGTCCGACTCGGCCGCGGACCGCGACGCCGCGCGGCGGGTCGACGGGCTCCGGAACCGGCTGTTCCTGGAGCCGCTGCTGGCCGGGAAGTACCCGGCCGACGTGCTCGAGGACACCGGGATGACCGACTGGTTCGCGCAGTTCGAGGCGGACCTGCCGGTGATCGGCGCCCCGCTGGACTTCGTCGGCGTGAACTACTACTGCCCGACGACCGTGGCCGCGCCGGACGGGCCGGTCTCGTCGCCGGGCGGTCCGACCACACAGCCCGGTAGCGAGAACGTGGTTGCCGTCGACACCGGCCTGCCGAAGACGCAGATGGGCTGGCCGATCCAGGCGACCGGGCTGCGGGACATCCTGGTCACGATCAACAAGCTCGCGCCCGACCTGCCGTTGTACGTGACGGAGAACGGCGCGGCGTACCCGGACTCCCTGACCGCCGACGGGACCGTCGAGGACGACGACCGGCAGGCCTACTTCGAGCAGCACGTCACGGTCTGCCGGGAACTGGTCGCCGAGGGGTTGCCGCTGAAGGGGTACTTCGCCTGGTCGCTGATGGACAACTTCGAGTGGGCGTTCGGCTTCAGCCGCCGGTTCGGGATCGTGTACGTCGACTACGAGAGCCAGCAGCGGATCGTGAAGAAGAGCGGTCGCTGGCTCCAGGAGTTCATCAGCTCGTGACGGACCGGGTCGACTTCTGGTGCGGGGTGAGCTGACTGTGCAGGACGAGCGATGCGGCGCCCAGTGCCGCGGCGCTCGGCCCCAGCTTCGACAGCTCGACCCGGGTCGGATGCATCGCGCGGACGAACGACAGCCGGTTGATCTCGGTCGCCGCGACCCGGACGTAGATGTCGCCGGCCTCGCTGAACCCGGGGCCGGCCAGGATGATCTGGTCCAGGTCGAGCAGGTTGGTGATCGACAGCAACGCCTTGGCCAGGTACGTCGCCGACTCCTCGATCAGCTGGACGCAGCGCGGATCGCCGGCCGCGGCCAGCCGGGCGATCTTCGCGAAGTCCGAGCGCAACGCCGTACGGCGGCCGCGCAGGGCGAGGTCGTTGACCAAAGACGGGTCCTGCTCGGCGCGCTTCACGACGGCGGCCGGCGCTGCCAGGCTCTCCAGGCAGCCCTGGCCGCCGCACCAGCACTGCTGGCCGTTGACGTCCAGGACCATGTGGCCGATCTCGCCGACGTTCGACGACGAGCCGCGGTAGACGTCGCCGTTGGTGACCAGGCCGAGCCCGAACCCGGCCGCCATGTAGACGGTGGCGAAGTCGTTCACCGACGGGATCCGGCCGGCCCAGAACTCGCCGATCGCGGCGCAGGTCGAGTCGTTCTCGACCACGATCGGGTGGTCGATCGCCGCCTTGAGCGTGTCCCGGACGGCGAACGGCTCCCAGACGTACTTCGCCGCGTTGGTGCGCAGCAGCCGGATCCCGCCGCCGCCCTGCCGGCCGGCCAGCGCGACCCCGACGCCGACCAGGGTGGCCGGCTCGATGTTCGCCTTCACGACCAGGTCCTCGAGCTCGGTGGTGATCCGCTGGACGACCGTGGCCGGCGCGTCCCGGCCGATCCCCCGCGACGACATCTGCTCGATCACGCGGCCGCTCATGTCGGTCACGACGTACGTAGTACTCGGTGTGTCGATCGAGATGCCGACGGCGTGCCGGGCGCGTGGGTTGAACTGCAGCAGCGTCGCGCGCTTGCCTCCCGTCGGGTCGCCGAGGCCGGTCTCCACGATCAGGCCGTCGGCGAGCAACTGCTTCACCACCCGCGAGATGGACGCCCCGGTCAGCCCGGAGCGGTCGGCCAGGTCGACGCGGGTGACCGTGCCGCTGGACCGGATCAGGTCCAGGATCGCGCTGTGCGTCTCCTGCGCGGTCGCACCCTTCAGAATCTTCCCCACGTCACCGTCCTCCCTCGGCTCACCCCGAACTTTAATACACAAGGTAACAAAGTGGCATCAGCTTGACCTCAACCAATCTTGAGGTCCTAGCGTCTGCGGTTGTGAAGACGATCAGATTGCACGAGTTCGGTCCGGCGGAGAACCTGCGGTACGAGGAGGTCCCGGACCCGGTGCCCGCCGCGGAGCAGGTGCTGATCCGGGTGGCGGCGGCCGGGGTCCACCTGGTCGACACGACACTCCGGTCCGGGACTGGCGGTGGCGGGCCGATCCCCCTGCCCGAGCTGCCGACGATTCCCGGGCGCGAGGTCGCCGGGCGGGTGGAAGCGGTCGGGCCTGGGGTCGACGCGGCGTGGATCGGCAAACGAGTCGTGGTCCACCTCGGCATGGTGCCAGGTGGGTACGCCGAACTCGCCGTCGCCAAGGTGGAGTCGCTGCACGAGCTTCCGGATCACGTCGACGCCGCCCAGGCCGTGGCCGCGATCGGGACCGGGCGGACGACCGCGGGGATCCTGTCGCAGGCGCAGTTGTCGGCGGACGACGTCGTACTGGTCACCGCGGCCGCGGGCGGGATCGGCAGCTACCTGGTCCAGGCGGCACGCAACGTCGGCGCGACAGTCATCGGGCTGGCCGGTGGACCCGAGAAGGTCCAACTGGTCCGCGACCTCGGCGCGCACTACGCCGTCGACTACAAGAACCCGGACTGGCCGACCGACCTCAAGTCGGAGCTGGGCGACCGAGCCATCACAGTCCTCCTGGACGGCGTCGGCGGCGACAACGGCCGACAAGCCTTCGACCTACTCGGGGTCGGCGGCCGGCTCCTCATGTTCGGCTGGTCCGGCGGCGGCCCGATCCATCTGACCACCGAAGACCTGATGTCCCGCGGCCTGACCGCCACCTGGGCCATCGGCCCCAAACTGCTCCCCAAACTCCGTTCCTTGGAATCCACCGCCCTGGAAGAAGCCTTCTCAGGCCGCTGGCAAGCCCCAACCACCACCTTCCCCCTAGCCGAAGCAGCCCAAGCCCACCGCGCCCTGGAATCCCGCGCCACCACCGGCAAGGTCGTCCTCATCCCCTGACGCCAACCCGGCGCTGGTCGGTCAGAGCGGTTCCGGAAAGACGACCATCGCCCGGATGCTCACCGGTGTGGAGCGACCGACCGCCGGGCCGATCCGGTTCAAGGACGAACCGGTCGACCACCTGCGACGGCGGGCGCTGCGGAAGTACAGGCGGCATGTTCAGTTGATGTTCCAGGACCCGTTCTCGGCGCTCAATCCGACCCGGACCGTGGCGTACGCGCTCAGCCGGCCGCTGCGTAACACCTTGGCCTGGACGGAGCCCAGGCCCGGGCGCGAGCGGCCGAGCTGCTCGAGACGGTCGGACTGAGTCCGCCCGAGCAGTACCTGCCCGCCGGGCCGGGAAGGCGGACGGCGATCTGGCCTATCTCCGCGAGGTGTGCGAGACCGTCGGCGGGTTCACGCCCGACTTCCGGTACGCCAACCTGGACACCACCGAGATCGAGCAGCTGATCGGCGCCGGCCGCGGCATCAGCCTCTGCCTGCCGACCGTCCGCGAGATGCCGCAGACGGTGGTGAAACCGCTGGCCGGCCAGCCGCTCACCTGGCGCCGCGTGCTGCGCTGGCGCGTCGACAACGTCGCCCAGGAGGTCGTCGACATCATCCACCGAGCCTTTGTCGACGCCTACCGCCAAACCCTGCACGACAACGCCTCGGTCCGCCCCTGGTGGCCGTCGAACCCGGACAACCACCCCACGATCCTCGACCCGGACTAGTCCCGCGGCGCGTACATGATCACCGCGACGCCGGCGAGGCAGATCGCGGCGCCGAGCAGGTCCCAGCGGTCGGGGCGGAACTTGTCCACGACCATGCCCCAGGCCAGCGACCCGGCGACGAACACCCCGCCGTACGCAGCGAGGATCCGGCCGAAGTTCGGATCCGGCTGGAAGGTCGCGACGAAACCGTAGGCTCCGAGGGCGATCACGCCGCCGGCGATCCACCAGATCCCGCGGTGCTCCCGCCAGCCCTGCCAGACCAGCCAGGCGCCGCCGATCTCCGCGAGTGCCGCCAGCACGAACAGCACCACCGACCGGACGACCGTCACGGGCGCGCGACCAGGTCGGTGAACGGCAATGGGCAGTTGGGGTCGCCCGCGCAGGTCTCGAGGTCGTCACAGCCGGCGGCGATCCCCGCGCGCAGGCTGTCGGCGATCACGGTCAGGTCGGCGATCTTGGCTTCCACGTCGGCCAGCTTCTCCCGGGCACGTGCCTGCAGCCCGGCTCCCTCGCCGACCCGGTGCCGATGCCTGGCCGCGTCGAGCAACTCGGCGACCTCGGTCAGCGTGAACCCGAGGCGCTGGGCCGCCTTGATCACGCGGAGCGTCGTCACGGCGTCCGCTGGGTAGAGGCGGTGGCCGCCCAGACTCCTCGTCGGCTCCTCGATCAGTCCGCGGCGTTCGTAGTACCGGAGCGTCTGCAGGTTCACGCCTGCGGCGGCCGCGACCTGTCCGGAGCGCAGGCCGTCAGCCATAACGCGTGCTCAGCGCATCCAGTACGTCGGCATGCGCAGGCGGGACCGTGATGCGGAAGCTCAGGTGGCCGTCGGTCGGGGTGAGCTCGAAGGTGAAGAACGAGCAGCACGCGGTCTCGCGGGCGGTGAGGTCGGCCGTGGTTGCCTCCGCCTCGGCGGCGAGAGTCAGCTCGAGCGTGGTCGGATCGGCTCGGGAGATGGTCTTCTGGTGGTCGGCGAACAGCTGGTCGAACTCTGCGACCCGCAGTGGCCGCTCGGCCGTCGGTAGCGTGCAGGCCTCGGGGGCCCAGTCCGTTGTGCTCATGCTTCGACGGTAAACCTGTACCCAGGTACAGGATGCAACTGCCTGGTAGGAGGACTGCTGGTGGGTGAGAATGACGGGATGCGACTGCCGATCATGCCGCCGGTGAAGCCGATGCTGGCCAAGCCGGTCAAGGAGATCCCGCACGGCGAACTGAGCTACGAGCCGAAGTGGGACGGGTTCCGCTCGATCATCTTCCGTGACGGGGACGAGGTGGAGATCGGCAGCCGGAACGAGAAGCCGATGACCCGGTACTTCCCCGAGCTCGTCGAGGCGGTGAAGGCGAACCTGCCGGAGCGCTGCGCGATCGACGGCGAGATCATCGTGATCGGCGAGTCCGGCGACCGGCTGGACTTCGAGGTGCTGCAGCAGCGGATCCACCCGGCCGCGAGCCGGGTGAACATGCTGTCGGAGAAGACGCCGGCCCGGTTCGTCGCCTTCGACCTGCTGGCCCTCGGCGACGACGACTACACCGAGCGCCCGTTCAGCGAACGCCGTACGGCGCTCCTCGAGGCCCTTGCCGATGTCAAGGCGCCGATCCATGTCACGCCCGCGACCACGGACCACGCCACCGCCGCGCAGTGGTTCGAGCAGTTCGAGGGCGCCGGGCTGGACGGGCTGATCGCGAAGCCGCTCGACGGCGTCTACCAGCCGGACAAGCGGGTGATGTTCAAGGTGAAGCCCGAGCGCACCGCGGACTGCGTGGTCGCCGGGTACCGCCTGCACAAGAGCGGCCCGGACCGGATCGGCTCGCTGCTGCTCGGGCTCTACAACGACGACGGCACGCTCGCCAGCGTCGGCGTGATCGGCGCGTTCCCGCTGGAGCGGCGCAAGGAGCTCTTCCAGGAGATGCAGCCGCTGGTCACCACCTTCGACGAGCATCCGTGGGCGTGGGCGAAGCAGGAGGAAGGCGTCCGGACGCCGCGCAACGCCGAAGGCAGCCGCTGGCAGGCCGGGAAGGATCTCTCGTTCACCCCACTGCGCCCGGAGCTCGTGGTCGAGGTCCGCTACGACCACATGGAAGGCATCCGGTTCCGGCACACCGCGCAGTTCGTCCGCTGGCGCCCGGACCGCACGCCGGAGTCCTGCACCTACGAGCAACTCGAGGAGCCGGTGAAGTTCGACCTGGCCGACGTGCTGACGAGCGCAACCAGCTGATGCTCTACCGCCTCTACACCCGCGTACTGCGCCGCCAGCTCGCCGGCCTCCCGATGCCGCAGCACGTGGCGATCGTCATGGACGGCAACCGCCGCTGAGCCCGACAGGCCGGGTACGACGACGTGCGGCAGGGGCACCGCTTCGGCGCCGAGCACCTGGAGATGTTCCTCGACTGGTGCCGCTCCGCCGGGATCGGCTGTGTCACCGCGTGGGTCGCGTCCGCCGACAACATCCGCCGGCGGGACTCGGCCGAGGTCGACTACCTGATGCAGCTCGCCGAGACCGTGATCGCCGACCACGTACGGCGCGACCACCGCTGGCGGCTGCATGTCGCGGGTCAGCTCGATCTGTTGCCCTCGTCAACGGCCAACGCGTTGAAGGACGCGGTCGAGGCGACCCGGGACCGGGCCGGCGCGGGCGACCTGACCATCGCGATCGGGTACAGCGGCCGCGGTGAGGTCCTGGACGCCGTCCGCGGGCTGCTGGACGAGGCGGCCGTGTCGGGGCGGTCACTGTCGGACGTCGCCGACCGGCTGAGCGAGGACGACATCCGGCGGCACCTCTACCTACCGGAGTTGCCCGACCCCGAACTGGTGATCAGGACCAGCGGCGAGTTGCGCATGTCGGACTTCCTGCTGTGGCAGACGACGCGCTCGGACATCGCGTTCTGCGACCTCTACTGGCCGGCCTTCCGGGAGGTCGACCTGCTCCGCGCGCTCCGGACGTACGGAAGGCGGAAACTGAATCGATCGAGTTGACAGTCAAACCGCCCTGGTAGGGGCATCATGGGGATATACCGACTGGTACGAACCGGAGGTTGCGAGATGTACGACGTCGTACTGCTGGTCGAACAGGAACTGTCCGAGCCGGACGCGAAGCGCGTCGTCGAACTGCACCAGGACATGCCCGAGCCGGTCAAGTACCACGTGCTCGTGCCGTGCCACAACGCCGAGGCCGGAGTGGAGGCATCCATCAGCGCCCTCGGCACCGCCGATCTCTACGGACCAGGGCTGGCCACCCAGCGCCAGGACCTGGCCGAGGCGCAGAAGGCGATCGACACCGAGGCGAAGGGCTGCACCGGGCGCAGCGTGCAACGGCTGCGCGACCTGAGCCAGGACGCCGACGGCGGGATCTCCCACGACCGCCCGATCGACGCCCTGATCGCCACCGTCGACCAGGTGAACGCGCAGGAGGTCATCATCCTGACCCGCTCGCACGTCGTCGCCGAGTTCTTCCACCTGGACTGGACCAATTCCGCGCGCCGGCACCTCCGGGTCCCGGTGCTGCATCTCCTGGAGCACGACCCGCAGAAGGCATCGACGAACTAGTGCGGTAGCAGCGCAGCATACGTGACGCCCGCTGCGAGGCTGGCGATCAGCAGGGACAGGCTGGTGCGCAAGGTGTTGTCGCCGACCTTGCCGTAGTGGCGGCCGTCCTCGGAGTGGTAGGCGACCTTGAAGCCCGCGTAGCCGGCCGCCAGTACCAAGGCCAGTTTGATCATCGCTCCCTCCCCTACCTCAAGGCCACGGTACCCCTAGACATTCGCCGCGGTCCCCGACTCCGTGAACTGGGTGTGGTACAGGTCGGCGTACTCGCCGTTCAGCGCCAGCAGCTGCTCGTGCGTGCCGCGCTCGACGATGTTGCCGTGGTCAACCACCAGGATCAGGTCGGCGTTGCGCACCGTCGACAACCGGTGCGCGATCACCAGCGACGTACGCCCCTCCAGCGCCGTGTCCAGCGCCCGCTGTACGGCGACCTCGGACTCCGAGTCGAGATGCGCAGTGGCCTCGTCCAGGACGACGATTCGCGGCGCCTTGAGCAACAACCGGGCGATCGCCAGCCGCTGCCGTTCACCACCGGACAACCGGTGGCCACGATCCCCGACCACGGTGTCCAGCCCGTCCGGCAGCGACGACACCAGCTCCCAGATCTGCGCCGACTTCAGCGCCTCGACCATCTCCTCCTCGGTGGCATCCGGTTTCGCGTAGCCGAGGTTCTCCCGGATCGTCTCGTGGAACATGTGCGCGTCCTGCGTCACGTAGCCGACGGCGTCGTGCAGCGACCGCAAGGTCACCTCGCGTACGTCGGTCCCGCCGACCCGGACCGCTCCACCCGAAACGTCGTACAACCGGGCGACCAGGTTCGTGATCGTGGTCTTGCCGGCGCCGGACGGTCCGACCAACGCGACCATCTCGCCGGGGCGGACGACGAAGCTGACGTCCTCCAGAACCTGCGCGGATATCCGCTTGTCCAGCACGGCCACGGACTCCAGGCTGGCCAGCGACACCTGATCGGCGGTCGGGTACGCGAAGGCCACGTGATCGAACTCGACACTCGCCGCGTCGGCCGGCAACGGCTTCGCGCCGGGCGCGTCCTTGATCATCGGCTCCAGGTCGAGGACCTCGAAGACCCGCTCGAAGGACACCAGCGCGGTCATCACGTCGACGCGGATGTTCGAAAGCGCGGTCAACGGGCCGTACAGCCGGCCGAGCAGCGCGACCAGCGCCAGCAGGGTCCCGACGGTCAGCGCCTCGCGGACCGCGAGGTTGCCGCCCACGCCGTACACCAGGGCCGTGGCCAACGCGGCGACCAGGGTCAGCGCGGTGAAGAAGACCCGGCCGAGCATCGCGATCCGGATGCCCAGGTCGCGGACCCGCCCGGCGCGCTCGCCGAAGCCCTGGTTCTCGATCTCCGGCTTGCCGAACAGCGTCACCAGCATCGCTCCGCCGACGCTGAACCGTTCGGTCATCGCGGTCGACATGTCCGCGTTCAGCTGCATCTGCTCCCGCGTCAACGCGGCCAGCCGGCGACCGAGGATGCGCGCCGGGATCAGGAAGACCGGCAGCAGCAGGATCGCCACCAGGGTCAGCTGCCAGCTCAGCACCAACATCGCGCCGACCACGAGGATCAGGCTGATGATGTTCGACACCACGCCGGACAGCGTCGAGGTGAACGCCTGCTGCGCGCCGATCACGTCGCTGTTCAGGCGCGAGACCAGCGCACCGGTCTGCGTTCGGGTGAAGAAGGCGACCGGCATCTGCTGGACGTGCTCGAACACCTTGGTCCGCAGGTCGAAGATCAGGCCCTCACCGATCCGGGCCGAGAACCACCGCTGGATCAGGCCGAGCACTGCCTCGAACACCGCCAGCAGGGCGACCACCAGGGCCAGCGCGGTGACCAGGCCGGCGTCGCCCTTGCCGATGCCGTCGTCGACGATCTTCTTGAACAGCAGCGGCGACGCGATCACCAGGAAGGCCGACACGATCACGAGCAGCAGGAACACCGTGATGTGCCACCGGTACGGCCGGGCGAACCGGACGATCCGCCGCAGCGTGCCCTTGGCGAGCTTCTGCCCGGCCACCGACGCGTCCTGCCGCCGCCAGCCGTAGGCGCCCATACCACCGGGCATCCCACCGCCCATGGGCCGCATTCCCGACATCCGGTTCCCTCCCTGCTCTTCTCGTCAACGGTCACAACACGCGATCACGTCCCGAACTTCCTTCGAGCAACCAATGGTTGCACATCGGCGGCGAGCGTCGTACAGTCATGTGCAACCAAAGGTTGCGGGACGACGAAGGAGACGTGGGATGGGGCAGCGCAGCATCGACCGGGAGATTCACATCGACGCCGCACCCGAGGTGGTCTACGAGGTCATCAGCACGCCGGAGCACCTGCGTGAGTGGTGGCCGGACGAGGCGGAGTACGAGCTGGCGCCCGGTGCCACGGGCACCATCTCGTTCACCAACCGGCCGGACGGGAAAGTCGTGCCGCTGACGGTGCTGGAGGCGGACCCGCCGCGGCGGTTCACCTTCCGCTGGGCGTACAAGCTGGACGCGGTCGCGACGGCGGAGAACTCGTTGCTGGTGACGTTCGACCTGGTGCCGGTGGGCGCGGGCACGCTGCTGCGGTTCTCCGAGACCGGGTTCGACGAGTCGGCCACGTCCGACGAGGTGTACCGCGACCACATCACCGGCTGGGACTACTTCCTCCCCCGCCTCACGCCGTACGTCGACCGGCTGGTGTCGACGCCATGAACGTCACCATCGACGACGACCTCTGGTCGGCCGTCGGCGATCCGACCCGGCGGCGGATGCTCGACCTGCTGCTGGCCGGCAACGGGGGTACGGCGACCAGCCTGAGCGACCAGTTGCCGGTCACCCGGCAGGCCGTCGCCAAGCACCTCGGCGTCCTCGACCGGGTCGGCTTGGTCCAGGTCACACCGTCGGGCCGGGAACGTCTGTACACGGTCGACGAGGCCCAACTCGCCCGCGCGGTCGCACAGCTGTCGACCGTCCGCGACGCGTGGGACGGCCGGCTCCAGCGGATCAAGCGGATGGCCGAGGCCATCCAAGCCCAAAGACAGCAGAAAGGCAGTTGAATGGTCGACATCTTGCACAGAGTCGGAGTCCGGGCGCCCCTGGAGGCCGTCTCCGAAGCCCTCACCACCATCGACGGGTTGGCCGGCTGGTGGACCGAGGACACCCACGGCGACCCGGAGGGCGACGGGGTGATCAAGTTCCGCTTCGCCGGCGCGGGCGGTGAAGGCTTCGACATGAAGGTTGTGGAGTCGAAGCCGAGCCAGCTCGTCCGGTGGGAGGTCGTCGACGGACCAGGCGAGTGGATCGGCACCCACGTCAGCTTCGAGCTCTCCCAGGTCGACGGCTGGGCGATCGTCCTCTTCAAGCACGAGGGCTGGAAGGAACCGGTCGAGTTCATGCACCACTGCAGCACCAAGTGGGCCAGCTTCCTGCTGAGCCTGAAGAAGTACGTCGAAACCGGCAAGGGCGACCCCTCGCCCAACGACGTGGAGATCAGCAACTGGCCCTAACCCAGGCTTGCCAGAAGCTCCTTCAGGCGGCGCTCCTGGGCCTCGCGCTCGGCCTTCAGCTGGTCCTCGTAGGTTCGATCCGCGGCGCCCAGGAGCAACGCCTTCGTCTCCCGGATCGCGCCCGGGAGCGGGGCCAGCAGCGCGTCCGACAGGTCCTTCACCGTGCCGGCCAGCTCCTCGGCCGGTACGACGATGTTCGCCAGGCCGAGCTCCTTCGCCTCGGCGGCCTCGACCCACCGGGACGTCGCACAGATCTCGAGCGCCCGGGAGTAGCCGACCAGCTGGACCAGCGGCTGCGTGCCACCCAGATCCGGGACCAGGCCCAGCGCAGGCTCGCGCATGCTGAACCGAACGTCCGGCGTCACCACCCGCAGGTCACACGCCAACGCCAACTGGAACCCGGCGCCAACCGCATGACCCTGCACTGCGGCGATGCTGACGATCTCGGGGCGCCGCAACCAGGAGAAGCCCGCCTGGAAGCCGGCAATCGTCTCGTGCACCTCGGCGGCCGGCTTCGCGCCGAGCGTGAGCAGCGGCTCCTCGCCGTCGGCGTTCTCGCCCATGATCAGCCGTCGGTCGAGGCCGGCCGAGAACGACGGCCCCTCCCCCGACACCACGACCACGCGCACCTCGGGCGGCAGCGCCGTACCGAAGTCGGCCAAGGCTCGCCACATCGCCGGAGTCTGCGCGTTGCGCACCTCCGGCCGGTCCAGCACGACCCGCGCGACCGGCCCGTCCACCGTCAACCGCAGTCCCAAGTCCGTCATACCCAGGAAGATACTCTGCAGTAACTACGCCAGCGAGATCAGGTCGGCGTACTCGTTCGTCCAGAGGTCCTCGACGCCGTCCGGGAGCAGCAGGACGCGCTCCGGCTCGAGCGCCTCGACGGCGCCCTCGTCGTGGGTGACCAGCACGATCGCGCCGGCGTACGAGCGGATCGCGTTCAGCACCTCGGCCCGGGACGCCGGGTCCAGGTTGTTGGTCGGCTCGTCGAGCAGCAGCACGTTGGCCGCCGAGACGACCAGGGTCGCCAGCGCGAGCCGGGTCTTCTCGCCACCGGACAGCACCCGGGCCGGCTTGTCCGCGTCGTCACCGGTGAACAGGAAGGAGCCGAGCACGCTGCGGGCCTGTGTCTCGTTCAGATCGGGCGCCGCGGTCTTCATGTTCTCCAGGACGGTCCGGTTCACGTCCAGGGTCTCGTGCTCCTGCGCGTAGTACCCGAGCTTGAGCCCGTGCCCGTCGATCACCTCGCCGGTGTCCGACTTCTCGATCCCGCCCAGGATCCGCAGCAACGTCGTCTTCCCGGCGCCGTTCAGCCCGAGTACGACGACCCGCGAGCCCCGGTCGATCGCAAGGTCGACGTCGGTGAAGATCTCCAGCGACCCGTAGGACTTGGACAGCTCGCGCGCCATCAACGGCGTCTTGCCGCACGGCGCCGGGGTCGGGAAGGAGATCTTCGCGACCCGGTCGGCCTTCCGCTCGCCCTCGAGCTCGGACATCAGCCGCTCGGCCCGGCGCAGCATCTGCTGGGCCGCGGTCGCCTTGGTCGCCTTGGCGCGCATCTTGTTCGCCTGGTCGACCAGCTGGCCGGCCTTCTTCTCGGCGTTCGCCCGCTCGCGCTTGCGCCGCCGCTCGTCGGTCTCGCGCTGGGTCAGGTAGGCCTTCCAGCCGACGTTGTAGACGTCGATCTCGGCCCGGTTCGCGTCCAGGTGGAACACCCGGGTGACGGTCTCCTCGAGCAGGTTCACGTCGTGGCTGATCATGATCACGCCACCGGCGTACGACTTCAGGAAGTCGCGCAGCCAGACGATCGAGTCGGCGTCCAGGTGGTTGGTCGGCTCGTCCAGCAGCAGTGTCTCCGCCTGCGAGAACAGGATCCGGGCCAGCTCGACCCGGCGGCGCTGACCACCGGACAGCGTGCTCAGCGGCTGCCCGAGCACCCGGTCCGGCAGCCCGAGGTTCGCCGCGATCCGGGCCGCCTCCGACTCGGCCGCGTAGCCGCCGGCGGCGTGCAGGTCGGCCTCGGCGCGCTCGTACCGCCGCATGCCCTTGGCGCGGGTCTTCTCGTCCGCGCTGGCCATCGACTTCTCCGCGCTGCGCAGCCGCCGGACGACGTCGTCGAGACCGCGGGCGGACAGGATCCGGTCCCTTGCCAGGACCTCCAGATCGCCGGTCCGCGGGTCCTGCGGGAGGTAGCCGATCTCGCCCGAGGAGCTGACCGAGCCGCTGGCCGGCAGGCCCTCGCCGGCCAGGATCTTGGTCAGTGTGGTCTTGCCGGCGCCGTTGCGGCCGACCAGGCCCACCTTGTCACCCGGCCCGACCCGGAACGAGGCGGGTGCGAGCAGCTGACGGGCGCCGACGCGGACCTCGAGGCTGGAGACAGTGATCATCGCGGTGGCAGGCGTCCTCAAGTTCGTGGGATCGGTCGGTGGCGGGTCGGCGGCGCTGCGTCACGACACGGCTGAATCCCCCGCACTCAGGTCTAGTCTAAGTGCTGTGAAATTCAACCCGGACGCGGATCTCGACACCAGCGGTGTCGAGGACACCCGCGGTAGTGGCGGAGGCGGCGGCGGTCTGCTGCCCGGCGGCACGATTCCGATCGGCGGTGGAATCGGCGGCATCATCCTGCTGGTGGTCATCCTGCTGCTGAACGGCGGCCTGCCCGGCGGAGACGGTGGCGGCGAGGAGCCGACAGTGCGCAACACCGCCGCCGGGAACCTCGACTCGTGCAAGAAGGGCACGGACCTGCAGAACAACCCGGACTGCCGGTTCGTGTTCTACCAGAACTCGATCGAGGGCTTCTGGGCGTCCGAGCTGCCGCGCCGAGGCAAGAAGTACACCCGGGCGCCGATGCGCGTCTTCGACGGCTCGGTGAACACCTCGTGCGGACCGGCCACCAGCGCGGTCGGGCCGTTCTACTGCCCGGGCGACAAGCGCGTGTACCTCGACCTCGGGTTCTTCCAGACCCTGCAGACCGAGCTCGGCGCGAAGGGCGGCAACTTCGCCGAGGCGTACGTCGTCGCGCACGAGTACGGCCACCACGTGCAGAACCTCTACGGCATCCTCGGCCGGATCAAGACCCGCAACGGCCCCACATCCGACGCGGTCCGCTCCGAGCTCCAGGCCGACTGCCTGGCCGGGATCTGGACCAACCACGCCACCACCGTCCCGGACAAGGACGGCGACACCTTCATCAGCGGCCTCACCGAGGACGACATCGCCCGCGGCCTCGACGCCGCCGCATCGGTCGGCGACGACCGGATCCAGTCGAAGACCCAGGGCCAGGTCAACCCCGAGAGCTTCAGCCACGGCACCGCCGAGCAGCGGATGCGCTGGTTCAAGACCGGGATGGACTCGGGCGACATGACCGCCTGCGACACCTGGTCCGCCGACTCGCTCTGACCAACGACGAACCGCCCGTATTCGACGTGAGTACGGGCGGTTCGCTGTTGGATCAGGCGACGGCGGCCGGGCGGTGGTAGCCCGGGAGCAGCTCGTCGACCAGGGCGTCGGTCTCGGCCTCGGCGCCGCGGGGGCCGCCGTGCTTGGCGAGCGCGGCGTACATCTGCGACGCCACGTTGGTGACGTCGGCCGGCGTACCGAAGTGCGAGGCCAGGCGGAGCGTGGCCCGCCACAGCTCCTCCGAGGCCGGCGCGAAGCTGAGGCCGGTCTGCAGGGAGGTGCGGGCCAAGCTGCCGTCGTTGTACCGCAGCGAGGCCTCCGCGAGCTTGAGTGCGGCATCGACGACCGCCTCGGCCATCCGGCGCTCGATGCCCGAGGCGGCGAGCCAGGAGTACCGACCTGCGGGCAGGTCCGCCCAGGCCGGGCCATGGACCAGGCTCAGCGCCGTCGACAGCGGACCACGCGGGTCGTCCATCATCGTCGCCTGCTTCGCGAGCGTGCGGAACACGTCCCAGTCGACCCGCACGACGCTGCGGTTCAGCATCCAGCGGCCGGACTCGTCGGCGTACATCGCGTCCACACCCACCCAGCGGCGGGTGTGCTCGAGCGCCGCGTCCCGCAGCTCCTCGCTGATCCCCCGCGGCCAGATCGCGCCGGCCAGCACGTTCGGGTGGACGCCGTAGTCCTGGCTGGCCAGGAACGCGATGATCTCGGTCGACAGCTGCACGCGGCCCTCGTCGATCGTGCCGCGAGCGTCCACCTCGACCGGCCCGAGCAGGTCGACCTCGACCGGCGCCGGCCGGCTCAGGTCGGTGGTGGAGAACTCGTACGCCGGCATGTCCTGCTCGACCCGGCGCTTGTCCAGCGAGTCGGACTCGGCCGCCTCGAACAGCGCGACCAGGTCCGCGAACTGCGCCGGGTCGACGCTGTGGGCATCGACCTCGAGGCCGAGCAGCCGGCAGACGGCCTGGTTCTTCTCGTCCACCACGAACCGCCACGGCGACGCGATCACGTCGCCGACCACGACCACGGCAATGGTGCGCTTGTGGTCGCCGGCCAGCCGGTTCAGCTGGTCCTGTTCGGCCGGCGACGGCGGAGCGGACACGAAGATGATCTCCGCACCCCACAACGCCGCGTCCGGGTGCGCCATCCGGGCCGCGGCCACCGAGTCCAGGTTGCGGCGCGCACACGCCTGGACCTGCGCCTCGGTACGGCGGGTGACCTCGGCGATCGCGTCGTCGAGCCGGACCCAGTAGCTCAGCCGGCCCGGCGACAGCGCGGACAGGTCGTCACCGAACCCGACCATGCTGACGTGCGCGCCCTCGGACCACAGGTTGGTCGCCAGCTCGACCGCGAGCGAGCCGACCACGTCGCGGGACGGGTTGTTCACCCCGCCGAAGCTGACGATGCCGTTCGCGGTGTCGAGGTCGACCAGCACGATCGCGCCGTCCGCGTTCCGCCCGATCGTCACCAGCGTCGGGTACGGCGCCGGCGCCGTCACGTCCGTGGTCGGGGCGTAGGCCCGGCGGAGCGTCCAACGGGTGCCGTCGGCAATCACCTGCCACGGCGCGGGCGGCGGCGGCTGCGCCTCGAACGGGTCGAGCACGAGCGTCAGCGCGCGGTCGGTCACCAGCGCGGCGACGACCTTCGGCATCGGCCGGCTCGCCTGGGTCATGTCCGCGCCGAGCTGTCGTAGCGCGTTGTCGACGAAGCGGGCGGTCGGGATGTCGGAGGCGAGCCGCAGCCCGAGCTCCGTCTGCCGGTGCCCGGCCGCCTTCGGACCGGGGCCCTGCGCCCAGCCACGGCGGCGCCGCAGCGCGAGCGCAAGACCGGCCGCGAGCACCGTGGCCCCGAAGCCGTAGATACCGGCCTCGGTTGCGTTGATACCGCCGTCCTCCACCGCGACCGGAGCGGGCTCGGGCACCTTCGTGCCACCGGCCGCCGGCTCACCCTGCTCGGACTGCGTGCCCGGACCGTGTGGGGCGACGGAGATGCCCGGCTCGCCCGGCTTCACGTTCTTCGCGCCTGGGTCCCGGGTCGCGCTGCCGATCGTGACCGACGAGCCCTTCTCGACCCCCTGGCCCTCGAAGAATCGGCTGCCCGGACCCGGCTCGGTCTTCGACCCCGTGCCGGTCGTCGTCTTGGTTCCCGTCGACGTCTTGGTGCCCGTGGAGGTCTTCGTGCCGGTCGACGGTGTCGTCTTGGTGCCCTGGTTGACGGTCGTCGTGGTGCCGTCGATCTTCACCCGGACGGTGTGCACCCCCGGGCCCTTGGCGTCGGCGGGCAGCCGCACCTGCCAGCCCGGCAGGATCAGGTCCGGGTTGGTGAGCCTGCGGCCGTCGGGCTGGAGCTTGTTCTTGTTGAGCTCGTAGATCTCCTTGTAGCGGCGGCCTTCACCCAGGTAGCGCTCGGCGATGTCCCACAGGCAGTCGTAGTTCCGGCCCTGCGGCGGGCGGACCTCGGTGTACTTGACCACCTGGCCCTTGTCGTCGCTGTTCGTCCGTACGCCGGTGTGCGTGGTGCCAGCCTGGTTGCCGCTGAGCACCGTGCTGCGCGACTCGGTCTGGCGGAAGGTGTTCTTCGACTCCTGGTCGCCGCCCTGCGTCGCCGTGGCCACCGTCGGAGCACCGGTGTTGTGGGTGGTCGCGGCGCTCGCGAGCGGAACGCTCACGCTGGCGGCCGCGCCGATCAGCACGACGGTGGAGACCAGCCGGCGGGCCAGGCCCTGCGAGCCGCCGCCGAGTGGGATCCGTGGCGAGAGGCCATGGCCGCGGATCTCCGCGACCGCCTCCGCGATCAGGCAGACGACGAAGTGCAGCCAGGCGATCCAGATGAAGAAGGCGAGGATGCCGAGCACGGTGTCGATGCTGAGCTCGCTGAACAGCACGTCGCGGCTCGGCATCTTCTCCGGCCACGGCGTGCCGAAGAACCGCAGCAGGACGTACGGGACGCCGCCGACGATCGCCAGGATCGCGAGCAGCGCGACGAAGCCCTTCAGCCGGTCCGCGCCCGGACTCCCCGACCGCCGCTGCGGCAGGCGTGCCGACTGCACCGGCTCATTCGTCCTTACCATCGTTCCTCCATACCCCCACCATCAGCCACCAATGGCCTGCACTTCCTGCACCGGCAACCGCTGCACCGCATGCACGTTCGCCTTGCCGATCGACTGCCAGCCGTCGCCCTGCCCGACCCAGTACGAGACCTCCCAGGTGATGGTCAGCTTCACCGTGTACATGCCGTCCGGCTGGTTCGCGCTGGACCGCTTGTAGATGTGCTTGCAGGTGCTCATCTGGTTGTACGGGTCCTTGGACTCGTCGTACCCGTCCGCGTCGTCGATCGGCGTCGCGCCCATCTCACACTCGAACGGCTCCGACCCGTCGCCCGGATCGACCGTCAGCTGCACGACCATCCCGCGCATCGTCAGGTTGTGCGTCGGGTCGAAGAAGCCACTGTCCAGCTCGTCGCCCTTGGTGATGTCGTTGTTCAGCACCATCGAGCTCTCGGCCGTCAGTGAGAAGTAGGCCGGTACGTTGACCCGCGGCGTGAACGTCGGCTTCACCTGCAGGATCGGATCCGGGTACTGGCTGTCGAAGCGCCACCAGAACTGTTCCATGTAGTCCGGGAACGGGCACTGCGCGCGCTCCGCGTCGTTCACCGGGATGTAGGCCCGCTCCAGGTGCGCCCTCTCGCCACCGTTGTAGGTGTTCAGGTCGTAGTCGGTGATCGTGATCCGCATGACCCACGTCTTGCCCTCCGGCGCCTGCGGCAGCCGGATCCCCTTCGGGATCTCGAAGTCGCGGCACGGGATGAACGGCCGGCCGTTGAGCTTCTGCCGCCAGGTCCGAGGCGGCGGCCCCTCACCCGGGATGTAGTACTTGCCGGAGCTGCAGTACGCGCCGAAGCCGATCGAGTTCACGTACATGCTGCAGACCCGGTTGCCGCTGTGAATCGTGTCGGCGGCGGCCGTCGTGGCGGGGACGGCCATCAGCAGTGCGAGCACGGCACCCAGGACCACCAGTCCACGGCCCACTCGGTTGCGCATCCTCACTCCCCAGACTCGTCTAGGCGCAGATTATCTTCGACCAGGGGCATCATGCCCGTTGCTCAGTGCCTCGTCACCTTTTCGGAATGTGTCGGTTCACCGTTCTGATCTAGGCCGGATAGTTCACTCGCGAACACTTCACTCCGCTCGACGGAGCCAGCCGGTACGGCAGCCAGCCGACGCCGGTCCTGATCATGTCGATGACCTGCGGCGAGCCGCCCGGCGCAACCACTGCCCACTGCTTCGCCTTCGGATCCCAGTACTGCGTCCGCTGCGAGCGGCACGTCTTCACCCGGACCGTTCCGTTCGGCTGGTTCTGCACGCCGAGCACGACCACGCTGCCCGGTGGCCGCATCACCCAGCCGTTGCGCTTGGCATCGACGATGGCCTGCTCGGTGTCGGCGTACCAGAAGGACGGGAACGACTTCCGCAGGATGGTGTCGTCGCGGTCGACCAGCGCCTTGAAGTACAGCGGGTAGCTCTGCACGAGGCCTTGGACGGCGGGGTTGGACTTGTAGTTCCCGGGGACGACGATCACCTGCGTCCTGCGCGGCGCGGTCGTCGCGGTCGTGCTCGCCGGCGCGGACGGCGCCGTGGTCGGCGTCGTCGCACCGGCGGTCGGTGTGCTCGACGTGGTCGCGCCGGACTCGCCGCCGGCGCCGTCGACCGGCACCGGGCGGCCACCGTCGTTCTCGTTGCTGCCGCCGCAGCCGGACAGCAGCAGCACGCCGGCCAGGACGGCTGCGGGAAGGGCGAGGCTTCGCACGGGTGGCATTCCTTCGGGCTCTAACTGGTCGGCGGGCTGGTGGGCGGGGTCGTCGACGGCGACGGGCTCTCCGGGTCGGGAGTCGGCGTGATGCTCGGCGTACAGGTCGACGGGAACGGCAACGGCTCGAGGGTCCACGCCGGCGTCGGCGAGCCGATCGTCCAGGACGGGCACGGCAGGTCGAGCGTCGGCGGCACCGCGGTGCTGATCGGCGCGCCCGGATCGTCGGGCGAGGTCTGCACGGCGATCGGCGGGATCGTCGGGCTCTCGTCCGCCTTCTTGATGCCCTGCTCGGCGTGGGCGGTGCCGATCCCGCTGGCCTTCAGGCTGGTCTTGCCGATCAGGCCGAGGAACGTCGTCTTGTTGTCCAGGGCAACCCGGATCTCGACCTGCTCGTCGGTCAGCTTGGTCGGGCCGCAGGACGTCACGGCCGGGTCGTTGGACGACACCTGCGCGCAGAACCCGGCGATCGCGGTGGCCGCCTTGGCGGTGTCGATCTTCGCCTCGGCCGAGTTCAGCTGGATGCTGGCCGCGCCGACCCGGGCCGCCTCCTGGGCGTAGCCGACCGCACGGGAGCGGGCGCCGAGCTGGCGGCCGCCGTCGATCACCAGGCCGGCCAGGGTGAAGATCATCACCGCCAGGATCGCCACCGCCGGGCTCAGCGCACCGCGCCCGACCGTCCGCCGACGGTTGCTCGGGGCATCGATCCGGAAGAAGTCCGGCACCCGCGAGCGGCGCTCACGAGCCATCGCGCACCCCGCGGTACGGGTCCACCGAGGAGGTGAACCGCTTGGTGATCGTGGTGTCGCCGCCGATCCCGAGCAGGCCGAGGTCGCGGTAGTCGATCGTGCAGGTGACCTCGACCGACAACGGCGTGCCGGCCGCGAACGCGGTGGTGATGGTGCCGCTCGCGGTCTCCTTGCAGGACCTGAACGCCTGGCCCATCGTCCGGTTCACCGCGTCGTCGACGTACCCCTGGGCCTCGCTCAGCGAGCGCGCCTGGCTGGCCGAGCGGGCGCCGTCGCGGGCCGCGCTCTCCAGCAGTGAGGAGGTCTGGAAGTACCGGCCGCAGGCGAGCAGGAACATGAACAGGATCAGCAGGATCGGGGCCAGCACGGCCAGCTCCAGCGCCATCGTGCCCTGCTCGGTCGGCTTCCGGTGCCGTCCGGCGGTCCGGATGTACCGCACCGTCGGGCGGGCATGCCGGGGTGGACGACGGGTCCCCAGCTTCCCAGTCATGTCCTCACTCACTTGTCACTTGTCGTCGGCCTCGAACTGCTCGATCGGCCCGGTGGCGGTGCGCTCGACGTGCAGCTTCAGGCCCGGCACCAGCGAGACGGTGTCACCGGTCACGGTGAACGACACCATCCCCTCGGGGTTGTTGTACGACGGCGGCTCCACCTCCGCGTTCTGCAGCGTGGTCCCGCCGAGCTGCTGCGCGTACGCCTTGATGTCGCCCCGGATCTGCTCGCCGACGCCCTCGTTGTACACCGGCGGCTGGACCAGGCGCAGGCGCGAGACGCCTTCCTGGGCCGCGTTCAGCGCGACCGACCGCCCGTACAGCCAGAGGGCGGTCTGGATCGACATGAAGATCAGCGCCAGGATCATCGGCGCCAGGATCGCCAGCTCGAGGGAGGTCGCACCTCCCTCGGACCGTCGCCGGTGCACCAGGGTCAGCCGTTCTCGATCTCGCCGGTGCGCTTGTCGATGACGCGGCGGACCACCAGGCCGATCGCCAGTGCGGCGGCGACCAGGATGGCCGAGATGATGGCCCATTCCAGCGCGGAGGCGCCGAGCTGGGTCCGTCCCTGCCGAGCCCGGGCCCGTTGGGTGTGGGCCCGCGCCACCGCGTAGCCGGCCATCGCGCGCCAGAACTGCAGTTCCGAGTTCATCCGTATGCCTTCCCGATCATGAGGCCCAGTGCGGGCCTCAGTATGCCCTGTACGACGGACCATTCCGCCCCCTGGATCCGTCCAGGTTGCCCTTACCCGTTTCAGTTCCCGAGGATCGCGATCCCGGCCGGGAAACCGAGGAACAACATGAACGCGGCGCACATGACGAGCTGGGCGACCAGCATCGACTGCGACCGCTCCCCCGCCTTGCCTTCCACGTCCGCGAGCTCCTTGCGGCGCAGCGACGCGGCCCGGGCCAGCAGCGAGGCCCGGATCTTGGCGCCCTCGTCACCGGCCAGCGCCAGCGCCGACGCGAGGTCGCGCAGTTCCTCGACGCCGAGGTCCTCGCCCAGCCGGGCCATCGCGTCCCACGGCGTGATGCCGATCAGCCGCGCGTTCGCCAGCGCCTGCCGGATCCTGGCCATCGCCCAGTGGTCGCCGATGGTGGACGCGGTCATCAGCGCCTCGGGCAGGCCGCGGCCGCCGGCCAGGTTCATCGCGACCAGGTCCAGGAAGCTGCCGACCACGTGCCGGAAGTCGCGCCGCCGCGCCTCCGCCTCCTGCCGCAACGCCAGGTCGGGCAGGAAGAACGCAAACGCCATCGCGCCCAGCGTGACGATCGCCGGGGTCGCGCCGGGCGCGGTGAGACCGAGCATCGCGAACAGGAACAGCACGACCGGGAGGAAGATCATCGCGCCGAGCGCGAAGAACACCTTGGTCGCGAGCATCGCGGCGAACGGCTGGTTCATCACCGCGAGGTCGCGGCGCAGCCGGCCGAACGCCCAGCCGCGCGCGTTCGCCTCGAACTCGAGCCGCCGGCCGAGCGACTCGCGGGCCCGGTCGAGACCGCCGAGCACCTTCTCGCCGGCCGCGCTCTGCGTGGCGGCGCCGCCGTACCCGGTCCGCCCGGCGTCGATCCGGGCGATGGTGGACAGCACGTTCGCGGACGGCTTGATGAACATCCGCACCAGCAGGTACGCGCCGAGGCCGACCAGGCCACCGGTGACGAAGGCCCACGTCATCAGCCCACCACCTCCATCCGGTCGTCGCCGGCCCGCTTGGCCCGCCTGTCGGCAGTGCCGATCAGGAACCGCTCCGGGACCTCGATCTTGGCCAGCTTGCGCAGCCAGACCAGCCCGAGCGCGTACAGCGCGATCACGATGAACAGCACGAACTGCCCGATGAAGCTGGTGTACGGCGCGACGTACGTCGGGTTGAACAGGACCAGCGCGGCCGCGACCAGCAGCGTGATCGCGACGACCACCTGGACCGAGCGGCGGGTCGACCGCCGTTCGGCCGCGACCTTGCGCCGTACGTCGAGCTCCTCGCGGGCCGAGTCGGCGAGCGCGGTCAGCACCTCGCGCAGACCGGGGCCGCGCAGGCGGGCGTTCAGCACCAGGGCGGCGACGATCAGGTCGGCGGACGGGTCGTCCAGGTCGTCGGCGAACCGCATCAGTGCCGAGGGCAACGGTTCGCGGATGCGCAGCCGGTCGACCAGCAGGTTCAGGCCGGGCTTGATCGCCGGGGCGGCGTTCACCGCGGTCGCGGGGATCGCCTGCTCCAGGCCGACCGCGCCGGCGATGGTGTCGCGCAGCGCCTCGGTCCAGGTGGCCAGCGCCTCCAGCCGTTCGATCGCCCGGCGCTCCTCGCCGGTACCGCCGAAGAACCGGTCGGCCATCGCGGCCAGCAGTCCGAGCGCGACGGCGAGGACAAGCCAGCGCGTCAACACCAGGACGATCAGGCCGACGCCGATGCCGGTGCCGAGCCGGACCAGGTTCTTCCGCCCTTCGACGCCGGTGCCGCGGCGGAACAGCGACGGGGTCTCGTCCTTCGGCACGGTGCCGCGGATCGCGACGACCAGCAGCAGGAGCGCGCCACCGACCACCGCTCCGCAGAGCAGTGCGAGCAGGGTCCGGTCGTTCATCGCCGCCTCACCTCACGCCCACGTTCCGTGCACGAGCGGCTGGTAGCCGAAGTACTCGAGCTCGTCCATGCAGGCGATCGGCGCGTGCGCGGCCGCCCGCCCGTCCGGACCCGGGGCGAACACCTCGCCGGACAGCACCCGGCCGTCCCAGCCGGTCACCTCGCGGATGCTCTCGATGTAGCGGCTCAAGCCGCCGCCGCGCTGGTAGTCGTTGTGCTTGCGGACGAACACCACGAAGTCGAGCGCGCCGGAGATCAGCATCTGGGTGGCGTCCATCGGCAGCCGCTCGATCGCCTGGATCGCGTAGGTGCTGATCCGGTTGAACACCTCCATCGAGCTGTTCGAGTGGATCGTCGACAGCGAGCCGTCGTTGCCCTGGCTCATCGCGTTCAGCATGGTGACGATCTCGTCGCCGAGCACCTCGCCGACGATGACCCGGGACGGGTTCATCCGCAGCGACCGGCGGACCAGGTCGGCCATGCTGACCTGGCCGACGCCTTCGGAGTTCGGCAGCCGCTCCTCGAACGCGACCACGTTCGGGTGCAGGTCCTTGAACTCACCCAGGCCGAGCTCGAGCGAGCGCTCCACCGTGATGAGACGCTCGTGCGGCTGGATCTCGTTGGCCAGCGCGCGCAGCAGCGTCGTCTTCCCGGAGTTCGTCGCGCCCGCGATCATGATGTTCTTCCGGGCCGCGACCGCCGCCCGCAGGAACGAGCCGACGTCCTCGGACATGGTGCCGTTGGCAACCAGGTCCTTGAGGAACACCCGGCCCAGGCGGGCCCGCCGGATCGACACCGCCGGGCGTGCGGTCACGCCCATGACCGCGGACAGCCGGGAGCCGTCCGGCAGGCGCAGGTCGAGCTGCGGGTTGGCCGAGTCGAACGGCCGGCTGGTCAGTCCGGCGTGGGCGGCCAGCACCTGGATCAGCTCGACCAGCTCGTCGTCGGACTCGGCGACCGGACCCGGGTTCTCCTCGCGGCCGTCGCCGTACTGGACGAAGACCTGGTCGCAACCGTTGATGTCGATGTTCTCGACGTCGGGGTCGTCGATCAGCGGCTGCAGCCGGCCGACCCCGAACAGCGCCGAGTGGATCGCGCCGGCGATCTGCGCGTCGTCGTCCGGCGTGGGCGGCGTGCGGCCCTCGGCCAGCTCGTAGCGGGCATGGTCCTCGAGCACCTGGACGATCAGCGAGCGGGCGTACTCACGCTCGTCCTCGGCGCTCATCGGCGGTACGCCGTTCACCTGGTCGCGCCGGCGTTGCTCGTTCAGCCGCTCGGCGACCTGCACCCGCAGCTTGCGAACCAGTTCCTGGTCGGCGCTCATCGCCAATCACCCTGCGGTGGAAAGGCAGCGTGGGCCATGTCGAAGTCCTGCGGCGGCGGCGCCGCGACGATGGCGGCCATCTCCGCGGTGATGTCGGTCGCGGAGCGGATCAGCTGGGTCTTGTCCAGCCGGCCGTGACCGCGCCCGTCGAAGAAGGCCGCACCGGCCGGGTCGTAGGCCAGGTGCCACCGGTGCCGCACCGGCACGGACATCGCGTCGAGCACGGTCCACACCTGCTTGACGCCGTCCCGCCGCTTCGGGTCGGCCACCACGACCACACCGAGCTGTGCGTCGACGTGGTGCACCAGTGACGACAAGCGCTCGCGGAGATGGGCCACCGACGAGCCGGTCGCCTTACAGACGAGGACGACCAGGCGGGCGGACTGCACGACAGGCAACTGCGGGGACGAGGCCCCGATGCGACCACAGTCGGCCAGTACGTCGCCGCTCTGCATCTGGTTGAACGAGATGCCGAGGGGATGCCACAGACCGCCCATGCCGCCGACCTGCTCGGGCGAACGGACGCCGAGCATGACGTCGAGACCACCGTCGAGCTGCTGGCTGTGCGCGAGGATCACCTCGTCGCTCAGGCCCTTACGGCTGGCCGCGGCCAGGCTGACCAGACCGCGGTCGGAGTTGAGTGGGGCGCCACCCGGTGCGGTCATCCGGATCGCCACGTCGCTGCCGGCCGGGTCGCACTCGGCCAGCAGCACCTGCCGCGGCCAGAGCGCACCGAAGACGAGGCTGGCAGTCGTCACCCCGGGCGAGCCCTTTGCGCTCGCCAGTGCCACCAGAGCCATCAACCGTCTCCGTCGGTGCGGGAGACCTCGGGCTTGGTGCTCGGACTGAGCTCGGCCAGCACCAGGGTCTTGGCCGCCGCGGCCGCCGCGACGGCGGTCGCCTTCTCGGTCGGGACCAGGATGGTCACGTTCAGCGTGTTCGCGTTGTTCTTCGAGTCCGCGATACCGCCCGAGCTGGCGGTCACCTCGGCGGCAGTGACCAGCGGCGCGGCCTGCTGGCTGTCCTGGCTGGCGGTGGGCACCCGGATCACCGACACGATGTCGCCGACGCCGATGCCGTCCGACGGCGCCCGGCCGCCTTCCAGGGTGACGCCGACCAGCGCGCCACCGCCCGGGATCGGCTTGGTCTTGGTGAAGTTGGCCTTCGTGACGAACTGGTCCTTGTACAGCCAGGTCGTCGTGTACTGGCCGATGTAGTCGTCGGCCTCCGACCACGGGATCAGCGCGCCGGTCGCGCCGGCCAGGTCACCGCGGGCCAGGTCCTTGCGGTCCAGCTTGTGACCGGGCTCGAGCTTGTCGGCGGAGATCGCGACGAAGTCGGACCGGTTGCCGCTGTTCACCGCGATCAGCGCGGAGCCGGCCGCGCCGAGCAGGATCAGGATGACGGCGAGGGCGGCCAAGGCGGGGCGGCGTTCCCGGCTGCTCGGCAGGCGGTTTGTACCACTGCCCGCCGATCTGCCCGCTCCGCGGGTGCCTTGGGAGGAAGTACGCGTGGAGGACGAGAGACTCACGCGCCCTACCGTAATGGCAGCGAGGTGCCATCCATGCCACGAGACCGGTGCCGTTACCGGCTCGCGACCCGGTCCCGCTCCGCCGAGGTCAGCAGCTCGGTGAATGCGCCCGGCTCGCCGTACAACTGGTCTAGATAGCTAAACAGTCCCTGCAGCGCCAGCCCGAGCTCGCGTTGCCACCCGTCGGCCGTCTCCAGGTGCGCCGCGAGCACCCGCCCCTCGGCGAGCGTGACGGCCGAGTTCACCGGCTGCACCAGCCGCTCACCGTCCTCGTCCGGTACTGCGCTCCTCCCCCGGACCTGCCGTACGACGCCCGCCAGCTCGGACCGCTCGGCTTCGGGCAGGATCCGGTCGAATCCGGGGGAACCGTGGAGCTGGTCGAGGTAGTCACAGAGAGCGAGGAACAACTCGACAGCGTCGTAGTCCGGGCCAGGTTCGGCCACGGATCGCAGCTGGGCCACCACGCTCCGCGCCTGCGGGACACTCCACTCGGACGCTCCCAACCGGTCGGTCATGTGACGATCGTAGGGACGCGGCAGGCGTAAATCGTTAACTGTTCGGGTGATTTGGGTGGCTGGCCAGTAACCGAAAGTTTGCTAACGTCCGGAAACCAGAGGCTCGGTGACAACTGGTGGTCACCGAGTCGCGATCGGGAGGGGTGGGTCGTCTTGACGACGCCTGGTGTCACCGCCCCGGATCCGGTGGGTCGCGCTCGCGCAACCCTCGGAACCGCGTTGGGCATCGTCGTGCCGTCAGCCGTGCCGCTGCGTGACGGCCGGATCTGGCTGACCAGCCGGCGGGACGTGCTGCCGTCGCACGTCGTCCGGGCGTTGGAAGAGCGACTCAGCGCCCGCGCGGCGGACCGGATCAGTGACGAGCGGATGCTCGCCGAGGCCGTCGCAGTGCTGGGCACAGAGATCGCCCGGGCCCGCGGCGAGTCGACTGAAGCCGGTGCCACCAACGCGCTCGACCGGTACCTGCACACGCCCGGACTGGACCAATCGCGCCGTACCGAGGGTGAGGCGATGCTCCGCCTCGCACTGCGGCTGCAGGCTCGGGAGTCCAGCGAAGCGGCCGCACGCCTGGCCGCGATGCCCGGCGAGACCAGGGTTCCCGTCGCCACCGAGATCGTGTCGGCAGCGCAGCGAATCAACCGCGCCGCCACCCGGCTCGGTACGCCGACCACTGAGCAGCCGCGGACCGGCCGCCACCGGAACCCGGTCGGCATCAGCCACCGGCGCAGCGACACGCGCGTGGTCCGAGGGACCGCACTGGACCCAAGGGGCCGCACGGCCACCGCAGATCCCCAGCAGAGCGAGCTGGCCGCACTGGCGGCGTTGACACAGCTGGGTGAGGCCGACCTGGGCTCGTCCGTCACCAGCCGGCCGGCCGTGAGCCCGCAGTCCCGGTTGGCGACGATGACGCTCACCACCCGCGACGCACCGCAGCACGTCCGCGTCGAGATCCTGCCGACCGACCGCGGCCTGGCAGCTCAGGGCACGCTCCGGTCCGGTACGGCGAACGAGCCGCACGTCCTGCGGATCGCGCCGTGGGTGCCAGAGCACCAGTACCGGCAGATCTGGGTCCGCCTGCTCAGCCGGATGACGCAGCAGATGCAGGCGGAGCAGGCTGAGCAGCCGCGCGGGATCCTCGGCCGGGTGCGCTCGATGCTCGGCTCGGAGCGGCGAGAGCAGCGGCTCAACGAGGACTACGCCGCCTACCAGCAGCTGTCCCGGGACTGGGAGCATGCCCAGGCCGAGACCCTCGCGAACGGTCAGCCGAGCGGACCGCGCAGTGTCGCGGACCTCGAGCGCGACATCCGCCTCCAGGCCGGCGCGATCTGGTGGCGCAGCGGCACCATGCCCACTCTGCCCTGGGCCCAGGACTCGACCTACTCCCCCAGTGCGGCCGTCGAGGGCATCGCCGCCGAACGAGCTGTCGCAGCAGCCACCCCAGACGCCGACACCCCCGAGCACCTGCGACAGCAGGTCGTCGACCAGATCGCCGCCCTGGAAGCCGCCGCCGCGGACCTGCGGAACCAGGCCGGCACCAAGTTCGACAGTGCGGCCGCGTCCGCCGATCAAGCGACCGGCAAGGTCGACCTCGCCGCGGCCGAGGATCTGCTCCAGGACCGCGGTGCACCGGAGCGAGCCCGGAAGCTGCGGGCCGAGGCGACCGGCGCCTTCGCCAAGGCCCGCCGCCATACCGAAATGGCGCACGCCTACCAGGAGGCGGCGAACGATGCCGGCGAGGCGTTGGCCGGCTACCAGGCCCTGCTCGCCCGGCTCGACGACCCGGACCACGAGCCGGAGCAGGTCGCCGAGCTGGCGCGCGACGCTGCCGCCAGAACGGACAAGTACCAGGCAAGCCTGCGCGCTGCCTTGCCTGTCGACCATCTCGAGACCGGGGTGCCGACCGACCAGCACCTGGACCTGCCGGTCGAGGCGATCAACGCGGCGCTGCTGGCGAACCAGAGCAGCCAGCAGATCACCGGCTCCGGTCCGCTCCCGGTCCCGGGCGCTCAGTACCGCAAGCTCTTCTCCGACGGCATGGTCTTCAGCGTCGACGGCCCTCCCGACGACGACGTCAGCCAGGTCGCCCAGGTCCGGGTCCGGGTGAAGGCCAAGGACCTGCGCGAGCGGACCGGCCTCGACTACGACATGGCGGAGCAGATGTCCGCCACCCTCGGCGAAGGCGGCCACAACAACGCCATCACCAACACCCACGCGAGGAACGTCTCCTTCGGGGTCAACCTGCAGCCGCTCATGGCCGCCGCGCCGCCGGGATCCGTCGTCCAGGAGGCCTCGCAGGTGGTCGCGCCGCGCGTCGACGCGTCCACCGGCCAGACGCTCGCCGAGACTGCGGGCGCAAGCGCCCACGGTCAGCTCGGCTGGGTCGACGTGCACAAGGGTGAGTCGATCCCTTACAGCTGGACCGGTGAGTTCGAGATCCAGGTCCGGAACTCGCCGACCGAGCCGTGGTCGGAGGTCACCACGGTCAGCGCCGGCGAGCAGCTGACCTGGGTCCCGAGCCCCTACACGGTCAAGGCGCCGACCGAGACCGTGACGCTGGAGCAACTCGGCCGCGCGGCCGACCTCGACGCCGGATTCCCGCGGCATACGGTCAACCGGATCACCGGCCTGCACGACCTCAACGACCGACTGGTCGCCGAAGCCCAGGAGAAGCTGGGCTCGATCGACCGGATCGGGTACCAGCAGATCCTCGGGCGGGTCACCGAGGACCCGTACCGGTTGCTGGGCGAGTTCGCCAAGCCCGGCGGGCTGAGCCGGACCATCCAGGTCGGTGGCGAGTCGGCGTACCGGCTCACGCTCGAGGTCGAGCCGGTCTGGGCCACCGCTGAGCTGGTCGGTGCGTGCAGCGGAGAGCTGGGCCAGGAGAAGGTCGAGGTCGACTTCGCCGGCGTCAGCGCGAGCCGCGCCTCGGGGGCATCACTGTCCGGCTCGGCGTCGGTCGCCTATCCGGGCACCCCGCTCGATCCCGCCCAGCCCGTTCCGGCCTACCTGCCCAGCCCGACGGCGCTGTCCGACGTGGGCTCGAGCACCGCGGACCTGTCGCCCAACGTCTCGGTCGGCCGCAACGTGTCCCGCCAGGGCGGGATGAACCTCAGTACGACGGCGATCACGCCGGTGGTCGACCGCGACATGTCGCCGACCCAAGGTGTCCTGGTCGACCTCAAGGTCACCGCGACACTGCGCAAGATCGACGATCCGGACACCGAACCGGTGGTCGTCTCCGACACCTGCAAGGCCAAGCTGCGGCTGACGGCCAACCGGCTGCTGCGTGCGGGCGCGCCGGCCGGCAAGGACAACGTACTGCGGGACGACGACGGCGAGATCCGGCTCGACCAGCACGGCCGCGCGCTCCTGGTCGGCGACCCGGAACCGCCCACCGGTCCGCAGACCCTGCCGCCGTGGCACGGGACCGGCGAGAACCAGATGCGCGGCACGGGCAAGGCTCTGCCCGACGGGCTCACCGGCGTCGACGAGGCCCGGCGGCAGGCGTTGACCAAGCTGAGCGAGATGGGCCTGGTGCCGCCGCTCGACGACGACTTCCAGCCGCTCCCGGACGACTCGTTGTCCGACCGGGAGCGGGCCGGTCAGCAGTTGAACTACGACCGCGTGGTCGAGGCCATCGCCGAGCACCGGATCGTGGCCGGGATGAACTCGGCCTGCCAGTCCGGCCTGCTGGTTCACCTCGTCGACCACCGCGACGGCCACGCGCCGCGCGACCGCTTGTTCCGCCTGTCGACCACGCAGGACTTCGACGATGTCCGGGCCGCGGGCAGCAACCCGTCCAGGACGGTCACCCGGCTCGGCATCAGCTCCCGGGCGATCCAGGCGATGCTCGGCCGTTCGAGGTCCATACCGGTCTCCGCCGGCATCGGGGTCAGCGACGGACCGGCGGAGGGACAGCCGGGCTTCCTGGGCCGGCTGGGTCTGAAGTTGAGCCGCAACGCGCTGGCGCGGTCCTTCAGCCAGACGGTGGGCAGCCGGATCAACCGGGTCACGCTGCACGAGAGCACTGCCCCGGTCGACAGCCTCGACCAGAGCATCCGGATCACCTTCACCGAGATCACCCCGGACGGCGAGTCCGAGCCGCTGGCCGACGTCCGCGGCACGATGTCGGTGGCGTACGACAGCACGCTGGCCCAAGCCGACGAGCCCGTGTTCGAGGCCGACCCGAAGCCACCGCACCCGGAGGCCGTCAGCCGGTCGATCCCGGTCGCGATGGACGCCGGCAACCCGGCCGACCGGCTGTACACGGCAGTCGAGGCGATCCGCGCGGACACCGTCGGCTTCGCGGAGCTGTACACCGCGCTGTCCCCGGAGGCGATGCTCTCCAACAAGGAGTGGATCACCGACGGCCGGTACGAGCTGCCGCTGGTGATCACGCCGGCGCCGGCGAACCCGGCGCAGGCCGTGCAAGACCGGACGCTGCTGCCGCAGAGCTACAAGATCGTGATCCGCAGCGAACCGGTCAGCCAGACGTTCGCGGCGATGAACCACCAGGTCACCGGTGACATCAACTTCACCATGATCGACACCGGCTTCACCTCCGGCAGCTCGACCTCGGGCGGCGTCGCGCTCGAAGGCGGCGGCGGGCCGGCCGCCGAAGCCGGCGACCCGTCCACGACGAGCGGCAAGGTGAGCGTCGGCCGAGTCGCCGGCCGGTCGCAGTCCACCGGCACGAGTCAGACGTCCGGCGACGAGCGGCTGCTGATCAACACCGGCGTGCACTACGAGCTGCTCGAGCGGCACCGGCTGGTGGCCGACGTGATGCAGGACGGCAAGGTCGTGCAGACCGTGCCGCTGCAGGACGCGCTGGTCCAGAAGGCGATGCCGGAGTACACCGCCCTGGAGCTGTACGGGCGTGAGCAGTTCGACCTTCCGCTCCCGATCGCGGCGGACGTGGCCGAGCGGTACCTGACCAACAAGATCGAGATGAGTCCGCGGACCGCGGCCGCCTTTGTTCGCCGCTACAAGCGGGAGAAGGCCGGTGTGACGACAGGCTTGGCCGCGGAGCACGACGACGAGCGGCTGAGCCAGAAGGTGCTCGCGCACGCCAAGGTCCCGGAGTCCACCGCGCCGACACCTGAGGAGCGCCTGGCGGACACTCTGGCCCGGACCGAGCAGGTGGCCGGGGAGCAGCGGGCTGTCGGCATGCCCAACTCCTTCCGGGCCACGCTCGGCTCGAGCCAGCCCTACGAGCTCAAGGAGGAGGGACCGGCGCGGCGCGACGTCGACCTGCTCCCCCAGATCCGCGAGCAGGTCGAGGAAGTGGCGCCCGGACGGCTGGCGACCGACCAGTTGCTCGCCCCGGCGCTCGAGGCGACCTTCGCCAAGGACGCTTTCAAGGGTCACCTGGTGAACATGCTCGGCCCGCGCGGCTACACCGCTCCCCCGATCGAACTCCCGGTCGAAGGGCAGGAGCACCCCGATCTGCTGCTCGTCACCGTCAAGGCTCACTTCGAGGGCGACATCCTGGTCGACGGCACTCCCGGTCTGGCGAAGGTCGAGGCGGTCGACTTCGACCAGAAGTACGACTACGGAAGCCGGGACCAGTCGACCGGACGGAACATCGCCTACTCCGGCGGCGTGGAGCTGAAGGGCGAGGGCGACGGGCAGTCGATGTCGGGCGGAGTCAGCGGTGACCGCATCCGGCAGGTCTCGGCCGGCAGCGGCGAGCAGAACACCACCCTGCATCGCACGGGCGACCTCGACCTGACTCCGGTGACCCGGACCGTCGTGTTCACCACCGAGGTCAAGCGCGTGCACCGCGCCGGCGCGGCGGCGATGTCGAGCACCCGGTGGCGGCTCACCCGGACGACGCCGGCCGAGCTGACCACGACCGCGCAGCCGCGCGAGCAGCGCGCCGTGCTGACGTCCTTCGTTCCGCGCGGCCTGGTCGGCGAAGCCCCGGCCGCCGGCGCCGAGCAGGCCACCGGGGAGTTCAGCCCCGAGCACCGCTCGTTCCAGATGCCCGAGGGCGCGCAGGTCGCGGCCATGCTGCCGTACCGCGAGGGCGCGGCCGTCACCGACGAGCTGTACAACAGACTGACCGAGCACCTGTCCCAGCCCGGCGTGCTGGGGGTCGCCGGCCTGGCCGAGCACGAAGTGGCGATCGGGACCCAGTTGCTGCCGATGGCACTGGAGGCCAAGTTCGAGCAGCTGACCGGTCCGGGCGGCCTCAAGCTGGAGCCGCTGATGGGGCGCGGCAACGGCCGGACGACCATCGCCGTCCAGATCAATGCCAGGCCGGTCGGCATCGAGCTGCTGACCGACGGCGTACCAGGCCAGTCGGGCATGGTCCGGCGGTACCAGCACAAGGTCCAGAGCTCGACCGCCGGCAATCAACTCACTCCGGTCACGATCACCGGAGGCTTCAACAGCGGCGTCGTCTCGATGACCGCCTCGGTCGGCGAGCAGGTCAAGAAGCAGTCCTCCGACGCGGTGGGCACCCGGCTCGAGACCATCGCGACCCGCCGCGGTGACCTCGTCGACGTCCGGTTCCCGGTCACGTACGACCTCACGATCAACCAGCAGACGGACAGCGGCCGCGGCACCCCGACGACCAAGGACACCACGCACCTGCGGGACGCCGCACGCGGCGAGTTCTACGTGCGGATGCTTTACCACGAGTACCTCAGCATCCTTCAGCAGATGGAGTCCGGCGGCGACGTCTCTCTGGACGGCCTGCAACTGCAGGCGATGCCGGACAAACTCGGCAAACCGGACCTGCGCGCAACGGAGTACGCCGAAGACGCTGCGGGACAGCGGACGTACCAGCCGTACCAGCCGTTGCTGGCCGCGATCGACAAGGCCATGGCCGAGCGGAAAACCGTGGTGCTGGCCGTGCAGGAGGCCGGTGGCCAGGAGCGGCTCTACCAGGCTGTCCCCGTCCAGGACGAGCGCGGTGTCCACGTCGTACTCTCCGGCGTCAATGACGGCGGGTTCGCGGCGGCCTTCGCCAGCCTGGACCGGCGGCTCGTGCAGATGGCCGAGAGCCCGCACCCGTCCGGTGACGGGCGCATCCGGGTCGACCTGCGGGAGCTGTTCAACACCACCGAGCGCGGTGGCAACTTCAGCACCAAGGTCGCGGCCGCGCTCGAGCAGAACGGCGTGCCGACGGCGATGCTGAAAGGACTCGACTACAGCCGGACGGCACGCCAGGTGACCCCGGCGGCCAGTCAGGGCCAGAAGCCGACTGTCGGTGGGGCGGCCACCAGCCGGACCATCACACCGACGACGAGCGGGCCCTCCATGGCGGGCCCGTGACGGCGCAACACGAGGAGGGGGTCGGTATGGCGTTCGCAGTGGCGCGGACCAGGGACGAGGCGCACCTCTACCTGGAGCTGCATCCTTGCCCCAACTGCGGATCGATCGACACGCCGTGGGAGGACGGGCTGGCCGACGTGGAAGGTGAGCTGGCGATCAGCTACGCCGGGACCTGTCCCGGCTGCGACGTCGAGCGGCAGTACCTGTTCGGTCTGCCGGCCCGCGAGACCAGGGCGGCGGGATGGCCGACGTTCGGCGGTGCGGAACCGTCGGAGTTGCTGGACCCGGGCCAGTGGATGGACGTGGCCGACCGGGCCACCGCCGACGTCCCCACCGATCCGCGCGCGGCCGGTAAGGTGCTGGCCGTCGCCGTGGCCGCGGTCGACGAGGTGATCAAGTTCGTGCCGGCCGGGCAGGACGCCGTACCGGAGGACGAGTTCTGGACGCCGCAAGGCCGGGCGCTCTGGGACGCCGAGCCGGACCGGTTCCGGCTGGAGCGGCTACTGGCGGCCCGCGACACCTACCGCGAGCGGGGCCGAGAGACAGGAGCGACATAACCGATGCTGACCGCAAGGACGCTGGCCGAGGCACAGGTGTACGTGAGCCTGGCGACCGCCGCCGACCAGGCCGCGCCGGCCACCGAGCCCGCCCCGATCGTCCCGGGAGAGAACCTGGCCGAAGGGGACGAGGCCTGGACGCTCGCGTCGTCGGCCGGTGACATCGAGATCTCCTACGCCTCGGAGGACGCGGCCCGCACGATGGGCGCCCGCTTCGGGCTGGGCGTCTCGCAGCTCGTCGACGCGGCGCAGTGGGCTGTGGTGGCAGCGACGTACGCGCGCCGGGCGCTCGAGGCGGACATGGCCTACACCGGTGGACCCGACCAGGACCGGGACACGGTCGAGCTGAACTGGGAGTTCGCCGCCGACGCGGTCGGTGAGGCGCTCAAGTTCCTGCCGGACGGCGCCGACGTGGTGCCGGACGAGGGTGTCTGGTCCGAGTTCGGCCGCCAGTCCCGCGCGCGGAACCCGGAGCTGGTGACCCGGGCCAAGCTGACCGACGACCTCGAGTACTACCGCGGCACCCTGCAGGACTTCCGCGCGCTCTACGGCGACAGGTCCTGAGGGTCGGTCAGCTCGATCCGGATCGCGCGGGCGTCCGCGCCGGCCTGCTCGAGGACCTTCTGCTTGGGATCCGGTACGCCGAGGAACGGCGGCCGGACCAGGCTCGACAGGTCCTTCAACCGGGGATCCTCGAGCACGGTGTCGACGGCCCGCCGGTCTCCCCCGCACACCAACGCGTCGAGACGCGCCGGAGCCAGGATCCGTACGGCGACCTCGTTCGCGGCCGCGAACGCCTCCCGGGCCTGGTTGTCGCGTCGCCGCGCGTACCGCTGCTGCGACCACCCACCGGCCTTCGTCGTTCCCTGGACGTGCCGCGAGCCGACCTTCGAGTCGATCAGCTTGCTCCCGGCGAACACGCCGACGCCGTAGCCACCCCGCCGTACGAGCAGAACGCCCAGCCGGTGGTCGGCGAGCACATGCGCGACGAGGCCCTCACGAGTGAGGGCCTCGAGTGGCGCAAAAGGTACGGAGACGACAGCGATCGAGCCGTCCTCGGCGGAGACGGTCACCGTCTCCGGAGTCACGTCGTACGACGTCGCGCCGTGGCGGTCACCGAAGCCGGCCAGCCACCTGTCCAGCCGCTCCGGCGCCACCGAGACAGCGCGCGTCACACGTTGAAGCCGAGGGCGCGCAGCTGGTCGCGGCCGTCGTCGGTGATCTTCTCCGGACCCCACGGCGGCATCCAGACCCAGTTGATCCGGAAGTCGTTGACCAGGCCGTCGAGCGCCATCCGGGTCTGGTCCTCGATCACGTCGGTCAGCGGGCAGGCCGCCGACGTCAGCGTCATGTCGATGATCGCGGTGCTGCTGTCGTCCACGGTGATGCCGTAGATCAGGCCCAGGTCGACCACGTTGATCCCGAGCTCGGGGTCGACGACGTCCTTGAGCGCCTCGTTCACGTCCTCGACCTTGGCCGGTTCGGCGCCGGGCTGAGCCGCCGCGGTCAGGTCGACCTCGGGCAGCTCGATCTTCTCGTCGGTCTGGTCAGCCATTGCTCACTCCTTTGTGCTGCGCTTCGGTCTGGGCGAGGGCCTGGGCGGTCGCGTCCCGCCAGGCCGACCAGCCCAGCAGCGCGCACTTCACCCGGGCCGGGAACTGCGCGACGCCGGCGAAGGCGACGCCGTCCTCCAGAACCTCTTCGTCCGGCTCGACATTCCCGCGGCCCTGCATCAGCTCGAGGAACTTCTCGTACGTCGCCATGCCCTCGGCGACCGGCTTGCCGATCACCAGGTCGGTCATCACCGACGTCGCGGCCTGGCTGATCGAGCAGCCGACGCTCTCGTGCGTCACACCGGTCACCGTGTCGCCGTCGAGCTCGACCCGGAGCGTGACCTCGTCCCCGCAGGACGGGTTCACGTGGTGCACCTCCACGTCGTACGGCTCCGCCAGGCCCGCGTGGTGCGGGCTGCGGTAGTGGTCCAGGATGATCTCCTGGTACAGCGAGTCCAGCTGCATCAAGCCACCTTGAAGAAGGACCGGACGAAACCGAGGCCGTCGACCAGCGCCTCGACCTCCTCCGGGGTCGTGTAGAGGTAGAAGGACGCCCGCGTCGAGGACTGCACGCCGAACCGCTCGTGCACCGGCCGCGCACAGTGGTGCCCGGCCCGGACCGCGATCCCGCGGGTGTCCAGCACGGTCGCTACGTCGTGCGGGTGGACGCCGTCCAGCTCGAAGCTGATCGCGCCACCGTGGTCGGTCGCGTCGGTCGGCCCGAGAATGGTCAGCCCCGGAACCGTCTTCAGCCCTTCCAGGGCGTACTCGACGATGGCGCGCTCGTGGGCGGCGATCTTGTCCATGCCGATCCCGGACAGGTAGTCCACGGCCGCACCGAGACCGACCGCCTGCGCGATCGGCGGCGTACCGGCCTCGAACCGGGCCGGCGGCGCGGCGTACGTCGAGCCGGTCATCCGCACGACCTCGATCATCTCGCCACCACCGAGGAACGGCGGCAGCTCGGCGAGCAGGTCGTAGCGGCCCCAGAGCACGCCGATGCCGGTCGGGCCGACCACCTTGTGGCCGGTGAAGACCAGCAGGTCCGCGCCGAGCGTCGAGACGTCGACCGGGAACTGCGGCACTGCCTGCGAGGCGTCCACGACGACGGTCGCGCCGACCGCGTGCGCCTTGGCGGCGACGTCGGTGATCGGGTTGATGGTGCCGAGCGCGTTGGAGACCCAGGTCAGCGAGACGACCTTGGTGTGCTCGGTGATCAGCTCGTCGACGTTGCTCAGGTCGAGCCGGCCCTCTTCGGTGACGCCGAACCACTTCAGCGTGGCGCCGGTCCGCTCACAGGCCAGCTGCCACGGCACGATGTTGCTGTGGTGCTCCATCTCGGAGATCACCACGACGTCGCCCGGCTTCAGCGACGCGCCGAGCGTGTGCGCGGCCAGGTTGAGCGCCTCGGAGGCGTTCTTGGTGAAGACGATCTCGTCCCGCGACGGCGCGCCGAGGAAGGCCGCGACCTTGTCCCGGCCGCCCTCGTACGCCGCGGTCGCCTCGGCGCCCAGCTGGTGCATGGCCCGGGCGACGTTGGCGTTGTGCTTCAGGTAGTGGTCCTCGATCGCCTGGACCACCTGGCGCGGCTTCTGCGAGGAGTTGGCCGAGTCCAGGTAGACCAGCGGGAACCCGTTCGCGAGCTCGCGGCTGAGGATGGGGAAGTCCGCCCGGACCGACTGCAGGTCCAGGGGACTGCTGAACGTCCGGGCGTCGGTCACTTCGCGCCTGCCTTCAGGAACCGCTCGTACCCGTTGGCCTCCAGCTCCTCGGCCAGCTCCGGGCCGCCCTCTTCGGCCACCCGGCCGTCGACGAACACGTGCACGAAGTCGGGCTTGATGTAGCGCAGGATCCGGGTGTAGTGCGTGATCAGCAGGACACCCTTGTCACCCTGCTCCGCGAACCGGTTGACGCCGGTGGAGACGATCCTCAGCGCGTCGATGTCGAGGCCGGAGTCGGTCTCGTCGAGGATCGCGATCTTCGGGTTCAGCAGCTCCAGCTGGACGATCTCGTGGCGCTTCTTCTCACCGCCGGAGAAGCCCTCGTTGACGTTGCGCTGGGCGAAGTCGGCGTCCATGTCCAGGTCGGACAGCGCCTTGTTCACGTCCTTCACCCAGGTGCGCAGCTTCGGCGCCTCGCCGTCGATCGCGGTCTTCGCGGTCCGCAGGAAGTTCGCCACCGACACGCCGGGCACCTCGACCGGGTACTGCATGGCCAGGAACAGGCCGGCCCGGGCGCGCTCGTCGACGGACATGTCGAGCACGTCCTCGCCGTCGAGGGTCACCGTGCCGCTGGTGATGTTGTACTTCGGGTGGCCGGCGATCGAGTACGCCAGCGTGGACTTGCCGGAACCGTTCGGGCCCATGATCGCGTGCGTCTGGCCACCGGCGATGGTCAGGTCGACGCCGCGCAGGATCTGCTTCGGGCCGCTCTCGGTGTCGACCGACACGTGCAGGTCGCGGATCTCGAGTGTCGCCATGAGGTTTCTTCTATCTCCGTCTGGTCTACAGGGATGCCTGGTTCAGGGGGTTCTTGACGTCGACGAGCACGTCGTCACCGTCCAGCCGGACCGGGTACACCGGCACCGGGTCGTACGCGGGCAGGCTGGTCGGCTCGCCGGTGCGCAGGTCGAAGCGGGACCCGTGCAGCCAGCACTCGATCTCGCACTCGCCGACGTCACCCTCGGACAGCTGGATCTGCGCGTGCGAGCACTCGTCCCGCACCGCGAAGTACTGTCCTTCGCTCTTCACGACCGCGACCTCGACACCGCCGACCTCCACCGGGACGACTCCTTCGTCCGGTACGTCGGTGACGGCGCAGGCGCGCTCGAAGGTGTCGCTCACTGCCCGACGACCGCCTTGGCCGAAGCGCTCAGCTCCGCCGCGCGGGCCAGCTTCTCCTCGATCACGTCGTGCAGGTGGTCGGCCACCTCGGCGACGCCGATCTTGCCGATGATGTCGTTGAAGAAGCCGGACACCACCAGCCGCCGGGCCGCGTCCTCGGGGATGCCGCGTGCCTGCAGGTAGAACAACTGCTCGTCGTCGAACCGGCCGGTCGCGGACGCGTGCCCGGCGCCCTCGATCTCGCCGGTCTCGATCTCCAGGTTCGGCACCGAGTCGGCGCGGGCGCCGTCGGTGAGCACCAGGTTCCGGTTCAGCTCGAACGTGTCGGTGCCCTCGGCCGCGGCCCGGATCAGCACGTCGCCGATCCACACCGAGCGGGCGTTGTCACCGGCCAGCGCGCCCTTGTAGAGCACGTTGCTCTTGCAGTGCGTGGCCTCGTGGTCGACGAACAGCCGGTGCTCGTGGTGCTGGCCGGACTCGGCGAAGTACACCCCGACCAGGTCGGCGTCGCCGCCCGGACCGGCGTACCGGACGTTGGTGTTGACCCGGACGACCTTGCCGCCGAGGGTGACCGCGACGTGGTGCAGCCGGGCGTCCCGGCCGATCAGCGCGTCGTGCTGAGCCAGGTGGATCGACTCGTGGTCGCCCTGCTGGATCGAGACGACCCGCAGGTCGGCGCCGTCGCCGACGACGATCTCGACGTTGCTGCCCAGCTCACCGGCGCCGGTGTGGTCGATGATCACGATCGCCCTGCTGTGCCGGGCGGCGTCCACGATCAGGTGGCTGAAGCCGCGGGCGCCGAGGCTCGCGACGTTCACGTGCACCGGCTCGGCCAGCTCGGCCTCGGCCGGGATCCGCACCGCCAGCGCCTCGGCCGCGTGCGTCCAGGCGACGGCCGCGGACCGGTCCTGCGGCGTGCCGACCTTCAGCGAGTCCGCCGCGACGGTCTCGATCACCACACCGTCCGGTCCGGACGCGTCGATCTTCGGGGTCTCGGTGCCGGCCTCGTCGGCGAACAGGGCCTTCAGTGCCTTGACCGGGGTGAAGCGCCACTCCTCCTCGCGCCCGTTCGGCACCGGGAAGTCGGCGACGTCGTACGACGTCGGCCGCTCGCTCCGGGCCTGGAGCGGAACCGGGGACCCCGGCCCGTGGGAGTGCGCCCGGTTGCCGGTGGCAACCAGGGTTTCACTTGCGGTCATCAGCCGACGGCCCCTTCCATCTGCAGCTCGATCAGTCGGTTCAGTTCCAGCGCGTACTCCATCGGGAGCTCGCGGGCGATCGGCTCGATGAAGCCGCGGACGATCATCGCCATCGCCTCGTCCTCGGCCATGCCCCGGCTCATCAGGTAGAAGAGCTGGTCGTCGCTGACCTTGGACACGGTCGCCTCGTGCCCCATCGCCACGTCGTCCTCGCGGACGTCGACGTACGGGTAGGTGTCCGAGCGGCTGATGGTGTCGACCAGCAGCGCGTCACAGCGCACCGTGGACTTGCTGTGGTGCGACCCCGGCGCCACCTCGACCAGGCCCCGGTACGACGTCCGGCCGCCACCGCGGGCCACCGACTTCGACACGATCGAGCTGGAGGTGTACGGCGCGTTGTGCACCATCTTCGACCCGGCGTCCTGGTGCTGGCCCTCGCCGGCGAACGCGACCGACAGGGTCTCGCCCTTGGCGTGCTCGCCCATCAGGTAGACGGCCGGGTACTTCATGGTCACCTTGGAGCCGATGTTGCCGTCGATCCACTCCATCGTCGCGCCCTCCTCGCAGGTGGCGCGCTTGGTGACCAGGTTGTAGACGTTGTTCGACCAGTTCTGGATCGTCGTGTAGCGGCAGCGGGCGCCCTTCTTCACGATGATCTCGACCACCGCGGAGTGCAGCGAGTCCGACTTGTAGATCGGCGCGGTGCAGCCCTCGACGTAGTGCACGTAGGCGTCCTCGTCGACGATGATCAGGGTCCGCTCGAACTGGCCCATGTTCTCGGTGTTGATCCGGAAGTAGGCCTGCAGCGGGATGTCCACCTTGACGCCCTTGGGGACGTAGATGAACGAGCCGCCGGACCAGACCGCGGTGTTCAGCGCGGCGAACTTGTTGTCGCCGACCGGGATCACCGAGCCGAAGTACTCCTGGAACAGCTCCGGGTGCTCCTTCAGGCCGGTGTCGGTGTCCAGGAAGATGACGCCCTGGGCCTCCAGGTCCTCGCGGATCTGGTGGTAGACGACCTCGGACTCGTACTGCGCCGCGACACCGGCGACCAGGCGCTGCTTCTCCGCCTCCGGGATGCCGAGCTTGTCGTAGGTGTTCTTGATGTCCGGCGGCAGGTCCTCCCAGCTGGTGGCCTGCTTCTCGGTCGACCGGACGAAGTACTTGATGTTGTCGAAGTCGATTCCGGACAGGTCGGCGCCCCACGACGGCATCGGCTTGCGGTCGAAGAGCTTCAGGCCCTTCAGCCGCAGGTCGAGCATCCACTCCGGCTCGTTCTTCAGCGCGGAGATCCCCCGGACCACGTCGGCACTCAGGCCGCGCTGTGCGACCGCGCCGGCGGCGTCGGAGTCGGCCCAGCCGTACTGGTAGTTGCCGAGGCCTTCCAGTTCGGGGTGAGCGGTTTGCGTCATCGTGCAGTCCTCGCAGATTCGCCGTGGGATACAGGGGCAACCGGTAGTTCACCGGGGATGTGCGTCGTGCAGACACCGTCGCCGTGGGCGATGGTGGCCAGCCGCTGGACGTGCTTGCCGAGGAGTCGCGCGAACACCTCGGTCTCCGCCTCGCACAGCTGGGGGAACTGCTCGGCCACGTGCGCGACCGGGCAGTGGTGCTGGCACAGCTGCTCGCCGTGCGCGGCCTTCGCCGTGGACGCCGCGTAGCCGTCCGTGGTGAGGGCCTGGGCGAGCACCTCCGCCTTCTGGTGCTCGGGAGCCGCGTCGACCAGCTCCCGGTACCGCTTCTCCACCTCGGCGACCCGCCGCCGGGCGAACTCCGTGACCGCCTCGTCACCGCCGGCTTCGGCGATGAATCGCAGCGCGGTGGCCGCCAGGTCGTCGTACGCCTGGTGGAACGCGTGCCGGCCGGTGTCGGTCAGCACGAAGACCTTCGCGGGGCGGCCGCGGCCGCGCGGGCCGTAGACCCGCTCCTCGCGGGACTCGACCAGGCCCTCGTCGAGCAGGTGGTCGAGATGCCGGCGGACTGCCGCCGGAGTCAGCTCCAGGCGCTCCGCGAGCACCGCGGCGCTGGACGGACCGTTGGTCAGGATCGAGCGGGCGACCCGGTCCCGGGTGGACTCGTCCCGCGCGGCCGGCGTCGCGGCGCCCGTGGGCACCGGTCCGTTCGTCGCAGGAGTTTTCACAACATCAGTGTCGCGTAATTCCCGGGACCCTTCAAATAAGGGTCCCCTAACCGGTTCTGGCACTCACGCGGGGCGCCGGAGCCCATCGTGACCAGCGTCACGCCCGGGAGGGTTCGCCCGAACCCGGGCCGAGCGCTCCGCGGGCCGGTCCTAGACTTCTTCCGTGCCAGTCGCGGTGGAGATCGACAACCTCGTCGTGCGGTACGGCGAGAAGACCGCGGTCGACGGTCTCAGTCTCACCGTAACCGGCGGCACCGTGACGTCCGTGCTCGGGCCCAACGGCGCCGGCAAGACCACCACCGTGGAAAGCTGCGAGGGCTTCCGCCGGCCGGACTCCGGCCGGGTCCGGGTGCTCGGGCTGGACCCGGTCGCCGACCACGACGAGCTGATGCCGCGGATCGGCGTGATGCTGCAGGAAGGCGGCGCCTGGTCCGGCGTCCGCGCGGTCGAGATGCTCCGGTACGTCGCCGCCCTGCACACCCACCCGCTCGACATCCGGGCGCTGATCGACCGGCTCGACCTCGGTACCTGCGGCAAGACGCCGTACCGGCGGTTGTCCGGTGGGCAGAAGCAACGGCTGTCGTTCGCGCTGGCGATCGTGGGTCGCCCCGAGATCGCGTTCCTGGACGAGCCGACCACCGGTCTGGACCCGCACGGCCGCCGGGAGATCTGGCAGCTGATCCGCGACCTGCGGGACGACGGCGTGACCGTCGTGCTGACCACGCATGCGATGGACGAGGCCGAGCAGCTGTCCGACCAGGTCCACGTGGTGTCGGCCGGCAAGGTGATCGCCTCCGGCACCCCGGACGCGCTGACCGAGCACCACACGAAATCGCTCGAGGACGTCTTCCTCGAGCTCACCAGGCCGGAACGACGATGACGACATACGCACCGCAGCCCGGAAGCGCGCCGTGGCCGACCAAGGTGATCGCGCACACCCGGATGGAGTTCAAGCTGCTCGTCCGCAACGGTGAGCAGCTGCTGCTGGCCCTGGTCATCCCGCTCGGCCTGCTGTTGCTGCTGGGCGGGACCGGGCTCGGCAACCGCCTTCCGTTGGGTGACGGGCGACCGATCGACGACGCGGTCCCCCGGGTGCTCGCCCTCGCGGTGCTGTCGTCGTCCTTCACATCGCTCGCCATCGCGACCGGCTTCGAGCGGCGCTACGGCGTGATCAAGCGACTCGGCGCGTCTCCCCTGTCCCGGACCGGTCTGCTGGCCGGGAAGATCGGTGCGGTGCTGGCCGTCCAGCTGATCCAGCTCGTCGTGCTGATCGGCGCAGGTTTCGCGCTCGGCTGGAGGCCGGTCGGTGGCCCCAACGCCGGCTTCGGTGTCGTGCTGATGATCCTGTGCGGGACGGCTGCGTTCGCGTCGCTCGGTCTGCTGATGGCCGGCGTACTGCGCGCCGAGGCGACGCTGGCCGCGGCGAACCTGATCTACCTGCTACTGCTGGTCGGCGGCGCGGTGCTCACACCGGTCGACGAGTACCCGGCGGGCATGCAGGGCGTCGTACGCGTGCTGCCGAGTGCCGCGCTGGCCAACGGCCTGGCCAACTCGACCATCGAGGGCGTCGTCCCCTGGGCCGCGGCGCTGTCGCTGGCGCTCTGGGCGGCCGTCATCGGATACCTCGTCTCCCGGACCTTCCGATGGGACTGAACGAGCGCTTCTTTAGAGTGTGCCGGTGATGAGCACGGAGACGCCGCCCCAAGAGACGACACCGGTCACCGGATTCTGGCGACTGGTGCCAGAGCCGAGCCTGGACGTGGTACGGCGCTGGGGCTGGGCGTCGGTGGTGGCGAACATCGGCATCGTGGTCACCGGCGGACTGGTCCGGCTGACCGGCTCCGGCCTCGGCTGCCCGACCTGGCCGTCGTGCACCGACGAGTCCTACGTGCCGCACCCGGAGCTCGGCATCCACGGCGCGATCGAGTTCGGCAACCGGATGCTCGGCTTCGTGGTCGCGGTGGTTGCGATCGGCACCTGGCTGGCGGTGATGCGGTACCGCCCGGTGCGCAAGGACCTGCGCCGGCTGGCGACCGCGGCCGCCCTCGGTGTCCCGCTGCAGGCGGTGATCGGCGGGATCAGCGTGCTGACCGGGCTGAACCCGTGGATCGTGTCGGCACACTTCCTGGTGTCACCGGTGATCATCACGCTGACCGTGTCGATGATGCGGCGGTCACGGACGAGTCCGTACCCGCACACTCCCCCGGTGGTCCGTGCCCTCGCCACGGCCTGTGTGGTGGCGGTCTGGCTGGCCGTTGCCCTCGGCACCTTGGTGACCGGGGCCGGCCCGCACTCGGGCGATCCCGAGACCGGGCGGAACGGATTCAACGAGGAGCTGATCAGTCAGCTGCACGCGGACGTGGTGTTCGCGCTGCTCGGGATCTCGATCGCCCTGGTGATCGCCACCCGGGTGACGGCGACCTCGCGGACGCTGCGGAAGCTGGCGTCCTGGTTGCTCGCGATGGAGCTCCTCCAGGGCGTCGTGGGCTTCACGCAGTACTTCACCGGACTCCCCTGGGTGCTGGTGCTCATCCACATGTTCTTCGCCGCGGTGCTGATCGCTCTGGTGACGGCGGTGTACGGCGAACGCGGCACACCAGCCACCTAGCGGTGGGACCCGGGGCGCCGGGCCCGGTGAGTAGACCTGACGCCCCGGGTTGCTTCTCAGTGTTTCGGCACCACCTGGTAGACGGCGCCCGGCGGTCCGAACAGCGGTGACGTCACGTAGACCTTGCCCGACCGGCTGATCGCCGTACCGCCCGGCAGGGTCAGCTTGCCGGGGGCAAGCTCCTTCTTGACTCCGGCCCTGTGCCACTTGCCCGGGTACTGCAGGTAGAGCGAGCCGATCGGAGAGCCTCCCAGCTCCCACTGGAGCCAGCTCACCTTCGCCAGCTCGACCACCGCGAGCGTGCCCTTCGGGCCGCCGGCCAGGTCGACGATCGACGTGTAGCCGTCGGCGTACCGCGTGCACTTGCCCGTGTGCGGTTTGGCCGGGTCACAGACGGCGTTGTACGAACCCGGCTTGATCCGCCAGATCTGCGACTTGCCTGGCGTTGCCGGGAAGCCGCGCAGCTCACCGACGTACCAGTAGCCGTCCGAGCCGACGGTGACCGACGTGGTGACTGCCTCGCTCGGGATCCTCGTGCCGGCCGGCGGCAGCGGGTTGCCCTCGGGATCCGTGGCCGGCAGACCGGTCGGGACCGGCACGACCCGCGGCTTGAACCGGGCCACGGTCTTGATCGTCCCGTTCGGCCAGACCCGCAGCAGGTCGTTGTTCCCGGCGTCGGCGACCAGCACCGTGCCGTCCCTGAGCGCCGCCACCCCGTACGGGTTGGTGTCGGTCGGCTTGCCTTCCAGGTCGTACGGATCCTTGTCCTTGATCTGGTACTTGCCGATGTCGGCGACCTTCACCGGTGCCTTGCCGGGCCGGAGCCGGTAGAGCGTCGCCGCGCCGGGCGGCAGCTCCTCGGCCGGTGCGCCGCCGCCGGTCAGGGCGTACGTCGTACCCCGGACGTTCGTGTCGATCGCCGGTGGAAATCCGCCCTGCACCTGGCCGAGCTTGCGGATCACCTTGCCGTTGTGGGCCCAGGCTTCGTAGACGGAGCCGTCGCCGACGCTGTAGATGATCTTCCCGCCGAACGTGGCCACCCCCCGCGGACTGGTCAGACCCGAGACGACCGGCTTGATGGTGGTGCCGTACTTCTTCCCTGCGTCGGCTGGTGCCGCGACCAGCACGGACCCGGCGAGCGCCAGCGCTGCCACGGCAGCAATACGTGTTCGTACCCCCACTGCGAAACCCCCATGCATCTATGTCTCCCCAGGCGTGGATCCCCCTCCACAGACCATGACATCGCAACATCAGATCACGATCAGGTCAACGGGAAAACTCCCTGCACCTGCAGGGCGACGCTGAGTCAGAGGCTCAGTGCAGCAGCGGATCGACGGCCGCGGCGATGAACAGCAGGGCCAGGTAGATGTTGGAGAAGTGGAACAGGCGCATGGGTCGCAGGGCCGCGCCCTCGGCGCCGGTGTGGGCCCGGAGCAACAACGCGCGGGCCTCGCGCAGGAAGACGATTCCGAGCGCGATCGCGGCCAGCGGGTAGACGAAACCGGTGTCGGCGATCGGCCACAGGGCGATCGAGGTGATGACCATGACCACGGAGTACGCCATGATCTGGCGGGCCGTGGCGACCGGAGTGGCGACTACAGGCAGCATCGGCACGTCGACCGACGCGTAGTCCTCGCGGTACCGCATCGCCAGCGCCCAGGTGTGCGGCGGCGTCCAGAAGAACACCACCAGGAACAGCACGAACGGCGTCCAGGCCAGCTCGTTGGTGACCGCCGTCCAGCCGATCAGGGTCGGGAAGCAACCCGCGATCCCGCCCCAGACGATGTTCTGCACGGTCCGGCGCTTCAGCACCATCGTGTAGCCGAACACGTAGAAGGCGTTCGCCGTCAGCGCCAGGATCGACGACAGCCAGTTCACGAAGAAGCCGAGCTCGAGCGTGGCCAGCACGCCGAGGACGACGCCGAAGACGGTCGCCGAGCGCGGGCTGACCGCGTGCCGGGGCAGCGGGCGGCGGCGGGTCCGGCGCATCTGCTCGTCGATGTCGCGGTCGAGCACGCAGTTGATCGTGTTCGCGCTGCCGGCCGCGAGGATGCCGCCGACCAGGGTGGCGGCGACGACGCCGAGCTCCGGCACTCCCCCGGCGGCCAGGAACATCACCGGCACCGTGGTGATCAGCAGCAGCTCGATGATGCGTGGCTTGGTCAGCCCGACGTACGCCTTCACCACGTCGCGCACCGACGGACTCAGCACTGCAGCGCTGTCCGGCAGCGGCGTCGGGTAGGACGTCGTCGCGGCTGGACGCGGGTCGACGGCCGTCACGAACACCTCGAACTCGATGGGTTGACGCCGGAGACCGGCGCTGACGGTTCGACAGTCTACGACGCCCCGTAGGAGTCCTCGACCACCCCCCGGGAACAAGGATGTACATGTCCGAGTTGGTGATCTGTGAGAAGCCTGAAACGTGCTGGCGAGTAGGCTCCTGGCGGGGGACCGACAGGAGTGCCCGCAGCCATGAGAGGAGCGCCGCCGGCGTGACGGAGAAGACCAGCCCCAAGCTTGAATGGACCGAGCTCGACCAGCGCGCGGTCGACACCGTGCGGGTGCTTGCGATGGACGCGGTCGAGAAGGTCGGCAACGGCCACCCCGGTACGGCGATGAGCCTGGCGCCCGCGGCGTACCTGCTGTTCCAGAAGGTGATGCGGCACAACCCGGCGAACCCGGAGTGGGCCGGGCGGGACCGGTTCGTGCTGTCGGCCGGTCACTCCAGCCTCACGCTGTACATCCAGCTGTACCTGGCCGGCTTCGGCCTGGAGCTGGACGACCTGAAGGCGCTGCGCACCTGGGGCAGCCTGACTCCGGGCCACCCGGAGCACGGCCACACCAAGGGTGTCGAGACCACCACCGGCCCGCTCGGCCAGGGTGTCGGCAACGCGGTCGGGATGGCGATGGCGGCCCGCCGTGAGCGCGGCCTGTTCGACCCCGAGACCGCCAAGGGCGACAGCCTGTTCGACCACCAGATCTACGTGATCGCCTCCGACGGCGACCTCGAGGAAGGCGTCTCGTCCGAGGCCTCCTCGCTGGCCGGGCACCAGAAGCTCGGCAACCTGACGGTGATCTACGACGCCAACAAGATCTCCATCGAGGACGACACCGACATCGCGTTCTCCGAGGACGTGGCGCTGCGCTACGAGGCGTACGGCTGGCACGTCCAGACCGTCGACTGGACCAACGGCGGGACCGGCTACGAGGAGGACGTCCAGGCCCTGTACGACGCCCTGGAGGCGGCCGCGGCGGTCACCGACAAGCCGAGCTTCATCCGGCTGCACACGATCATCGGCTGGCCGGCCCCGAACAAGCAGAACACCGGCAAGATCCACGGCTCGGCGCTCGGCGCCGACGAGGTCGCCGCGACCAAGCAGGTGCTCGGCTGGGACCCGGAGAAGTCCTTCGACGTGGCCGACGACGTGATCGCGCACACCCGCAAGGCGCTGGAGCGCGGCCAGGCCCTCGAGGACGAGTGGAACACCAAGTTCGAGGCCTGGAAGGCCGCGGCGCCGGAGCGGGCCGAGCTGTTCGCCCGGCTGGGCAAGCGGGACCTGCCGGCCGGCTGGCAGGACGCGCTGCCGAGCTGGGACGCGGACGCCAAGGGTGTCGCCACCCGGGCCGCCTCCGGTGAGGTGCTGACCAAGCTGGCGCCCGAGCTGCCCGAGCTGTGGGGCGGTTCGGCCGACCTCGCCGGCTCGAACAACACCACCCCGAAGGGCCAGCCGTCGTTCGTGCCGGCCGAGTTCTCCACCAAGGAGTTCCAGGGCGACGAGTACGGCCGGGTGCTGCACTTCGGCATCCGCGAGCACGGCATGGGCTCGGTCCTGAACGGCATCGCGCTGCACGGCGGCACCCGCCCGTACGGCGGCACGTTCCTGGTCTTCAGCGACTACATGCGCCCGGCGGTCCGGCTGGCCGCGCTGATGAAGCTGCCGGTCACCTACGTGTGGACGCACGACTCGATCGGCCTCGGGGAGGACGGCCCGACGCACCAGCCGATCGAGCACCTGGCGGCGCTGCGGGCCATCCCGGGCCTGGACGTCGTACGCCCGGCGGACGCGAACGAGACGGCGGCCGCGTGGGCCGCGATCCTGCAGCACAAGGACCGCCCGGCCGGCCTGGCGCTGACCCGGCAGAACGTCCCGGTCTTCCCGCGCGGCGCCGACGGCTTCGCCGGCACCGAGAACGTGCACAAGGGCGGTTACACGCTGCTCGACACCGACGGGACGCCGGACGTGGTGCTGATCGGCACCGGCTCCGAGGTCCAGCTGGCCGTCGAGGCCCGGAACACGCTGGCCGAGCAGGGCATCAAGGCCCGGGTCGTGTCGATGGTGTCGCGCGAGTGGTTCGACGAGCAGGACGACGCCTACCGCGACGCCGTCATCCCGCCGCAGGTCCGGGCCCGGGTCTCGGTCGAGGCCGGGATCGCGCTCGGCTGGCGCGAGGTCGTCGGTGACGCCGGGCGCAGCGTGAGCCTGGAGCACTTCGGCGCCTCCGCCGACTACAAGGTCCTGTACGACGAGTTCGGCATCACCGCCGCCGCCGTCGTCCAGGCCGCCAAGGACAGCATCGCCGCCGCCGCGGAACTCGGCGGCTCCGGGGTACCGGCAGGGCGTCGCCCGGCCGGCGGAATCGGCCCCGGCGACGACCCGGCGGTGAGCGCCGACCCGAACGCCGACGCCACCAACGAGCGCAACTGACACACCACAACAGAACATCCGGAGGCTTCGGACATGAACGATCGCTTGAAAGCACTCGCCGACGCGGGTGTCTCCATCTGGCTCGACGACCTCTCCCGGCAGCGGCTGACCAGCGGCAGCCTGGCGGCCCTGATCCAGGACGCCCACGTGAGCGGCGTGACCACGAACCCGACGATCTTCGCCAAGGCGATCGCGGACGCGGACGCGTACGCCGAGCAGGTGTCCCGGCTGGCCGCCGAGGGGGTCTCCACCGACGAGGCGATCCGGGTGATCACCACCGACGACGTCCGGGACGCCGCTGACCTGTTCAAGCCGGTGTACGACGACACCGACACCGTCGACGGCCGGGTCTCGATCGAGGTCGAGCCCGGCCTGGCCCGGGAGACCGAGAAGACGATCGCCCAGGCCAAGGAGCTGTGGGAGACCGTCGGCCGGGACAACGTGTTCGTGAAGATCCCGGCCACCAAGGAGGGCCTGCCGGCGATCACCGAGACGCTGGCCGCCGGGATCAGCGTGAACGTGACCCTGATCTTCTCCCTGGAGCGCTACAAGGCGGTCGCGGACGCGTTCCTGAGCGGCCTGGAGAAGGCGGTCGAGAACGGCCACGACGTGACCAAGCTGGCCAGCGTCGCGTCCTTCTTCGTCAGCCGGGTGGACACCGAGGTGGACAAGCGGCTGGATGCCATCGGCACCGACGAGGCGAAGGCGCTCAAGGGCAAGGCCGCGATCGCCAACGCCCGGCTCGCGTTCGAGGCGTACGAGGAGATCTTCGCGTCCGACCGCTGGCGCGAGCTCGAGACCGCCGGCGCCAAGCCGCAGCGCCCGCTGTGGGCGTCCACCGGCGTGAAGGACCCGGCGTACCCGCCGACCCTGTACGTCGACAACCTGGTCACCCGGGGTGTGGTCAACACCATGCCGGAGGCAACCATCAAGGCGGTCGCCGAGCACAGCGAGGTGACCGGTGACACGGTCCGCGGCGACTACGCCGCCGACCGCAAGGTGATCGACGACCTGGAGCAGCTGGGCATCTCGTACGACGAGGTCGTCCAGGTGCTCGAGGACGAGGGGGTCGCGAAGTTCGACGCGTCGTGGTCCGAACTCCAGGACACCGTCACCGCCGCCCTGAAGGGTGCGGCCAAGTGACCGAGAACCTCACTGTCAACGCGTACGGCGAAGGCTGGCGCGAGGTCGTCGACCGGCTCGTCGACGAGAAGATCGCGTCCCGGATCGCGGCCAAGGACGCCACCACCTGGGGTCCGGAGGCCGAGTCGGAGTCGGCGATCCGGCTGAACTGGGTCGACCTGTACGAGTCGTCGCGCCCGCTGCTGGCCGAGATCGAGGCCCTGCAGGCCGACCTCCGGGCCGAGGGCCTGGACCGGATCGTGCTGTCCGGGATGGGCGGCTCGTCGCTGGCCCCCGAGGTGATCACCCGGACCGCCGGCGTGGAGCTCGTCGTCCTGGACTCGACCGACCCGAGCGTGGTCGGCCGGGCTCTGGCCGGCGACCTGCAGAAGACGGTCGTCGTGGTGTCGAGCAAGTCGGGTGGCACGGTCGAGACCGACAGCCACCGGCGGGCGTTCGTCAAGGCGTTCGCCGACGCGGGCATCGATCCGGCCGGCCGGATCGTGGTGGTGACCGATCCGGGTTCGCCGTTCGAGAAGCTGGCGGCGGACGAGGGCTACCGCAAGACGTTCCTCGCCGACCCGAACGTCGGCGGCCGCTACAGCGCGCTGACCGCCTTCGGGCTGGTCCCGTCGGCGCTGGCCGGCGCGGACGTGGCCGAGCTGCTCGACCAGGCCGCGGAGGTGGCCCCGGCGCTGCGGGCCGACGACGCGTCGAACCCGGCGCTCGTCCTCGGTGCGGTGCTCGCCGCGAGCCCGGGCCGGGACAAGGCGATCATCGCCTCCGGCGGCTCGTCGATCGTCGGGTTCCCGGACTGGGCCGAGCAGCTCATCGCCGAGAGCACCGGCAAGAACGGCACCGGCGTACTGCCCGTCGCCGTCGAGAGCCTCGACGCACCGGAGCTCCACAGCGGTGCGGGCGATCTCGTGCACGCCGTGCTCGCGGCCGACAGCAGCGCGGCCAGCGTCGCCTCCGGCACACCGACGGTCGTGACCACCGGTTCGCTCGGTGGGCAGTTCCTGCTGTGGGAGGTCGCGACCGCGGTCGCCGGCTACCTGCTGGGGATCAACCCGTTCGACCAGCCGGACGTCGAGAGCGCGAAGGCGGCTGCTCGTGGCCTGCTGGACGCACAGCCCGAGCCGGAGCCGGCGGCGTTCACCGACGGCTCTGTCGAGGTGCGTGGGTCCGAGGGGCTGCTGGACGGTGTGGACTCGCTCAAGGGCGCGATCAACGCACTGCTCAGCCAGCTCGACGACAAGGGCTACCTGGCCGTGATGGCGTACCTGGACTCCGAGCGCGACGCCGGCTTGGCCTCGATCCGCGCGGAGCTGGCGACGCAGACCGGTCGGCCGGTGACCTTCGGCTGGGGTCCGCGGTTCCTGCACTCGACCGGCCAGTACCACAAGGGCGGCCACCCGGAGGGCGTGTTCCTGCAGATCACCGCGACGCCGCCGAACGACGTGGAGATCCCGGACCGGCCGTTCACCTTCGGCGGACTGATCGCGGCCCAGGCCGCGGGTGACGCCAAGGTGCTCGCCGAGCGCGGCCGGCCGGTGCTGCGGCTCCACCTGACCGGCCCGACGAGCGGCGTACAGCAGCTCAAGTCCCTGTTCGACAACTGACGTTCGACAACTGATCTCGGAGGAAAGCGGCTGATGACCGCTGAGCTCGACGAAGAGCTGACCGGACCGGTCAACCCGCTGCGGGACCCGCAGGACCGGCGGCTGCCGCGGATCGCCGGGCCCTGCAGCCTGGTGATCTTCGGTGTCACCGGCGACCTGGCCCGCAAGAAGCTGATGCCGGCCGTCTACGACCTGGCGAACCGGGGGCTGCTGCCCCCGGGCTTCGCCCTGGTCGGGTTCGCCCGGCGCGACTACACCAACCAGGACTTCGCCCAGATCGTGCACGACTCGGTCAAGGAGCACGCCCGGACGCCGTTCCGGGAAGAGGTCTGGCAGCAGCTGGCCGAGGGCTTCCGGTTCGTGCCGGGTGACCTGACCGACGACGAGGCGTTCAAGCGGCTGCGGGAGACCGTGGACGAGCTGGACCTCACCCGCGGCACCGGTGGCAACCACGCCTTCTACCTGTCCATCCCGCCCGGCCTGTTCCCGCAGGTCGTGCAGCAGCTGTCCGAGCACGGGCTGACCGACGAGGTCCCCGGATCGTGGCGGCGGGTGGTGATCGAGAAGCCGTTCGGCCACGACCTGAAGAGCGCACGAGAGCTGAACCACGTGGTCGAGTCGGTCTTCCCGCCCGAGGCGGTGTTCCGGATCGATCACTACCTGGGCAAGGAGACCGTGCAGAACATGTTGGCGCTGCGGTTCGCCAACGCCATGTTCGAGCCGGTCTGGAACAGCCACTACGTCGACCACGTGCAGATCACGATGGCCGAGGACATCGGCATCGGCGGCCGGGCCGGGTACTACGACGGCATCGGCGCGGCTCGGGACGTGATCCAGAACCACCTGCTCCAACTGCTCGCGCTGGTCGCGATGGAGGAGCCGGTCAGCTTCGACGCCTGGTCGCTGCGCCAGGAGAAGAAGAAGGTGCTCGCCGCGGTGAAGCTGCCGGAGCGCCTCGACCTGCACACGGCCCGCGGCCAGTACGCCCCCGGCTGGGCCGGCGGTGTGAAGGTCAAGGGCTACCTGCAGGAGGACGCCATCCCGCCGGACTCCGCGACCGAGACCTTCGCCGCGCTGCGGGTGGACGTCGACACCCGGCGCTGGGCCGGCGTCCCGTTCTACCTGCGCACCGGCAAGCGGCTCGGCCGCCGGGTCACCGAGGTCGCGGTGATGTTCAAGCGCGCGCCGCACCTGCCGTTCACCAAGACCGAGACCGAAGAGCTCGGCCAGAACGCGCTGGTGCTGCGGATCCAGCCGGACGAGGGCATCACGATGCGCTTCGGCGCCAAGGTGCCGGGCACCTCGATGGAGATCCGCGACGTGAACATGGACTTCGCGTACGGCGGCTCCTTCACCGAATCCTCCCCCGAGGCGTACGAGCGGCTGATCCTCGACGTACTGCTCGGCGACCCGCCGCTGTTCCCGCAGCACACCGAGGTCGAGCTGGGCTGGAAGATCCTCGACCCGGTGATCGACTACTGGGCCGGGCACGGCAAGCCGGAGCAGTACGAGTCCGGCAGTTGGGGCCCGGACTCCGCGCACGAGATGCTCGCCCGCGACGGACGCGCCTGGAGGCGGCCATGATCATCGACCTGACCGGCACGACGTCGAGCGAGATCGCCTCGGCGCTGCTGAAGGCCCGCCGGAACGCGGGCTCACCGGCCATGGGCATGGTCGGCACGATCGTGGTCGTCGTCGACGAGGCGTCCCACCACGACGCGATGAAGGCCGCGAACGAAGCGGGCCGCGAGCACCCGTCCCGGGTGCTGGTGGCGATCCTGCGGCCCGGCCGCGGTGCGTCGGGCCTGGACGCCGAGGTACGTGTCGGGGAAGGCATTCCGGGCGAGGCAGTGCTGCTGCGGCTGCACGGCGAGCTGGCCAAGGTGCCCGAGTCCGTCATCACTCCCCTGCTGCTGCCCGACTCCCCCGTCATCGTGTGGTGGCCGGGCGGCGGGCCGAAGGTTCCGGCCGAGGACCCGTTGGGGCGGCTCGGCCGGCGCCGGGTGAGCGACGCGGCCGCGACCCGGCGGGCATCGGTCGACTTCTCGGCCCGGGCCGAAGGGTACGAACCCGGCGACACCGACTTCGCCTGGACGCGGCTGACGCCGTGGCGCGCGCTGCTCGCGGCGGCTCTCGACCAGTACCCGACGAAGGTGACCGGGGCCGAGATCACCTCGGCCAAGGGCAACCCGAGCGCGGACCTGCTCGCCGCCTGGCTGCAGCACCGGCTGGGCGTCACGGTCGAGCAGAAGGTCTCGCGCGGGCCGGGCATCACAGCGGCCCGGCTGTTCACGCCGACCGGTCCGATCTCGCTGACCCGGCCGGACGGCGCGGTCGCGACGTTCAGCGTGCCCGGCGCTCCAGACCGGCCGGTGGCTCTGAAGCGCCGTACGACGTCCGAGCTGTTGAGCGAGGAGTTGCGGCGGCTCGACCCGGACGACGTGTACGCGCAGGCGCTGGCGTGCATGGTCGAGCGGGAGAAGATGCCGGCCGACGCGAAGAAGGTGAGCGCGGAGGATCGCCGTTCGGCCCAGACCGCGGCGTCGAAGGCGGCCACGCGTACGGCGGCCGCGGACGCGCCGACGCCAGCGGCTACGAAGGAGAAGGCCGTCCGGAAGACGGCCGCCGCGAAGAAGACCACGGCCGCCCGGAAGTCGACCGCTGCGCGGAAGTCTGCGGCTGTGAAGAAGTCCGCGGCGCGGAAGACATCCACGTCGACGAAGGCCGCGGCCAAGAAGACGGCGGCGAAGAAGAGCACGGGCAAGCGGGTGGCGGGGCGGTCATGAGCTCCCCGTCGATCCTGGTCAACCGCGACGCCGAGGGCCTGGCCCACGCCGTCGCGGCCCGGCTCATCACCCGGCTCGTCGACGTGCAGAGCAGCGGCCGGGTCGCCCAGGTCGTGCTGACCGGCGGCCGGGTCGCCTCGGTCGTCTACCGGGCCGTCGCCGAGTCGCCGGCCCGCAGCGCGATCGACTGGCGCCGGGTGGAGTTCTGGTGGGGTGACGAGCGGTTCCTGCCGGACGGCGACCCCGACCGCAACGAGACCCAGGCCCGCGAGGCCCTGCTCGACCACGTGGACGTGGACCCGGCCCGGGTTCATGTCATGCCTGCCGACACCGGTCAGGGCGCTGAGGCGGCCGCGGCCGCCTACGCAGCCGAGCTGGCCAAGGCGGTGGGCGCCGGCGATCGGGACGGCGTACCGACCTTCGACGTACTCCTGCTGGGGGTCGGCCCGGACGGCCACGTCGCGTCGCTCTTCCCGGAGCACGCCGGGCTGTACTCCGAGGACACCGCGGCCATCGCCGTCCACGGCTCCCCCAAGCCCCCGCCGACCCGCATCTCCCTGACCTTCCCGGCCCTGAACCGGGCGCACGAGGTCTGGTTCGTGGTTTCCGGCGACGACAAGGCGAAAGCCGTCCGCCTGGCCCTGGCCGGCACCGGCCGGCTGCAGATCCCCGCCGCCGGCGTCCAAGGCCTGAACCGCACCCTCTGGCTCCTCGACGAGGCGTCCGCGGGCGAGATCCCGAGCAGCATCCGCGCCCCGCGCACCTGACTTCGGCGGGGGCCGAAGCGTGCGGCTGCGAGGATGGCGGTATGACTTTTCGCGAGCTGCACAACGGGTTCTTCGTGATGCCGAACGCCTGGGACGCCGGGAGTGCGGTGGTGCTGGCCGATGCCGGGTTCCCGGCGATCGCGACCACGAGTGCCGGGATCGCGTTCTCGCTCGGCAAGGGTGACCACACGCTGCCGGACGGTGCGCCGGCGGTGTCGCGGGAGGACATGTTCGCGCGGGTCCGGGAGATCACCGCGGCGAGCGCCGTACCGGTGAACGGCGACCTCGAGGACGGGTACGGCGCGGCGCCGGAGAAGGTCGCGGAGACGATCCGGCTGGCGCGCGAGGCGGGCCTGGCCGGCGGGAACATCGAGGACTACGACGGGCACGAGCTGTACGACGTCGAGCTGTCCGTGGACCGGATCATCGCCGCTCGCGAGGCGGCCGGCCCCGACTTCGTCCTGACCGCGCGCACGGACGGCCAGCTGCTGCGTACGCCGACCTCGCTGCAGGACTCGATCGACCGCGCCAACCGCTTCCACGAGGCCGGCGCCGACTGCCTCTACGTCCCCGGCGTCAACGACCTCGACTCGATCCGCACGCTCGTCAAAGAGCTGTCCGGCCCCCTCAACGTGGTCCTGGGCCTAGGCGCCTCCACCCTCACCGTCCCAGCCCTCCGATCCGCCGGCGTCACCCGAGTCAGCCTCGGCGGCAGCATCGCCCGAGCCGCACTGGGCCTGGTCCGCCAAGCCGCCCAAGAACTCCTCACCACCGGCACAACCACCTTCGCCACCCACCAAATCCCCCAGGCCGAACTCAACCAGCTGTTCGCCAAGCGGTCCTGAAACACCGGCAGCCCGGACCACGATCGGTCCGGGCTGCCGGTGCAAAGCTCAGAAGATGACTTCGCCGCGGGCGCGGCGGGCTCGGAGTTTTTCCAGGGCCTCTTCGAGGATTTCCTGGGCCTCCTGCTCGCTGCGTCGTTCCTTCACGTAAGCCAGGTGGGTCTTGTAAGGCTCGATCTTCGGGGGCGGGGGCGGGTTGTTCACATCGGTGCTGGTCGGCAGACCGCACCGTGGACAGTCCCACGCCTCCGGGATGGACGCCTCGACCGCGAACACGGTCGCGGTCTCGTGCCCGTTCGCGCAGAAGAACACGATGCGCTGCCGGGGCGCGGTGTCGCCGCGCTCCGCCTCGCCCATCGGGCCTGCGCCGACCCGGCTGCCACGAATCGCACTGCCACCACCAGCCACGGGAACCTACTCCCCTCAGCCGAGCTTGTAGAGCAGGCCGAGGGCGACGATGGCAGCGAACCAGATCAGACCGACACCGATCGTGATCCGGTCCAGGTTGCGCTCGGCGACCGACGAGCCGCCCAGGCTGGACGACACCCCGCCACCGAACAGGTCCGACAGACCGCCACCGCGGCCTTTGTGCAGCAGCACGAGCATCGTGAGGATGAGGCTGCAGACGATCACGACGATCGAAAAAGCGAGAATCACGAGGAGTAGCCTAACTGAAGGTCCAGGTAACGGCAGATTCCGGCGAACTCGTCCACCTGAAGGCTCGCACCTCCGACCAGGCAGCCGTCCACGTCCGGTTGGGCCATGATGCCACCTGCGCTGGCCATCTTCACCGACCCCCCGTAAAGAATCCGTACCGAGTCGGCGACCGACGGTGAGATCGTCTCCTCGATCCGGCCCCGGATGGCCGCGATGACCTCCTGCGCGTCCTCCGGCGTGGCCACCTCGCCGGTGCCGATCGCCCAGACCGGCTCGTAGGCCAGGACGAGCTTGCGGACGTCGTCCTGCTTCAGCCCGGCCAGCGCGCCGTCCACCTGGGCCAGCGTGTGCTCGACGTGCTCGCCGGCCTTGCGGACGTCGAGCCCCTCGCCGACGCAGACGATCGGGGTCAGCCCGGCCTCGAGCGCCTTGGTCGTCTTTGCGTTGACCAGCGCGTCGTCCTCGCCGTGGTACTGGCGCCGCTCGGAGTGCCCGGTCAGCACGTAGGTGCAGCCGAGCTTGGCCAGCATCGCCGCCGAGATCTCGCCGGTGTAGGCGCCCGCGTCGTACTTCGACACGTCCTGGGCGCCGTACCTGATCTTCATCCGGTCGCCGTCGATCAGCGTCTGGACGCTGCGCAGGTCGGTGAACGGCGGCAGCACCGCCACCTCGACCCGCTCGAAGTCGTGCTTCTTGTCCTGCAGCGTCCAGGACAGCTTCTGCACCAGGTGCACAGCCTCGACGTGGTTGATGTTCATCTTCCAGTTGCCCGCCATCAACGGCGTACGGGCAGCTGCGCTGTCAGCCATGGGGTGTCAGTCCTCTTCCAGTACGGCGAGACCCGGGAGCTCCTTGCCCTCCAGGTATTCCAGCGACGCCCCACCACCGGTGGAGATGTGCCCGAACGCGTCGTCGGCGAAGCCCAGCTGGCGCACCGCCGCGGCCGAGTCACCGCCGCCGACCACACTGAGGCCGTCCACCTCGGTCAACGCCTGCGCGACGGCCTTGGTTCCGCCGGCGAAGGCGGCCATCTCGAAGACGCCCATCGGGCCGTTCCAGAACACCGTCTTGGCGGCCGCGACCTCGGCGGCGAACGCCTTGCCGGACTCGGGGCCGATGTCCAGGCCGAGCTGGTCGGCCGGGATCGCGTCCGCGGCCACGACCGTCGCCGGGGCGTCGGCCTTGAACTCGGGCGCGACCACGATGTCGGTCGGCAGCACGATCTCGACGCCCTTGGCCTTCGCGGTCTCCAGGTAGCCCTTGACCGTGTCCAGCTGGTCTTCCTCGAGCAGGCTCTTGCCGACCTCGTGCCCCTGCGCCTTCAGGAAGGTGAAGACCATCCCGCCGCCGATCAGCAGCTTGTCGGCCTTGGCCAGCAGGTTGTCGATCACCGCGAGCTTGTCCGACACCTTCGCGCCGCCGAGCACGACGACGTACGGACGGGCCGGCTCCTCGGTCAGCTTCTTCAGTACGTCGACCTCGGCGAGCACCAGGCCGCCGGCGGCGTGCGGCAGCTTGCGCGCCACGTCGTACACGCTGGCCTGCTTGCGGTGCACCACGCCGAAGCCGTCGCTGACGAACACATCGGCCAGCGCGGCGAGCTCGTCGGCCAGCTGGTCGCGCTCGGCATCGTCCTTGCTTTCCTCCCGCGCGTCGAACCGCACGTTCTCGAGCAGCAGGACCTCACCCTCGTCCAGCTCCTGTACGGCGGACTGCGCGCTGTCGCCGGTGACGTCGCCGGCGAAGTGCACCTTGATGCCCTCGGGCTGCAGCAGCTCGCCGAGCCGCTTGGCCACCGGGGCCAGCGTGAACTCCGGGTTCGGCTTGCCCTTGGGGCGGCCCAGGTGCGCGGTGACGATCACCTTGGCGCCGGCCTTGGCCAGCTTCACCAGGGTCGGCAGGCTGGCCCGGATCCGGCCGTCGTCGCCGATCGTCTCGTCCTTGATCGGCACGTTCAGGTCGGAGCGCACCAGCACGCGCAGGCCGGCCACGTCCCCGAGGTCTTCGATGGTCTTCACAGTTCAGCAATCCTTGCGGCTCAGGGATCAGCCTGCGTCCGGGGTGGCCCGGACGCAGGCTGTCGACAGTGAAGGTGTCAGAGCGAGGCGCCGACGTGCTTGACCAGGTCGACGAGGCGGTTCGAGTAGCCCCACTCGTTGTCGTACCAGCCGACGACCTTGACCTGGTTGCCGATCACCTTGGTCAGGCCCGCGTCGAAGATGCAGGAGGCCGGGTCGGTGACGATGTCGGCGGAGACGATCTCGTCCTCGGTGTAGGTCAGGTAGCCCTTCAGCGAGCCCTCGGCGGCGGCCGCCTTGTAGGCGTCCTTGACCTCGTCGACGGTGACCTCGCGGCCGACGGTGACGGTCAGGTCGGTGGCCGAACCGGTCGGGACCGGGACCCGCAGCGCGTAGCCGTCCAGCTTGCCCTTCAGCTCCGGCAGCACCAGGCCGATCGCCTTCGCGGCGCCGGTCGACGTCGGGACGATGTTCAGCGCGGCGGCGCGGGCGCGGCGCAGGTCCTTGTGCGGCGCGTCCTGCAGGTTCTGGTCCTGGGTGTACGCGTGGATCGTGGTCATCAGACCCCGCTCGATCGTGAACGCGTCGTGCAGGACCTTGGCCAGCGGGGCGATGCAGTTGGTGGTGCAGGACGCGTTCGAGATCACGGTGTGCTTCTCGGCGTCGTACAGGTCGTGGTTCACGCCCATCACCACGGTCAGGTCCTCGTTCTTCGCCGGGGCGGAGATGATGACCTTCTTGGCGCCGTTGTCGGCGTGCGTCTTGGCCTTGGTGGCGTCGGTGAAGAAACCGGTCGACTCGATCACCACGTCGGCGCCGACGTCGGACCACTTCAGGTTGGCCGGGTCCCGCTCGGCGAACGCCTTGATGCTCTGGCCGGCGACGGTGATGTCGTCGTCGGTCGCGGAGACCTCACCGGGGAAGCGGCCCAGGATCGAGTCGTACTTCAGCAGGTGAGCGAGGGTCTGGTTGTCGGTCAAGTCGTTGACGGCGACGACCTCGATGTCGGCACCGGACGCCTGCACGGCGCGGAAGAAGTTACGGCCGATCCGGCCGAAGCCGTTGATACCTACGCGTACGGTCACGGGACTGCGTCTCCTCAGGTCTAGCTTTGAGCACTGCCGCTACACCCGAAACACTAGCCCAAGAGCCCACTCGGCCCACTGGTAGTGTCCACACCAGACCACCCCGCAAACCGTTGCCTTCCGAACCAGACCAGCTGCAACAGGGTTTCAACGGCAACAGCGGCCCTGGACGCGATCCAGAGCCGCTGCTCGACTCTCAGCGCCCGAAGGCCTTCTCCTCAGCGGCGTCGCCGGCATCGCCGATGCGCGCTGCGGCGGCCACCTTCTCCTTCAGGCCGGGCGCCGGTCGCACCGCGTTGTCCGGCCAGCCGGCCACTACCGGGGACTCGGCGAACAGGTTGCTCTGCTGCTTGTCCCCCGTGGCCGGCTCGTCCTCGTTCGCGTCGCCCATCGGTCTCCGATCGTTGTCGTGATGGAAACCCCCGCTCCGGCCATCCAACCAACGGGGCCCGAGCGGCGTGGCGCTTGATCGGTAACGATCCGGTCAGGCCGGGTCGAGCATCTCCGGGGTGAGGTTGGCCTCGGTGTTCGGGATGCCGAGGTCGGCCGCGCGCTTGTCGGCCATCGCGAGCAGGCGGCGGATCCGGCCGGCCACCGCGTCCTTGGTCAGCGCCGGCTCGTGCAGCTGCCCGAGCTCCTCCAGGCTGGCCTGCTTGTGCTCCAGCCGCAGCTTGCCGGCGACCTGCAGGTGGTCCGGCACGTCGTCGCCGAGAATCTCCAGCGCACGCTCGACCCGCGCGCCGGCGGCCACTGCCGCCCGCGCGGAGCGGCGCAGGTTCGCGTCGTCGAAGTTCGCCAGCCGGTTCGCGGTCGCGCGGACCTCGCGGCGCATCCGGCGCTCCTCCCAGGCCAGCACGGACTCGTGCGCACCCAGCCTGGTCAGCAGCGCGCCGATCGCGTCGCCGTCGCGGATCACCACGCGGTCGACGTTGCGCACCTCACGGGCCTTCGAACCGATCCCGAGCCGCCGGGCCGCGCCGACCAGCGCCAGCGCCGCCTCCGGCCCCGGGCACGTCACCTCGAGGGACGACGAGCGCCCCGGCTCGGTCAGCGAGCCGTGCGCCAGGAACGCGCCCCGCCAGGCCGCCACCGCGTCACAGGAAGCGCCCGAAACGACCGCCGGCGGCAGACCCCGGACCGGGCGGCCGCGGTTGTCGACCAGGCCGGTCTGCCGGGCCAGCGCGTCACCGTCCCGGACGACGCGCACGACGTACTTGGTCTGCTTCCGGATACCGGACGGGGAGATCACCACCACGTCCGACGGGTGCCCGAAGATCTCGGCGATGTCCTTGCGCAGCCGCCGGGCCGCGGCCCCGCTGTCCAGCTCCGCCTCGACGACGATCCGCCCCGACACCAGGTGCAACCCGCCCGCGAAGCGCAGCACGGACGACACCTCGGCCTTGCGGCAACAGGGTTTCGTGACCTGGATGCTGGTCAGTTCGGACTTCACCTGTGCAGTCATCGCCATGAAGGCATCCTCCCACCGTTGTCAAAGACCCTCGGGACCGAACCTCCAACTGAGACCATGCGAAGTGCGTTACGCGGCGGTGCAACCTGGCGGCCCACCGGTTGCGTTCCTTCGGCGACACCCGAGAGGAGGGGCATGAGAGCACGCAACGACGCCGAGTTCACCGAGTTCGCGGCGAATGTGATCCGCCCGCTACGGCGTACGGCGTACCTGATGTGCGGCGACTGGCACCGCGCCGAGGACGCGGCCCAGGACGCCCTGGTGAAGGTGTACCGCCGGTGGAACCGGATCGACCGGAGCGAGGGCCTGAAGAGCTACGCGCACCGCTGTGTGGTCACCGCGGTCCTCGACCAGTCCCGCAAGCCGTGGCGCCGGGAACGGTCGGACGAGGCCGATGAGTCGGCACTGGTGCTGCCGGACGTTTTCGGCAAGGTCGACAACCGGATGCTGGTCGTCGACGCGCTCGCCCAGCTGCCACCGAGCCAGCGAGCCTGCGTCGTACTGCGCTACTACGACGACCTCCCCGTCGAGCGGACCGCCGACATCCTCGGCATCAGCGCCGGCGGCGTGAAGAGCCAGACCTCGCGCGGCCTCAGCCGGCTGCGCGAACTCCTCCTGCTGACCGAAAGGAGCGCCTCGTGAGCAACGACATCGAACGTCTGCTGGCGGCCGCGGCCGACGACACCGACCGGCCACTGCACACCGACATCGACGCCATCCTCGCCCGCGGCCGCCGTTCGGTCCGCCGCGGCCGGATCGCCGTCGCGTCCACCGCCGTCCTCACCACTGCGGCGATCATCGGCGGCGTCGCCGCCTGGTCGAGCACCGTGAACGACTCCGCGGACCCGGCCGGGGACCCGAAGAACCAGACCATCACCGTCGACTCGAAGACCGGACAGGTCGTCGACAACGAGTCCGGCCGGCCGGCCATGGCGCCGCCGCCGGTCAGCCCGCTGTCGGACGCCGAGGTCCTGCAGCGTTGCAAGCTGTACGACAACGAGTACGTCCAGGCCAACCAGGAGCGCGGCTCGAACAACTTCGACAAGGCGGGACCGATCAACGCCCGCTGGAAGGTCCTCGTGAAGAGCGGCGACCAGAACCGTCTGCAGGCGCTGTTCCTGGCGCCCGACCAGTCGATCGTGTCCACCTGCACCATGGAGGGCCCACAGCGGCCGAAGACCAACGGGCGCTACAGCACGACGGAGAGCTTCGGGACGCTCGGCAAGGTTCCCAGCGGTTCGGACGGCGAGCCGCAGGCCGTCGCGGCGAAGGTCCGGATCCCGGCGAACGGCGTCGCCAGGGTCCTGGTGAACTTCGTCGACGAGCAGGCACCGCGGCAGGCGCTGGTCGGCCCCGACGGGTTCTTCACACTCGGCTACCCCGATTGGGAGCAGTTCCACCGGCCGTCGCCCGACGCTTCGGGCCAGGCACGCCGGCCCGAACCGACGCTCCAGCGGATCAGGGCGTACGACGCCGACGGCCGCCGGATCTACGACTGGAAGTACCAGCCGGTGGAGCTGCCATCGCAACCGGCCGTTCCGGCGGACCGGAAGATCGAGCTCGCGGCACCGATCACGCCGCAGGTCGTGCTCACCGAGGACCCGGCCACCGGCAAGCCGCTGCGGCCGGCGCCGCCGGTCAGTCCGGTCAGTGACGACTCGATCCGGACCCGGTGCAAGAAGCCGGACGGCGCCTACCTCAAGGAGGGCGTCCTGCCGGGTCAGGACTCGCGGACCCACGACGCCGGCAAGATCACCCCGGACTGGAAGGTCGCCCTGAAGACCGGAACCGGGATCGACTTCACCGCTCTGCTGGTCTCCCCCGGCGACAACGTCGTCGCGTGGTGCCACATGTACGACGAGGCCGATCACTACGACTACAGCCGCGGCGGGGTCCCCGCCACCGGGAAGTTCGGAGTCGGGCTGGAGTGGGGCCAGGTCCCCGACGGGGTCGCCCAGATCGTGGTCGACCTGCCGAGTGGCCCGGTCCGCGCACTGATCTCGAACGGGTTCTTCATCTGGGGCCTGACCGGCGGCAACTCCGACGTCAAGAACGTGCGGATCCGCGGCTTCGACGCCCAGGGCAGGCAGGTGTACGACGCCAAGCACGACGTCGACGCCAGCTAGATCGACGCAGCTAGACGAGCAGCTCCCGGTAGACCTTGGCCAGTTTGTCGGGAGCGTGGTGGAGGTGGCGGTCGTCGTCGGCGATGTCGGCGACGACCAGCTCCGCGCCGAGCGCTTCCGCCGTACGGCGCAGGGACGCCGGGTCGGGCACGTGGCCCTCGTCGGCGAGGACCACGTCGATCCGCAGGTCCGGGGCGTGCGCGGCCAGCACCTCGAGGTGGGTCTCCGGCGAGAAGCCGTCGGTCTCGCCCTTCTGCTCTCCCAGGTTCAGCGTCAGCACCCGGCGGGCGCTGGTCTGCTCCAGGCCGCGGCACAACGCCGGGACCAGCAGGTTCGGGATCACCGAGGTGAACCACGAGCCCGGGCCGACGACGACCCAGTCGGCTTCCGCGATCGCGACCAGCGCCTCCGGGCAGGCCGGCGGGTCGGCCGGGTCGAGCGCGACGTCGACGACGTGCCCCTCGGTCGTCGCCACCTCGGCCTGGCCGCGGATCTCGGTGATCGCCTCCGGATGGTCCGGATCCAGCCCGAGCACGCGCGCCGTGATGTCCAGCGGTACGGCGGACATCGGCAGCACCCGGCCTTGGGCGCCGAGCAACCGGGCGACCCAGTCGAGCCCGTCGACGGCCTCGCCGAGCAACTCCCACAGCGCGACGATCAGCAGGTTGCCGACCGCGTGGTCGTGCAACGCGCCGTCACTGCGGAACCGGTGCTGCAGCACGTCGGCCCATGTCCGGCCCCACTCGTCGTCGCGGCACAGCGCGGCCAGCGCCATCCGCAGGTCACCCGGCGGCAGCACACCGAGCTCGCTGCGCAGGCGACCGGACGAGCCGCCGTTGTCGGCGACCGTCACGACCGCGGTCAGCTGATCAGTGACATGACGAAGCGCGGACAGGGAGGCGGCCAGTCCATGCCCCCCGCCCAGTGCTACGACCCGGGGCGATCTCGTCACTCGCGTCCCAGATCCCGGTGTACGACCAAGGTCGGTGACCCTTTCTCCCGCAGCCGCTTGGCGATCTCCTCGGCCATCGCGACGCTGCGGTGCTTACCCCCGGTGCAGCCGATCGCGACGGTGACGAAGCGCTTGCCCTCGTTCAGGTAGCCGGTCCGCAGGGTGTCCAGCACGTCCACGTAGTTCTGCAGGAACTGCTGGGCCAGCGGATGGCCGAGGACGAAGTCTGACACAGGACGGTCCTGTCCGGTCATCGGGCGCAGGTCGGGCTGCCAGTACGGGTTCGGGATGAACCGCATGTCGGCCACCACGTCGGCGTCGACGGGGATGCCGTACTTGAACCCGAACGACACCACGGTGGCCCGCAGCTCGGCGTTCTCCTCGTCGCCGAAGGCGTTCACGATCTTCGCGGCGAGCTGGTGGATGTTCATGTTCGAGGTGTCGATGACCAGGTCGGCCCCGGCCCGGATGTCGCCGAGCAGCTCGCGCTCGCGCTGGATCCCGGTCAGCAGCCGGCCCTCGCCCTGCAGCGGGTGCGGCCGGCGAACGCTCTCCTGCCGCCGCACGATCACGTCGTCGGAGGCCTCCAGGAACAGCGTCAGCGGCCGGTAGCCCTTCAGCCGCAGGTCGTGCACCGCCTGCGGCAGCTCGTCGAAGAACATCCCGGTGCGGACGTCGACAACGACCGCGAGCCGGGGCGCGGCTCCGGTGCCGACCACCTGCTCGACGATGGTGGTGAGGAACATCGGCGGCAGGTTGTCCACCACGAACCAGCCGAGGTCCTCCAGCACATCCGCGACCGAGCTCCGTCCTGCGCCCGACATGCCGGACACGATGACGAGATTGCCTGCGTCGTCCATCAGTTCTCTGTTCTCCCTGGATCCCCGTCGGCCGTGTTCGCCGGCCGCTGTCCGGCCGGCGCCGGGATGTCGTCGTCCAGTATCTCGCCCGTGGCCATGTTCACCGCGGGCGCCCGGCCGGTTTCCGCCTTCGTTGCGGCAGCGTTCACCGCGAGTACGACGGACTCGGCCGTCCGGCGGCCGAATCCGGGCAGCGCGGCCACCTCGTCGATGGTGGCCTGGCGCAACTTCTTCAGCGAGCCGAAGTGCTTGAGCAGGGTCTTGCGGCGGACCTCGCCGAGGCCGGCGACCTCGTCCAGGACGCTCTCCACCATCGACTTGGAGCGCCGGCTGCGGTGATGGGTGATGGCGAACCGGTGGGCCTCGTCGCGCAGCCGCTGGAGCAGGTAGAGCCCCTCGGACGTCCGGGAGAAGATGACTGGGTCCTCCTCGTCCGGCAGCCAGACCTCTTCGAGCCGCTTGGCCAGGCCGCAGACCGGGATGTCGCCGAGGCCGAGCTCGTCCAGCGCCTGCCGCGCGGCCGCGACCTGCGGCGGGCCGCCGTCCACCACGACCAGCCCGGGCGCGTAGGAGAACTTGCGGGCCCGGCCGGTCTCCGGGTCGATCAGGTTGGCCGCCGGGTCCTCGTCGTCCTGCAGCGTGGCCCGCTCGTCCAGGAGCCGCTTGAACCGCCGGGTCAGCACCTCGGCGATCGAGGCGACGTCGTTCTGCCCGTCGACCCCCTTGATCACGAACCGCCGGTACTCGCTCTTGCGGGGCAGGCCATCCTCGAACACCACCATCGAGGCGACCACCTCGGTGCCTTGCAGGTTCGAGACGTCGTAGCACTCCAGCCGCAGCGGCGCCTCGGGCAGATCAAGGCCGGCCTGGATCTCCTCGAGCGCCTGGTTGCGGGTGGTCAGGTCGCTGGCCCGCTTGGTCTTGTGCATGGTGAGCGTCTGCAGCGCGTTCCGCTCGACGGTCTCCATCAGTGCCTTCTTGTCACCGCGCTGCGGGACCCGGATGAAGACCTTCGAGCCGCGCAGCTCGGACAGCCACTCGGTCAGCGCATCGGTGTCCTCCGGCTCGGTCGGGACCAGGATCTCCCGCGGGATCGCGTCGCCGGAGTCACCGGCGTACGTCTGCTGGATGAACCGCGAGACCAGGTCGCCGGTGGTCGCCGTGCCGTCCGCCTTGTCGGCGATCCAGCCGCGCTCACCGCGGATCCGGCCGCCGCGGACGTAGAAGATCTGGACGGCGACCTCGAGCGGGTCCTCGCTGAGCGCGATCACGTCGGTGTCGGTGCCGTCGCCGAGGACGACCGCGTTCTTGGCCAGCGCCTTCTCCAGGGCGGCCAGGTCGTCCCGGATCTTCGCGGCCCGCTCGTACTCGAGCTCGGCCGCGGCGGCCTTCATCTCCTTCTCCAGCCGGCGCACGTACGTCGCGGTCTGGCCGGAGAGAAAGGCGGCGAAGTCGTCGACGATCTTGCGGTGCTCGTCCTGGCTGACCTGGCCTGTGCACGGCGCCGCGCACTTGCCGATGTAGCCGAGCAGGCAGGGCCGGCCGATCTGGCGGTGCCGGTTGAAGACGCCCTTGCTGCACGAGCGCATCGGGAACACCCGCAGCAGCAGGTCCACGGTCTCCCGGATCGCCCAGGCGTGGCTGTACGGGCCGAAGTAGCGCACGCCCTTCTTCTTCTGGCCGCGGCCGACCATCACCCGCGGGTAGTCCTCGTTGAGGGTGATCGCGAGCCAGGGGTACGACTTGTCGTCGCGGTACTTCACGTTGAACCGCGGGTCGTACTCCTTGATCCAGGAGTACTCCAGCTGCAGCGACTCGACCTCGCTGGCGACCACCGTCCACTCGACCTTCGCGGCCGTCGTCACCATCGCCTGGGTGCGCGGGTGCAGGTTCACCAGGTCCTGGAAGTACGACGACAACCGGGCCCGCAGGTTCTTCGCCTTGCCGACGTAGATCACCCGCCCGGCGGCGTCGCTGAAGCGGTAGACGCCAGGCGAGTCGGGGATCGACCCGGGAGCGGGACGGTAGGAGGACGGATCAGCCACCCATCCACCCTAGTTCGCCGCACGGACAAAGACGGAATTCCGCCAAAGTTTCTACTGCGCCTTCAATGACACACTTGAAGGCATGACAGTTGACGAGATGGACCTCCTGATCAAGAGGTACGACGGCGTCCGGATCCTCGAGGCCCAGGACGACCTGTTCTACCTCTACGACCCCGACGGCGACCTGCCGCCCGAACGGCAGCAGCCGTTCGCGACGATCGTGACCGGTGACCACTACGAGACCGTGTCCCGGCTGGACGAGCCCGGAGCCTGGCGACTCAACATCGGCCTGACCAAGGCGACGTACACCTCGCTGTTCGGCGCCGTGCCGACCGAGCGGGACGCGGACTGGGTGCTGGACTCCGGTCACGACTACACCGCCCGCGACCAGTTGATGCCGCACCCGTTCTATGCCTCGCAGCACTGGGTCTGCATCGTCTCCCCCACCGACCCGGCTCCACTCCAGGACCTCCTCACCGAGGCCCACGAGTTCGCCGCGCGCAAGTACGCCAAGCACCGGGCCCGCCAAACCAACTGAACCTTGCGGTCGTGTTGCGGCTTGCCTCATAAGCCCGGTTTGACCCCCGGTTGGGATGGGCGGACTCCCTAGCGTGTCACCCAGGGTAGATGCGCAGGACCTTTGCGTGAGGCAACTGGGCCTTGCGCTGACTCGAGGGAGCCGCCCATGTCCCCCATCCGCAGACCGCGGGCCGTGCTGGGAGCACTTGCCGCATCCGCGCTCGCCGCCACCGGCATCGTCGCCACCGCGGCCGGTAGTGACGCCGCACCGGACACCGGTGTCAGCATCCGCGGCGCCGGTAGCGCGAACGCCATCCCGGACAGCTACATCGTCGTGCTGGCCGGCCAGCGCAGCCAGGCCGAGACCCGCGCCACCAACGCCGGCCTGGCCAGCAGCTACGACGTGAAGGTGCGCAAGCAGTACGACGCGTCGGTCAAGGGTTTCTCGGCGACGATGACCGCGGAGCAGGCCAAGAAGATGGCCGGCGACAAGCGGGTCGCGTTCGTCCAGCAGAACCAGAAGATCACCGTCAGCCAGGACAACCCGCCGTGGGGACTCGACCGCAGTGACCAGCGGGACCTGCCGCTGGACACGAAGTTCACGCCGTCCAGCGCCGCCGAGAACGTGAACGTCTACGTGATCGACACCGGCATCTACGCCGCGCACAAGGACTTCGGCGACCGCGCCGCGGTCGGCACCGACACCGTCGGCGACGGCCAGAACGGTGTCGACTGCATGGGCCACGGCAGCCACGTGGCCGGCACCATCGCCGGCACGACGTACGGCCTGGCCAAGGGCGCCAAGGTGTTCGGCGTCCGGGTGCTCGACTGCAGCGGCTCCGGCTCGACCGAGTCCGTCATCGGCGGGATCGACTGGGTGACCAAGAACGCGAAGAAGCCCGCGGTCGCCAACATGAGCCTCGGCGGTGGCGCCGACGACGCGCTGGACGCGGCGGTGAAGGCGTCGGTGGACGCCGGCATCACCTACGCCGTTGCCGCCGGCAACGAGAGCGCGGACGCCTGCGGCGGCTCGCCGGCCCGGGAGCCGTCCGCGATCACGGTCGGCGCGACCGACGACCAGGACCAGAAGGCGTCGTTCTCGAACTGGGGCAAGTGCGTCGACCTGTTCGCACCGGGTGTGGACGTCGAGTCCGTCGGCATCACCGACCCGGAGTCGACCGCCAAGATGAGCGGTACGTCGATGGCCACGCCGCACGTGGCCGGCGGCATCGCGCTTTACCTGGCCGACCACCCGGACGCCACGCCGGCCGATGTGACGACCGCGCTGGTCGGCGCGTCCACGCCGGACAAGGTGGGCGACCCGGGCGAAGGCTCGCCGAACAAGCTGCTGTTCGTCGGGAAGGCCGACCCGGCCGACCAGGGCTGACCTGCTGTAGGTGAAGAGCCCGGCCCCCCCGGGGCCGGGCTCTTCGCCCGTCTCAGGCCGACTGGACGATGTTGCTGCCCTGGACGGCGACGTTGACGGCCGGCAGCGGGCTCTGGGCCGGACCGCTGACCGGGCTGCCGTCGGTGATGCTGAAGTGGCTGTTGTGGAACGGGCAGACGATCTCTCCGCCCTCGACCGAGCCGATCGGGTTGCCCTGGTGGGTACAGACGGCCGAGAAGCCCTTGTACTGACCCGCGGACGGCTGCGTCACCACGACCTTCGCCTCGGTGAACACCTTCCCGCCGCCCACCGGCACGTCGGAGGCCGGGCCGAGCACCGTTCCGCCCGCCGTCGTCGCCGGAGCGCTCGAGGACGGGGCGGTCGACGACGGCGCGCTCGACGGTGCGCTCGTCGTCGGCGCCGAGCTGGTGCCGGTGGTGCCGGCCGAGCCCGCGTCGTCTCCCCCACCGCAGGCGGCCAGAATCGGAGCGCCTGCGCCGGCCAGAGCGACCATCGCGGCGCAGCGCAGCACGGACCTCCGGTCGCGCAGGTCGTCCGCGGCAGGCGCAGCCTCAGGGGTTGTCGGTGGGGCCATGGTGTCATCGCTCATGAATCTGGACCTCCAGGAGCTTCCGGTCAAAGTAGTTGAACGCTTTGCTTCTTAGCTTTCTACCCGGCCCCTCAAGTACGGGGCGGATACCGGGACAAACGACCGGATCACCCGAACGGTTCAGCGTTTGAGCACCTTTTCCGGATTCAACCGGGATTTGAGGCTTGCTGGGAACCGGCTGTGCGTCAGCCGGCAGTGCGGGTGACGGTCTCCACGACCCGCGCGGCCAGCTCCAGGACGGTACGGCGGGTGTCGGACTGCAACTGCTCGCTGTACAGCGGCCACGACTGGGCGATGTGCAGGTCGAACGGCAGCACGATCGGCTCCATACCGCGCTGGCGGAAGGCCTCCACGAGCCAGCTCACCGATGCCGGGTCGACGTTCTCGACCACGGTGATGACGATGATGCCGCGGTTGAGCAGCACGTCCTGGCCGTCCGGTGTGAGCTGGTCGAGCTGCGACAGGCAGTACTCGGCCACGTGCCGCACGGACGGCAGCACCACGACAGCACAGTGGCCGGAGCCGGCCATCTCGCTGCCCACCTCGTCGAAGATGCCGCCCGGGCAGTCGACCACGGCCAGCCCGACGTCCCGCGACCCTTGGCCTTGCGCTTCGGCGAGCGTCGTACGCACGGCCTCGGCGGTGCCCTCGCTGCGGACCAGAGTCACGCGCTCGATCGGGCCGGCGCCGACGGCCAGCTCCAGCCGCCGGGACAGCTCGGCGCCACCCGGGTCCGCGTCGACCGCGACGACCCGGTCGGAACGCTGTGCGGCCAGCATGGTGGACAGCAGTGCGGTGACGGTCGACGTACCGCCGTTGGTCACCGGGCTCAGGACGCCGACCCGGCGCATGATCGCGATCGGGCGGCGGATGGTCGCGATGTTGTCGACGTCGCGCTGCATCCGGCCCGAGGCGCCGACCAGGTACGCCGCTTCGGACGCGATCCGGCGGAACCGGCGGAAGACCGAGTCGCCTTCCGGCTCGGGCATCGGCGTGCCGATCTGGTCCGACTGAGGAGTCGGTGGCGGGGCAGCCCAGCCTCCGCCGTGCTGCTGTGGCGGCTGCTGGTCGTAGTAGTCCTCGTGCGGCACCTGCCCGGGGTGGTGCTGCCCCTGCGGCGGGTACTGCTCGTACGGCGCCGGCTGCTGGTACTGCGGCTGCGGTGGGTACTGCTCGTACGGCGGCGGCGCGTACTGCTGCTGGTCGTACGGCCCGGGCTGGTAGGGCGGCGGCTGCTGCTGGTACCCCTGCTGCGGATACTGCTCCGGCGGATACCCGTGCTCTGGCGGATACCCCTGCTGCGGTGGATAGCCCTGCTGCGGCGGGTACGGCGGCTGCGTTGCGTACTGCTCCGGCGGATAGGGCTGCTGCGGTGGGTATTGCTGAGGTGGGTACTGCTGGGGTGGGTACTGCTGAGGCGGCGCCTGCTGCTCGTACTGCTGCGGCGCTTGCTGCTGCTCGTACTGCTGCGGTGGGTACTGCTGCGGATATTGCTGGTGGTACTCCGGAGGAGGCGGCGGCGGTGGCTGCTGCCCGTACGCCGGCTGATACGGCCCCTGCTGATAAGGACCTTGCTGCGGAGGCACTCCCTGCTGCGGCGGACCCGGCTGTTGCTGCGGGTAGCCCTGCTGAGGTGCAGGAGGCATCGCAGGCCCGCCCTGCCCAGCGGGAGCTTGGGGCGGGGCGGGCGGGGTGTCCGGGCGGTCAGGGTCTTCGGCCGGTGACTGCTCCGCCATCCGGCGCAGCATGTCACCCTGCCAGTTCGATTCAGTCATTCCATCCGGTCGTCAGAACGCGTTCAGCAGGTCGGAGTAGACGCCGAAGACTCCCAGCGCCAGGGGGACCGTCACGATGATCGCCCCGACCTCAAGATAGTCGAGCAGCTGGGTGAGCCGCGCCCGGACATGCTCCGCCGGTGCGAAACTGAGACCGAACGCGCAGAACATCGCCACCAGCACCAGCAGCCCGAGCGCGATGAACGCGCCGCCCTGACCGTTCACCGCCGCGATCAGCACGCACCCCGACACGATCGTGAACGCGGCCGCGAACAGTACGGCGACCTCGCTCACCAACGGGTACAGCCGGGACCGCGACGCGAGCAGGAACGCCAGCACCAGCGCCAGCGCGACCGCCCACGCCCCGCCCTGACGCAGCAGCATGATCCCGGCCACCGCGGACGACACCGCGATCGGCACGACCGCCAAGGCCAGGCCGAGGTGTGCGGCGTTGAGCGCAGCCTGCACGTCGCCGCGCATGATCTCCTGACCCGCCGCACGCCGGTCGTCCAGACCCGACAGCCCGGACAACGCCAGCGCCAGCCGCGGCAGCAGACCGAGCAGCAGCACGGCCAGCAACGCCGCCAGTGCGCCGATGCGATCCGCATCGAGCCCAGTGCCCGCGCCGACCATCCAGATCGCCACGAACAGGATCGCCGTCGCGCCCGCGACCACACCGCCACCGGCCACTCCGGCAGCCGCATAGAACATCGGACCGAACGCCAGGCACAACGCGCCGACGGCGATCGACAGCCCGACGTTCCAGCCGGCGTCCAGCGCCCAGAACGCGGCCGTCAGCGCCAGTACGACGGTCGCCACCGTGACCAGCGGGATCGCGACGACCTTGTTGCCGGACCGGCCCAGGGCGATTCCGATGAAGGCGCAGATCGCCGCCAGGACCAGCAGAACCACGCCGGTCAGCACGTTCGGCGCCGCGACCAGCAGCGAGATCGCGCCCGCGACGACCGAGAACACCAGCCCGGCGCCGGCCAGGACCCGCCGGTGCGCGGGCTTGAACGTCGAGCCGCGGCGCTTGAGGTCCTCGACCGCTTCCTCGGTCACGTCGTACACGGTCGGGGGCGGTGGAAGCTCGCCTTCGGCGGCCAGCCGCAGCACCGAGCCGTCGATGATCTGGGCCGCTGCGAGCGTCCCCTCCGGCGGCACCAGCACCCCGGACGCGGTGGTCAGGAAGCGGCGCTGCGGAGTCTGCTGCAGCGGCTCGTCCAGCATCCGCAGCAGATCCGGGAGCAGCACGCCGAGCGGCTCGTCGGCAGGCAGTACGGCGTCCAGCCGCCGGCGCTGGCCAATCACCGTCACCCGGCTGTAGGTGCTCATGCCTGCATACTCCTGTTCTGGTCGTTCGTCACCGCTTACCCGCCAGCGCGTCGGCCGGGATGAGCTTCTTCATCAGCGTCGCGTAGGTCTCCCAGTCGCGCGGGTTGCGCCCGTCCCCGATCGGGTACCAGACCGCGGGCGCGTGCGCCGGCCCGATCGCCAGCGCCTTGCTGATCCCTTCGACGGTGAGCATCTCGCTCAGGCTCGACGCGCGGACCGCCTCGTTCCCGGCGGCCATCCCGATCGGGCAGGCCATCCCGACGAACCGCGGCGCGTAGGTGCCGTCGGCCTCGCCGTACGAGCCCATCACCATCGCCGAGACGAGCTCGAAGTCGTCGGCGATCTCGTCGATCCACTCGCCGACCTTGTGCATGCCCGGGAACTCCATCCCGGGCTGGGCGACCGCCAGCGTGACAGTCTCGTCCACGCCGGACTTGGTCCGGCGGGCCTCGAGGGTGCCGACCGACGGCCGGAACTCCGCGCCCGGCTGCCCGGCCAGGATCAGCCAGGTCGGCTCGGGGGCCCGGTCCCGGCAGTACTCGGTCAGCGCTTCCGGGCTCCACGGCTGGGTCACCGGCTCGGACGTCGACCAGCCGGCCGGGCCGTTGCCGGTGGCCGCGGTGAACAACCGCTCGGCGACCCGGCCCAGCACCAGGCTGTCGACCGGCTTGTGCCGGACCCGCACGGTGAACTGCAACTGGCCGAACGGATCCTCCTGGACGACGAAGTCCGGGTGCAGGTCGGAGCTCTGCTCACCGGGCTTGACCGCCGAGCGGGCGATGAACATGTCGCCGTTCCACTTCAGCCGGACGCCGTTCAGCCCGTCGAAGTACTCACCGTCCTCGCCGGTGACGACCCACTTCGAGAACGCGCCCTTGAACAGCGTCGACCGGACCGGCCAGGTCAGCCTGGAGGTCTTCGGCGTCACCAGCTGCACGTCCCGCTGGGCCATCTTCGCCGAGGTCAGCGCGTCGCTGAGCCAGGCCGACATGCCGATCACCGGGCGGTCCTGCATGACGACGGCGACGTTCTCCGTGATCAGGTCGACGCCCGGGCTGAAGATCAGGTCGTTCGGCATCTCAGTCGGTTCCCTCGCTCGCGTTCTGCGGTGTCTCGTGCCGGGCGGTGCGGACGCCGTCGGAGGTCCAGACCTTGCCGCCCAGCCGGTTGATCAGCGTTGTCGCGTACTGCTCCGCGACCTCGCGCGCACCGTCCCGCGCGGTGGCCCGGATCTCCACCCACCAGGCCGGCGTGTCCACCGTCCCGACGGTCGTGCCGAGCATCCGCTCCACCTCGCCCGGCACCTGGATCAGCAGCGGCAGCTCGATCGACACCAGCGGCAGGTTGTCCTCGCCGCACAGCTGGACGACGGCGCCGCCGCTGACCGCGCGGACTCCGAGCTCCTCCCCCGCGGCGGCCAGGCCGGCCAGGACGTCGGCACTCGACGGACGTCCGTCGACGAGTGCGACGAGGTCGTAGGTCATGTCGTTCCTCCGCTGCTGCTGTGGCTGGCGGCCTGGACCGGGTCGGCCAGGGCCGTCTGGACCAGTTGTGGCCCGTCGCCTCGTCGTACGAACAAACCGCGGCCGGGCGGGTAGTCGCCCGGGTACGCGCCGGTGAAGAGCTGGCCCTCGCTGCGCTCGCCGGACAGCACCAGGCCGGCCGCTCCGGACTCCATCACCGCGGACAGGAACGGCTCGTACAGCTGCCGCGACGCACCCGAGGCGCGCCGGGTCACGATGAAGTGCAGCCGGATGTCCCGGCCGGCCGCGACGTACGGCAGGAACGGGTCCATCGGCGACTGCCCGCCCGAGGTCAACAGGTCGTAGTCATCGGCCAGTACGACGATCCGCGGGCCACCCTGACCGGCCTCCGGAATCGCACCGGAGTCGTCCGGCATCCGCTTCGCCAGCTCCTGCGACACTCCGGCCGCCAGTCCGGCAGCGACCCGGCCGGTCGGCGCGTAGCCACCGACGTACGCCTCCGGCACGAACTCGCGCAGGCCGCGCCGCGGGTCCATCACCGCGAACACGAGCTGCTCGGACGCGTGCCGCTCGATCAGCTGCTGCACGATCAGCCGGACCATGTTGGTCTTGCCGGAGCCGCTGTCGCCGAACACGACCAGGTTGGTGTCGCGGCCGCCCAGGTCCAGGTACACCGGGGCCAGCGCGCGCTCGTCGACACCGATCGGCACCACGGCCGGCTCGCGGATCTCGTCGGCCACCTGGTCCCGCGGCAGCTGCAGCGGCAGGATCCGGACCTGCGGGGCGCGCGGGCCCTGCCAGGTGGACCGCACCGACACCGCCTGGGTCTCGAGGATCTCCGACAGGTTCTCGTCGTCGGCGACACCGTCCACCCGCGGCAGCGCGAACTGCGCGTACAGCTTGCTGCCCGGCACCAGCATCCGGCCGGCGCCGGCCTTGCGCAGCACCTCTTGCAGCCGCCGGTCGATGTTGGAGTCCGACGGGTCGTTCAGCCGGAGCTCGAGCATGGTGCCGAACATCGCCTGGTTCTGCATCCGGACGTCGTTCCAGCGCATCATCGACGCCACCACGTGCACGCCATAGCTGCTGCCCCGCTGCAGGATGTCGGTGATCGGCTCGTCCAGCTCGTCGAACGTGGTCCGGATCGCGCCGAAATTGTCGATCACCAGGACGACGTCGGCGGTCGGCAGTTCCTGGATCCGGCCTGCCGCGTGGTCCTTCCGCAGGCCCTCCATGGTGTCGATGGCGTGGTTGCGGAACACCCGCTCGCGGTGGTCGATCATCGCGCGGATCTCCTCGACCGTCCGCCGGATCCGCTCCCGGTCTGTGCGCAGCGCGACGCCGCCGACGTGCGGCAGCTCGGACAGCGCCTGCATCCCGCCGCCCGCGAGGTCGAGCGCGTAGATCGCGACCTCCTGCGGGGTGTGGGTGTGCGCCAGCGAGGTGACGAGCGTCCGCAGCGCGGTCGTCTTGCCGGACTGCGGACCGCCGACGATCGCGGCGTGCCCGCCGGCCCGGGTCAGGTCCAGCCGGAAGACTTCCTGGCGCTGGTTCGCCGGGTCGTCGACGACACCGACCGGCGGCTTCATCTGCGGCGCCCGGACCGCCAGCTGCAGGCCGCGGCCGTCGACGTAGTCCGCCCGGCCGCCCAGCGCGTCCAGCGTGCACGCGGACGGCAGCGGCGGCAGCCAGATCTTCAGCACCTGCTGCGCGGCCCGCCGTACCTGGTCGACGAACACGTTCAGCTCCGTCGGCCCCGTCGTACGCTCCGTCGCCTTCGCCTCGGCGGCCGGTTTGGCCGCCTCCAGCTCCGCCTCGGACAGCTGGTACGGCGTCAGCTCGTGCGGCCGCACGCCCGTGCCCTCGTCCTCGATGACCTCGTCGTTCGGCGGGACGTACGGACCGGACACGTACGCCGCCCGGAACCGCTGGTAGACGCTCGTGTCGACCTTGAGGAACCCGAAGCCCGGCAGCGGCGGCAGGTGGAAGGCGTCGGTGGTGTCCAGCACCGTCCGGCTCTCCTCCTCGGAGAACGTCCGCAGCCCCAGCCGGTACGACAGGTAGGTCTCCAGGCCGCGCAGCTTGCCCGACTCGACCCGCTGGCTGGACAGCAGCAGGTGGACACCGATCGACCGGCCGATCCGGCCGATCGACAGGAACAGGTCGATGAAGTCCGGCCGCTCGTTCAGCAGCTCGCCGAACTCGTCGATGATCACGAACAGGTGCGGCAGCGGCGGCATGTCGGGCTTCTGCCGGCGGTGCAGCCGGTAGTCGGTGATGTTGGCGATGTTGCCGGCGTCCTTCAGCACCTGCTGACGGCGCAGCACCTCGCCTTCGAGGCTCTTGTACGCCCGCTCGATCAGGCTGGCGTCGTCGCGCAGGTTGGTGATGATGCCGGCCACGTGCGGCACCCGCTCGAACGGCGCGAACGAGGCGCCGCCCTTGAAGTCGACCAGGACGAACGAGAGGTCCTCGGGACTGTGGGTGGCCATCAGTGCCATCACCATCGTCCGCAGCACCTCGGACTTGCCGGAACCGGTGGCGCCGACGCACAGGCCGTGCGGGCCCATACCGAGCTGCGCCGACTCCTTCAGGTCGACCAGTACGACGGCGCCGCTGTCGTCGACGCCGAGCGGCACCCGCAGGAACGCCCGGTCGGACCGCGGCTGCCACAGGTGGTTGAAGTCCAGCTTGGCCACGTCGGTGATCCCGATCAGGCCCATGAAGTCGACGTCGTCGTGCTGCCCGTCCTCGTCCAGCGACTCCGCCGACAGCCGCAGCGGCGCCAGCTCCCGGGCAATGCCCTCGGCGACCGGCGCCTCCATCCGGTCCACCTGACCGCTGGCGGCCATCGGGTACTGGCCGCGCAGGTCCTCGATCCGGACCTCGTCGCCGTACACGGTGATCCGCATCGTCACCGAGCTCGGCTCCTGCAGCCGGTCCGAGACCAGGTGCAGGACGGTGACCCCGAGCTCACCGGGAACGAGCGAGTCGTCGGCCTGCGGGCGAACCTCGGCGGCGACGTCGCCGTACGTGTCGTGCAGCACGAGCAGCCGTCGGGTCAGCCGGCGGCGGTCCTCGAACGCCACCGACCCGCGGCGCGACTCGGTCGCCCACTGCACCCGCTCGCTCAGGTCGTCGGACAGCAGCCGCGACAGCTTGAGCGGGGTCTCCGCGATCCGGCGGAACGGCGTCGGGCCGTCCTTGCGCTCCGCGTCCTGCACGTGCGGCAGCCAGTTCAGCCAGTGCCAGTCCGGCATCGCGGCCGGCGGGTACGCCGCCGCGATCATCACGTCCTCGGGCGCGTGGAACACCGCCGTCTGCACCAGCAGCGAGCGGGCGACCCGGACCACACCCTCGCGGTCCCCGACGATGCTGACGTTGCCGACGTGGTCCAGCGGGACGGTCAGCGGCATGTCCGGCATCTCGGTGAACCGCCGGACCAGCGCGTTCGCCTCGGCCATCATGAACTGGTCCGGCGGCTCCATCGCGGAACCGCCCTGACCGACCGTCGCCGGCACCACCGGCACCCGTCCGCTGCCGCACCGCGGCTGCAGGAAGTCACTGTCGGTACGGCGCCGCTCCCACAGCCGGGAGACGTCCGTCACACAGTCGAGCAGCGCGTCCGGCGGCGGGTTCAGCTCGAGCGCCTGGGCCCGGGCCTTGCGCTCCTCCTTGGCGAAGTCGTCGCGCATCCGCTCGAGGTAGTCCAGGTAGCGGGTGCGCTGGCTCTTGCGGTCCTTGCCGCCCCTGCCGCGGGACGCGAGCATCCCGCCGACCGAGCCGACCAGGGTCAGCCCCAGCATGCCGATACCGACCATGACCATCGGGCCGGAGCGGCCCATCGTCATCATCGCCACCGAGCCGATGCTGCCCACCATCGGCAGCAGCATCTGCAGCGCGCCGCCGCCACCCCCGCCGCCTCCGCCGTCTCCGAGGCTCGGCGCGACCTCGATCACGCGCTGCTGCTGCACCCCGGGGGCAGGTGTGCGCCGCGCCGGGCGGTGCACGATCCGGCTTGCCACTAAGGTTTTCCTCCGCTGGACCAGCCCGCGGTTGCGCGGGGGACTTCGTACTTCTTACCGACGGACGTGCGAGACACTGTAGTGGTGGGTGAGGTCATCGAATGACAGGCACGAACGATTCCACCGTGGTCGAAATGATTGCGGAGCTGGCGCCGATCTGGCTGCCGGGCTGCGTGGTGGACGCCACACAGCGCACGGTCGAGGTCGGCTGGGGACGCGGCGCGTTGCAGATGTCCGCGGTGGTGGGCGTCGGCGAGATCGTCGATCGTTGCCTTCAGCTACCACAGGAACGCTGGCCCGAGCAGATCGAGGCGTGGCTGCGCGCGGTCGTCGCCGAGGGTGAGCTCGCCACCCAGGAGCACCGGTTCGGCGACGTCGCGGAACGCCAGCGCGCGCTGCTCGTGCAGCGCGGCTGGTCGGCGCGCACGGCCGGCCCGGTGGCCGACGCCCTGCTGCCGTTCGGCGACCACTTCGAGGTGGTCGTGTTCGTCCGGACCGGCGAGGAGCTCCGGCGGCTGACCGTCGTACGGCGTTCCATGCTGGGGCTCGGGGATCCGGGCGTGCCCTCGCCGGTGCGGCTCACGCTCGACGAGATCGCCGACCTGGTGCCGCAGGAGCGGGACGGGATCTCGATCCTCAGCCGGGACAGCGACCCGCTGGTGTCGATGGCGATCGTCGACCGGGAGAACTTGTTGCCACAGGCATCCATAGGCGCGGGGGTGCTGATCGGCGTGCCCCGGTTGAGCACCGTCGCCTACTGCCCCGCCGACGCGGGTCAGGAGCGCGCCGACGCTCTGGCCCGCTGGGTCGCCGACAGCTACCGCGGGGCCCCGGACCAGTGCTCCCCCGACCTCTACTGGCTGCAGGGCGACCAAATGGTCCAGGTCCCGGTGACGCTCGCCACACCGCCCAGCGCCGTACTCCCCGCCGCCCTGAAGCCACAGCCGCGCCGGACGTGGCTACGCCACCTCTTCGGCCGCTAGCCCTACTAGGTGGCGGTCACTTGGACGGCGAAGGACTGACCGGGCCAGAGGTGGTCTGCGTCGGCGTCGGCTGCTGCTTCTCTTTCTCCTTCGCCTGCGCCGACTGGAAGTACGACACCCCCGCACAGCCGGCACACGCCACCGCGCCGATCATCACACTGGCCAGCACCTTGCCGGTCTGCTCGTTCAACGTGTTCTTGGCCCGCTCGGCCCCAAACAACCAGGCCTCCCGCAACCGCCGCCGCCGAACAGCGACCGACTCGATGACCTGCGTCCCATAGTTCCCGGACATCAGGCCGGCACCCACCCGCGCCACTGGCCGGCGTCCGGCTCGTCGATCGTCGTGCCGGTAGGGAACTCCTGGACGCCCTTCCCCGGCAGATAGGCCGCGATCAGCAGGTCGAGATCGTGACAAAGCAGCATCGGAACATCTGGGCGCGACTCGACCAGACGGTCGAAGACCAATCGCGCCTCGTGCCGCTGGACCGCCTCGTCGCGTCCCAGCCAGATGTCGACCTCGAGCGGGTACGCGTCGATCGCCTGCACGTCTTCCGGTTCCGCGTCCGGGACGACGTGGTTGTTCGGCTGGACGACGTACCCCAGGACACCGTCGACCGTCCGGGCCGGACCACGCAGGCCGAACTGGTCCGGCCCGGCCGCCGACTGGTCCGGGATCGGCTCCAGCCCCAGCAGATCCTGCAGCAGCTTCGTCTCGTCACGCACCGCCGAACTCGACTGCAGGAAGATGTTCTCCCGCACTGCCATCAGTTCTCCTTCACGTACGTCACGACCTGTCCATCGCCGAGGATGATATGCACCCTCGCGGCGACCGTCTTTCCCGGTTGTCCCTTCGCACCGCCGTACGCCCGGTCCGCGAGCTCCCGGGTCAGGCCGACGTTACGGCCGTCGATCACCACCTCACCGTCCGGCGGCACCTGGTCGCTGGCCTCGTTGATGTTCCGCCGGATCGCGTTCCTGCCGCCGCTCTTCGGCGTCTTGAACTCCGTGGGCAGACCCTCGTCGCCCGGATCCTTGCGCACCATCGAGTCCGGGTTCTTCATGCCCTTCTTCGAGTCGTCCCGGAAGCGTGCATCGACACGCCAGCCCTCGTCCTCCAACCGGTCGGCGATGTCCCGTTCCCAGGGCTCGAAGACACCTTCCGGGTCGTGCACGCTCGGCGCGAACTCGTCCCCGAGCGCCTTGTGGTGGAAGGCGGGATCGAAGCCGGGCTTGTTCGTGACGCCGAACCCGCTGTCACCCGGGCGCCAGTCCTGTCCGTCGGCCGAACCGGAGCTGGACGCTCCGTCGCCGCTCGGTTGTGACTCAGGCGCTGCGCCGTACGGGTCGGGCTGCGAGCCGTACGGATCCGGCTGCGACCCGTACGGGTCCGGCTGCGACCCGTACGGGTCCGGTTGGCCGCCGTACTGGTCGGGCTGGTTGTGGGGTTGGCCGGGGGTGTGTGGGGCGTCGGGTTTGAGGTGGCCCAGGCCGTAGTAGTCGAGGTCGTCGACGTCGACCAGGTGGACGACGATCTTGTCCACCCGGGGGCCGCCGTCGGTGCCCGGCTTCATCGACTCGAAGTTGACCTTCTCGCTGACCGCGACCGGGACGAACCTCTCGTTGTCGGGCAGCGTGTACTCGCCTTCCGACTCGTCCCGCGAGCTCAGCTTGCCCAGCGGCGCGCCCTTGCGGGTGTGCATCTCGAACACCACACCGATCCGGTCCGAGACGGTCGTGAACGCGGCCCCGACCTTCGGGTGGATCGACGTGTGCTGGAACCCGCCGAAGTGGATCGGCTCGCCGATCTTGAACTTCTCCCGCGCCCAGGCGAGCAGGTTCTCCGGCTTCATCCCCTTCGGCGCGCGGACACCCCGGTACAGGGTCCGCGGCGCGTCGGCGAGCGGCGCCTTCCGGATCAGGTCCCGGAACTTCCTGGCCAGGTCGATCGCTTCCGGTGTGATCCCGCTGTTGCCGTCGTTCAGCAGTTCGGGCAGGTCCTCGACCCGGTGTCCCCGGTGCATCGCCCGGTTCACGAACGTGTGCGTACTCGCGGTGAACCGGCTGGCCGCCTCGGCCTCCTCCGGCGTAGCCCGCCGCGCGAAGTCCTCCGACTCCTCGTCGAACTTTCGCTGCGCCACCGGATCCGTCTCCCGAGCCCGCTGAGCCGGCGGGAACCCAAAGTCCTCCGGCGCCACATCCGGCACCCGCTCCCCACCAGCCGCATCCTGCCTAGGCGAATGCCCAGCCTGCTCAGGAGTGCGCTGCTCAGGCGTCCGCTGCCCCGGCGCGTGCTGGCCTGGGGCGTGCTGCTCCGGTGCGTGCTGTCCGGGAGTGTGCTGCCCCGGCACCTGGTGCTGCTCCGGCGCCCGCGACTGGCCGGGCGTCTGCGGTTGTTCCGGCGTGTGGCGCGCGTACGGCCCGAACTCATCCGGCCGAGCCCCCGGCCCGAACGGCTGCCGCGGCACCTCGTACGGCGCCTGCCCCGGGTGCCGCGGGTCGTAACCCGGCTGCTGGTACGGGTCCTGGCGCCCAGGCTGTTGGTAGGGGTCGTGGCGACCGGGCTGCTGGTACGGGTCCGGTTGCCGCGGGTCGTATCCCGGGTGCTGCCCCGGCTGACCAGGCTGTTGCCCCGGCTGCTGGTACGGGTCGTGGCGACCCGGCTGCTGGTACGGGTCCGGCTGCCGCGGATCGTGACCCGGCTGGCCCGGCTGCCGCGGGTCGTACCCAGGATGCTGACCTGGGTGCTGACCAGGCACGCCTGGCTGTACGGGCTGCTGATACGGATCCGGCTGCCGCGGGTCATAACCCGGCTGACCAGGCTGTTGCCCCGGCCGCTGGTACGGATCTGGCTGCCGCGGATCGTAGCCAGGTCGCTGCCGCGGATCGTAAGCCGGCTGACCGGGCTGCCGCGGATCGTGGCCCGGGTACTGACCCGGCTGACCTGGCTGTCCAGGGTGCTGTCCAGGCTGACCGGGGTGTTGACCCGGCTGACCCGGGTGCTGGCCGGGCGGCGGGAACTGCTGCGGTTGCCGCGGATCGTACCCAGGCTGTCCGCCTGGCTGCTGCTCCGGATACCGGTGCGGCGCAGGCACCTCGTACGGCGGCCGCCCCGGCTGCTGACCGGGCTGGAACGGATCCGGCTGCCGCGGGTCATAACCCGGCTGCTGTCCCGGATACCGCCCAGGCTGCTGACCCGGGTACTGCCCAGGCTGGCCCGGCTGCTGGGGGTACTGCCCCGGCTGCCGCGGGTCGTACCCAGGCTGCTGCCCAGGTCCGGGCGACTGCTGCGGCTGTCCGTGATGCCGCCCAGGTGCCTGCGACTGCCCCGGCCCGAACGACTGCCCCGGACCATGCGGCTGCTGACTCGGCGACTGCGACTGCCCGGGAGCGTACGACTGCTGCGGCGGACCGTAGTTCGGCTGCTGCGGCCCCGGACCGTAGTCAGGCTGCTGCCCAGGACCGAACGACTGCTCCGGCTGCTGATGCGGCGCCTGCGACTGGCCCGGACCGTACTGTCCCGGCTGACCGGGCTGATGCCCCGTCGGACCGAACTGGCCCTCGGGCTGCTGCCCCGGGTGGTAGCCCGGCTGCTGGCCGGTGGGGCCGAACTGGCTTTCAGTGTGGTAGCCCGGGTGCTGTGGTCCGAACTGGCCCTGCGGTTCGTAGGAAGGCGCCTGCCGCTGAGCGTCGTCGATCGTGTTCCGCGGGATCGCCTGCGTCGTCTCAGGATCAAACACCGGCTGCTGCGGTGCCTGCTGCCCCGGGCCGAACGGCGTCTGCTGCGGCGGCCCGTAGTTCGGCTGCTGCGACTGCCCCGGTCCGTACGACGGCGCTGGGCCGTAGTCCGGCTGCGACTGGCCTGGGCCGTGCGACGGCTGCTGCCCCGGGCCGTACGACGGCTGCTGTTGCGCGGGGCTGTAGCCCGAGGGCGGGCCGTAGTCCGGCTGGGGGCTGGGGTCGAACGGGGTGAACGGCGGCTGCGGTGTGTTCTGCGGGGTCGACTGGCGGACCGCCTGCTGTGCCCAGTAGTTGTTCGCCGCTGGGCGCTCGACAACGATCGGCGCCGGGCGCTGACCGGGTGGGAGGTCCAGCGGACCGCCGTGGTCGCGGACATGCAGGTGCCAGGTGTCGGTCTCCGGGTCGTGCTCCAGCTTCGTCGGGTAGAACGGCTGGTGCGGCCCGTGCATGACCTCGTCGATACCGACGGCCGGGTCACGCATGAACGACATGTCCTTGCCGTGCCGCGCATCGATGTGCAGTACGACGCGGCCCGCGGCGTACCTGCCTCCGCTGAAGTCCTGGGCGCCGTTCTCACCCTTGGCAGAGTGCGTGAACGCCGGCTCCCGGACCGAGTTGCCGGGCAGGTACCGGTTCAGGAACGCCTCCAGCTCGTCCGCCGACTGGAAGCTGAGGCCGCGATGGATCGTGCCGCGGAAGTCGGGCAGCTTGTTCATCACCGACGCCGCGACCCGGGCGACCGGGTTCTGCTCGACCGAACGGTCACCCGCCCGGTAGGCGTCGTTGATGTCCTGGTGGTCGTGCCCGATCAGCATTCGCTCCAGGGCGGTGAGCTCGGTCTCGGACAGATCGTCGACCTGATCTCCGAGCTGCTGCCGGCCGCGCTCGCGGATCAGCGCCAGCTTGCCCGGCTCCAGACCGCCTTGGGCACGCAGCGCCGCCAGGTCCCGCTCCGAGGCCCGGAAGTTCCGGTCCCCCAACGCCGACCCCACGAACGGCCCGTCATCCGGCACCGCACCATACGGATCAGCCCCACCATCCGGCACCCGCGACTCCGGCACACGACCGTCAGGCACCTGCGACTCGGGCGCACGACCGTCCGGCGAGTGCCCGTCCGGGGTGCGCGAGTCCGGCGAAGCGGACTCGGGTGTGCGTGACTCGGGAGCACGAGACTCCGGAGCGTTGCTCTCCGGCGCACGGCCGTCGGGTGTACGCCCGTCCGGCGCATGCCCATCCGGGGCGTGCGCGTCCGGCGTACGCCCATCCGGGGTGCGTGCGTCCGGGGTGCGTGCGTCCGGTGTACCAGTGTCAGGCGCACGACCGTCCGGGGCATGCCCGTCCGGCGTCCGCGAGCCCGGGGGCCCCGTCTCCGGCGTGCGCCCGTCCGGGGTCCGCCCATCCGGCGTACCGGTCTCCGGCGTTCGTCCGTCAGGTGTGCGTCCGTCTGGGGTGCGCGCGTCCGGCGTACCGCTCCCAGGCGCACGACCGTCCGGCGCACGACTGTCCGGGGTGCGGCCGGTTGGTGCGCCTGTGTTCGGGGTGTGGGTTCCGGGGGTGTTGATGTCCGGGGGGCGGTTCGCGCCGAGGGGGGTTTGGGGGCGCATGAACTGGAGTTGCGACGCCGGCGGGGTGTCCGGGGTGCGCGGCGGGCCTTCCCAGCGGCCGCCCGGCTCGCGTACGGCGAACTGGATCGAGGTGATGTCGCCGGGGTTGCCGTTCGCGGGGTCGGCGTACGGGTTCTTCGGGTACGGGCTGTGGTGACCGTCCGGGAACGCCTCCACGATCCGGCCGCCGGGCGGCTGGGCGTCGAGGAACTTGACCCGGCCGTGCTGGTCGACGAACGCGTTCAGGACGTGCCCACCGCCGGGGATGTTGGGCATCGACGATCGCCAGGTGACGAAGATGTTCGCGTGCGTGCCCGGCGGACGGCCGCTCAGCGCGTCGTAGACCCGGCGGTAGGCGGCGTTGGTGAAGTCGGCCGGATCGGCGTTCCAGTCCTGCACCGCCATCTTCTGGTCCGCCGGGAAGTCCTCCAGGTCCATCCACTCGAGGGTGGCTTCCGGGTTCTCGCCGTTCGCGAGCTTGCGCCCGGCGGCCAGGTCCGGGGTGCCACCGTTCAGGATGTCCGCGACCTTGCGCGAGACGTCCGCGCAGTTCATCCGGTACTGCGGGCCGATGCCGTGGTCCGGGTTGACGTTGCCGACCCAGTTCTCGGGGTTCTCGTGCGGCGGGCGGCCGACCGACTCGCGCAGATCCGACCGGCGAGGGTCGGCCGCATGCGGCTCGATGTACTGGTCCGGGTCGATCTGCGACCGGGGCTTGCCCGGTTCCGGACGCAGGTACTCCGGCTTCAGCCGGTCGATCTCGATCTGACGCGCCAGCGGGGTGTCGTACGTCGGGTCGTTGCCGCCGTCGGGCGAGTCCGGTTCCCGCCGTACGGCGGTCGGGTCGTGCTCCGGGTCGTAGCCGCGCGGGCCCCAGGACTCCGGGTTGGCCGCCGGCGGCTCCACCCGACCCGGCCGGAGCAGCGCGCTGGGCGTCTGGGCCGGGTCCAGCGTGTGCGGCTGGTTCGGAGTGTGCGGCTGGTTCGGCGTGTTGGGGGTGTTCGGCGTGTTCGGGGCGTGGTTGGTGTGACCTGGTACGCCGGGATGCAGCGGCATGACCGGTGCGACTGCCGGGTCCGCGTTCCGCGCCGCGATCGGGTCGGGGGTGTGCGTGGTCGGTGCGTTCGGAGCGTTCGTCTCCGGGACCCGGGAGGTGCCGGGCGTGTTCGGAGTCCCCGTCTCCGGCACCCGGGAGGTGCCGGGCGTGTTCGGAGTGCTCGTCTCCGGCGTGCGCGTGGTGCCCGGCGCGTGCGTCTCGGGCGTCCGCGTGGTCCCCGGCGTCGCCGTCTCCGGAGTCCGTGAGGTCTCCGGCCTGTGTGTCGTCGAGTCCGGCGTCCGCGAAGTCTCGGGCGTGTGTGTCGTCGAGTCCGGCGTCCGCGAGGTGCTCGCCGCGTTCGAGTCGGGAGTACGCGAGGTGCTCGGCGTATTCGAGTCCGGAGTACGCGACGTCTCCGGCGTGTGCGTCGTCGAGTCCGGCGTCCGCGAGGTGCTCGGCGCGTTCGCGTCGGGAGTACGTGACGTGTTCGGCGTATTCGAGTCAGGCGTACGCGAAGTGCTCGGCGCACTCGAATCCGGAGTACGCGACGTACTCGGCGCGCTCGAGTCCGGCGTGCGCGTCGTACCCGGCGAAGTAGACGAGTCCGGCGTGCGCGAAGTACCGGGCGTCGTGGTCGAGTCCGGGGTGCGGGTGCCGGGCGATGTCGGGGCGTCCGGTCCGCGGCCGCCCGGAGTCGTCGTGGTCGTGTCGGGGGTGCGCGTGGTCGGCGACGCCGTCGTGTCCGGTGTGGTGGTGCCGGGAGAAGTGGTTTCCGGCGCGCGGTTGGTCGGCGTCGTCGTACCGGGGTCCGAGTGCGAGACAGGCGTCGACGGCGAGTCCGCGCTCGGCGCATGCGTCGTGCTCGGTGCATCGACGTTCGGAGTATTCACCGAAGGCGCGTCGACCGACGGCGCGTTGACCGCGGGGGCATCCACCGACGGAGCGTGAGCCGAAGGAGCGTCCACCGACACGTTCGGCGTGTCGACGCTCGGCGTGTCCACCGACGGCACGTCGATCTTCGGGACGCCCTGCATCTTGAAGGTGTCGCCGACGATCGGGATCTTCGACAGTCCCCCGACCACGTCGCCGACCTTCGGGATCTTCGTCACCGCGCCGAGCGCCATGTCGTGCATGGCGACCCGCATGCCCTGCAACTTCGAGGCCGCGCCGGCCACCTTCGACACCGCCATACTCGCGGCGCCGAACTTGCCGGCCATCGCCGCGGTCTTGACCGCGCCGGCAGTGCCACCACTGGCCACGGTCGCGACGACGTTGGTGAGCGCCATGCCGAGCGCCTTGCCCGGGTTCTTCGCCCACTCGTCCCAGGCGACGAAGCCCTTGAACATCTGCTCGCCCATGGTGAGGCCCATCTCGCCCCAGTCCTTCACCCAGTCGGGGCGAGTGTCCTGGCCGGTGAGCTTGTCCATACCCCACCAGGCGAGCTGGATCGGCGCGGTCACGATCTGCCCGACCATGGTGCCGAGGCCGACCCAGGCGTTGCCCGCGTCCTCCCAGGTCGGGATGTCGTACCCGAGGGTGTCCTTCGCCCAGTCCTTCAGGCCGGGGATCATGCCCAGCAGCGGCAGCACCGGAATCAGCGTCAGGACGCCCTCGATGGTCTCACCGACGACAGTGGCGACGCCGACGACGAAGTCCACCGGGAACTCGACGATGTCCTGCCACAGCGGCTTGTCCCGCTCTTCCGGCGTACCCCACGCGGGCTCCGGCGGGTCGCCTTCCTCTTCCTTCGGCTCCGGCGGCTTCTCGCCCTCGCGGACACCGGTCTCCGGGTCCCAGGTCTTGCCGCCGTGCAGCTTGACGATCTCGTTGGCCGCGGTGAAGCAGAGGTCGGGCAGTTCCTCCTGGACGATCCGGGTGACGTCACCAACCATCCGGTTGTTGTCGTCGATCATGTCCTGGTCGTTCTGCCACTCCGGGTTCCGGTTCTTCCGGCGGTGCCACTCGTAGGCCTCTTCCCGGATGTCCTTCAGCGTCCCCAGCCGGCTGCGCACCGCGTCGGCGAGCGTGTCCAGGTGCCCGGAGATCTTCGGCAGGCTCGGGCCGAACTCGGTGAGGTTGGTCTGGATCTTCTTCGTCGAGTTGACCAGCAGCTCGCGCTCCGGCGCGTGGTACACGCCGTTCAGCCGCTGGAAGGTGTTGTGCACACCGTTGCCCACGTCGGTGAAACCCTGCCCGAGGCCGCCCAGCTTCGACACGTTCCGGTCGAGGGCGGAGACCACTTTGTCGAGCTCTGTGATCGGGATGCCTTCGGGTTTGATCATGTCAGTTCAGTCCTCGGTCAGACACGGGATCAACGATTGCTGCTGGTACGGCGTACTGCCGGGATCACGACTGCGGGCGGGCCTCGGCCATCGCCTGCTCGAGCGTCCGCTCGCTCGGCGCGAACGAACTGATGCCGTGGTCGGCCACCAGGAACATCAGGTTCGCGTAGCCCGGCGGCACGAAGACGAGGTACTCCTGCACCTGGTACGCCGCCCAGTCGGCCAGCTCCTCGGCCGTCGCGCCCAGCTCGGGCGACGGCGCTTCGGCGGTCAGCCACTCCGCGAGCCGTACCCGGCCGGCCTGTGCGACCTCCGGCGGCGCGACCGCCGCTTCCTGCTCGCTCATACCGCCTGGTTCCTTCCGGTCGGCTGCGGGTTCCCACCCGGCGGGTTGGGGATCTCACCCTTGGACGCGTTGCGCTGGGCGTTCAGGACCATCTCTTCCTGGCCGTCCATGTAGGCCTGGAGCGCGTTCTGGGCGCCGGTCAGCGATGCGCCGACCTGCTTCGCCGCGGCCTCCAGGGTCGGCTGCCAGTGCTGGCCGTACTCGCTGAGGGCGACCGCGACGATGGTGAAGGTCTCGTAGTTGAGTCCCTCCATGATCGCGCCCAGCTGCTCGCCGTACGACTTGGCCAGCCCGTCGAACGGCTCCGCCTCGGTCACCGTGTCGGTGAGGACCTTGCTCGCTCCCGCGACGTCGATGTCCCAGTCCACTGTCACTCCTCAGATCTGCCGGACCCTGCCCACAACAAGCCCGGACGTGCCCCGCCGAGCGGGGAACGTCCAGGGCGGATGCTGCTGTGCGGTACGGCGGTCAGCCGCCGATACCGTCGACCGCGGCCGACGCCTTCTTCAGGGTCGCCGCGGCGGTCGAGTCGTTCTGCGCCAGCGTGTCCTTCAGCGACTGGATGATCGCCAGGGTCTGGTCGGCCGCCTTGTTGAAGCGGTCCTCGACGCCACGGTAGTTCTCGGTCACGCCGCTGGCCGAGGCGTCCGACAGGGCCGCGGTCACGTTCTGCTTGTGGGTCGCGATCAGGCCCGAGATCTGGCCGGAGAGGCTGTTGATCTTCGACTGCACCTCGCCCGAGGCGGCGGTGTCGTAGCTGTTGCGGTTTGCCATCGTCGATTCCTCTCTCAGCGCTTGCCGAACTTGGCGGCGTTGAAGTCGGCCGCACCCTGGTTCTTCTTCGCGGTGTCGGCCATCTCGCTGTCACCGGTGCGGAAGGCGGCGTCCATCCCGGACTGGCCCTGGTTGATCGCGGCGAGCCCGGCGTTCAGGTCGGCGGCGATGCCGTCCACGTTCGCCTTGAACGCGTCGAACATCTGCTTGCCGGCGCCGCTCATCTTGCCTTCCAGGGGCTGCGCAGCGGCGACCAGCTGCTTCACCAGGCCACCGAGGTCCTGGGTTCCGGTAGACGTCTTCTTGGCCAACTGGCTCAGGGTGTCCTGGCCCATGTCCCAGCGTCCGGTCACGGTCTCTCCTTCGAAGTGTGGTTTCGCCGCACCGTCACGATAGTCGGAGGTACGGGTCAAGGTTCGGCTGCCCGCCGCCTGCCCGCACCTTTCGACCACGATCGAAAGGCCCCCGCGACACGCCCGTGAGAATCCGCCGACCAGCGGCCCCGGAACTTGTTGCCTAGATCAACTACTCGGTCCGGTCCGCCAGGTCCAGCGCGGCCTGGTCGATCGGCACCGGCGCCAGCGCGGCCCGCTCGGCCACCGAACCGATCGGGTACGAGCCGTAGCCGAGCTCGATGAACCCGTTCGCCACCGAGTAGCCGCCGCCCCGGCCGAGCATCGTGAGGAGCGGCTCGTACGGATCGTCCAACTGCGGGAACCGTTGCCGAGGCAGGTCCCCGAGCGCAGCCCACCGCACGATCGCGGCAGCGTGCGCCGGCCGGATCGGAAACCCTCCTGCGGTTGCCGCGTCGATCTGGAGCTTGGCCAGCAGCGCTGGGTCGACGGCAACCTCCGGATCCAGCGCCCCCGCCAGATCGCTGAACGGCCACCCGTCCTCGGCGCCGACGGCCAGCGCCCATTGCGCCGTACGCCGGAGGAACTCACCCGCCAGGCGACCGCGAGACCGCCGATGCGCGCGCGCCGCGTCCTCGTCCCAGTGCACGGCGAGCAGGCGGTCGGCCATGCGCTCTGCCGCGGCGGTGTCGGTCACCATTCCATACCTTCGATCGCTCTCTGGACGATGTCGTCGAGGTTGGACAGATCGGGCGCGAGACCCCCGGGAGGCGGGGTCAGGCCGAGACTCTTCCAGTGCCCCAGCAGGACCTCGAGGTCAGCCTGCAGCGACCGCGGCGCCACCGTGTGGGCACCCGCGTTCTCGCGGGTGTAATCGTAGGTTCCTTCCTTCCACCCATCGGCGAAGTTGTACGGCACGCCGGCCGCCATCAACTTGGCCTCCGCGTACTCGTGAGCGATCAGCGACCGCAACTGGTTGTCCTCGCCCTCCCGAAGGTTCAGTGTCCCGTTCATCCCCGCCTTCCACAGGTCCGCGATGTCCTTGTCAGCGGTGAAGTTGCCTTTCACGATGTCCCCGGGACCGACCGAGACGTGGTGCTGGTTCACGAAGAGGTTCCGCTTCGCCACGTCCACGACAGCGGGATCGAGCTCGAGCTCCTCGGCGATCTGCGGAACGTCGTCGGTCAGGTCCCGGATCCGCCGGTACGCCGCTTCCGCCGCGGGCGAGTCCCGGGAAACGAACTCGCTGTCCGGCAACTCCCGCACCTCGTACCCAGCGTTCCGCGCACTCGGAACCGCCCTGCCCGCCGACCCGGCCGGCTGACCCTGCGGCGGGCCGCCGTACTGCGGTCGCGCCTCCGGCCGCTGCGCCGTGCGCTGCCAGGGCGGCTGGTACTCCGGCGACGCCGGCTGACGCGGCGGAGAAGGCTGCTGCGGGTCGTACCTGGGTTGCTCGTCCAGGGGCTGCCCCGGCCGCTGACCAGGTTGCCGATACTGCGGTTGTTGACCCGGCTGGTCCGGCCTGTACTGCGACGCCCGGTCAGCGAACGGATCAATCGGCGTCTGCGGGGTCTGAGGCGTGGCCGGCGGATGGGTCTCCTGCACCCGTTTCCGGACGGCCGCAAGCCGGGGATCGACGTCCGGAACCGTCGGCAACGACGGCCAGCCGCCTGGTGGAGGCTCCGGCGGCCCGCCGTGGTCACGGATCTTGATGTGCAGCGTGCGGTTGGCTTCGTCGTACCGCATCTCGGTGGCATGGAAAGTGGTGTGCGGCGGGTGCATGACCTCCTGGAAACCGGGGCGAAGGAAGCTGAGATCCTTGCCGTGCCTGGCATCGATCTCCAGCTGCACGTTGAACCCGAAGGCACCGTCCGGTGTCTTGGCCGAGTGCTGGAACGCCGGTTCCCGAACGGTGGAACCGGGCGCGTACCGCCGCATGAACGCCGCCAGATCCTCTGGCTCGATCTGGATGCCGCGGTGGACGGTCCCGCTGACGTCCGGCATCTTGTTCATCGCAGACACCGCCAGGCGGACCGTCGGATCGTGCTCGATCCTCAGGTCACCCGCGCGGTAGGCAGTGTTGATGTACTGGTGGTCGGTCGTCAGCAACTTTTCCAGCGCGCGGATGTCGACGTCCGTCAGATTGGCGATGGCGGAGCTGGGCTGCAGCCGTCCACGGCGCCGGTGCTGCTCGATCCGGCCTGCTTGGTAGTCGGGGTCCCTGCGCAGGAACTCAGCCTCGTCGTGCCTCGACGCCTGGAAGCTGCGGTCTGCCAGTTCCGGCTCCGGGTGCCTGCCTGGCGAGGCCGGGTGCTCGCCGGCGCGGATCACGTCCGGCGTGTGCGGTGCGTCGACGCGGTGGGACTGCGCGCGCGGGATCTGCGACAGGGACGCCGGTGGGGTGGTCGGCGTGCGCGGAACGCCCTCCCAGCTCCCGCCCGGCTCGCGGACGGCGAACCTGATCGAGGTGATGTCGATCGGATCGCGCCGCGTGCTGCCGTCCGGCAACGTCGTCTCGGACCAGTACGGATTCGCGGGATCCGGTCCCAAGTGCCCGTCCGGGAAGGCGTCCTCGAGCTTGCCACCCGCCGGCTGGGTGTCGAGGAACTTGACTCGCCCTGTCTCGTCGACGAACGCGTTGAAGACGTGCCCACTGCCCGGGATGTCGGGGTTGGAGCTCCGCCACGTGACGAAGATGTTGGCGTGGGTGCCCGGCGGCCGGTCGATCAGCGCGTCGAACACCCGGCGGTAAGCGGCGTTGGTGAAGACGGCCGGGTTGGCGTTCAGGTCCGGATGCGCCCACATCTGATGCTCCGGCTTGAAGTCCGCCAGGTCCATCCACTCCAGCGTGCTGTCGGGTTGCTCGCCAGTTCTGAACTTGTTGCCGGCCGCCAGCCGCGGCTTGCCGCCGTACAGGATGTCGGCGGCGTTCCGCGCTGTCTCCGGGCAGTTCATCTCGTGGGGCTTGCTCGTGCCGTAGTCCGGGTTGACGTTGCCCATCCACTCGGCCACGTTGCTGTGCGGCGGGTCACCGACCGAGCGGATCAGCTTGCCCGCCCGCGGATCCATGGGGTCCGCCGGGATGTGGCTGAACGGATCGACCTCCGGCCGGGGCTTGCCGGGCTCCGGACGCAGGTAGTCCGGCTTCAGCTTGTCGAGCTCGACCTGCCGCGCCAGCGGGTCGTCCCACCTCGGGTCGTTCGCGTCGTCTGTGTGCGTGTTCGGCTGGCGCTGCGGACGCATCGGGTCGTTACGCTGCCACGCCGGGGTGTTCGCGTCCGGTCCGCGCACCGGACCGCGCGGGTCGCTGCGCTGCCACGGCGGCGTGGAGTCCCATCGGCCGTGGTCACCACTGCGCGGAGCTCCGGCGGACGGTGTGTGCCGCGCGGCCGGCGCATCCACGGCGCCCGGCTGGTTCGGCGTACCGGGTCGGCCCGGCGTGGTGGGCACGTTGGGTGCACCACCGACATACCCGGGTACGCCGGGATGCATCGGCATCACCGGTGTCCCAGGATCGGCGTTCCCGGCCACCCCCGGATCCCGCCCCGGCGACGTGCCCTCAGCCGATCGCGTCCCCGAGGCCGCCGAACTCCCCTCCGGCACCCGCGCCGCCCCCGGCGTATTCGCCGTCCCCGCCTCCGGCGAACGCGACGTCTCGGGTGTGCGCGTGGTCTCGGGTGTGCGCGTGGTCTCGGGTGTGCGCGGCGTCTCCGGCGAATGCGTGCTCTCCTGCGTCCGCGACGTCGCGGGGGTGCGCGTGCTCTCCGGCGAACTCGACGTCTCGGGCGTCCGCGACGTCTCCGGCGAACGCGATGGCTCGGGAGAGCCCGTCGTTTCCGGCGCGCGTGAGGTGTCCGTCCCGCGGGAGGTGTCCGGGGTACGGGATGTGTCCGTCCCACGCGACGTGTCCGGAGTACCGGACCTGTCCGTCCCACGCGACGTACCCGGCGCGCGTGAGGTGTCCGTCCCACGCGACGTGTCCGGGGTGCGGGACGCGTCTGTCGTGCGGGACGTGTCTGGGGTGCGGGGCGTGGTTGTGTCGGGGGTTCTTGTGCTCGAGGCCGGCGTTGACGGGGTGCGGGTGCCCGGGGTTGTGGGCGTATCCGGCGTACGGGAGCTCGGCGGGGTCGTACTGGGATCCACGTGCGGACCGGGCGTCGTCGTCCCGGGATTCAGGTGTGTGGCCGGTGGGGTGATGACCGGGTCTACCTGCGACAGCGGCGGCGAGTCGGCATCGGGCGTGTGGTCGGGTGTGTCGATCGACGGGCGGTCCGTCGTGACGTCGGACGTGTCGACCGGCGGACTGTCCACGGGAGCACTCACGTCCGACGTGTCCACCGGCGGACCGACCACGGACGAACTGTCGACCGGCGAGGCGTCGACGGGTGAGGTGTCGACAGAGGTGCTGTCGACCGCGGAGGTGTCGACCGCCGAGGTGTCGGCGGACGAGGTGTCCGTTGTGGCGTCGGGTGAGTTGAAGGACGTGGGTGCGGTCGAGTCGGTGCCGTCGGGGACGTTGGCCGGAACGTCCACCGGCTCGACGCCCTCGAACCGGAAGGAGTCGCCGAAGACCGGGATCTTGGACAGCCCGGAGATCACGTCGCTGACCGTCGGGATCTTCATCGCTGCGGCGAGGGCCGCGTCGTGCATGGTGATCCGGACGCCCTGCACCTTGGACGCCACGCCGGCGAGCCTCGCCACCGTGGTGCTCATCGCGCCGAACCGGCCGGCCAGCGCCACGGACCTGACCGCCCCGGCCGAGCCGCCGGAGAAGATCGTGGCGACGATGTTCGTGGTCACCATCCCCAGTGCTTTGCCCGGGTTCTCCTTCCACTCGTCCCAGGCGAGGAAGCCCTCGATCATCTGGTCGCCCATCGTCACGCCCGTCTGGCTCCACTCCTTGAGCCAGTCGGGCCGCTCGATGCCGAGGAGTTCTTCGGCGCCCCAGGCGATGAGCTGGCCCGGAGCCGACGCGAGTTGCCCGGCGAAGATGCCCAAGCCCTTCCAGGCGTTCCCCGCGTCCTCCCAGGTCGGTATGTCGTAGTTCAGGGTGTCCTTCGCCCAGTCCCTCAACCCGTCGATCTCGCCCAGCAGCGGCAGCACCGGCACCAGGGTCAGGATGCTCTCGAGCGTCTCGCCGAGGACGGTGAGGACGCCCTGGCAGAAGTTGCCCGGGAACATGAGGGTGTCCGCCCACCACGGATGGTCCACGTTCTCTGAAGTCCCCCACGGCGGGTCTTCCGGTTCCGGCGCGTCCGCCGGCGCCGCGGGCGCCTCCTCACCTTCGCGCAGGCCCGTCTCCGGGTCCCAGGTCTCACCGCCGTGGAGCTTGACGATCTCGTTGGCGGCCGTGAAGCAGATCTCCGGGAGCCTGTCTGTCATGATCGTGCCCACCAGCGCGACCAGCATGTTGCACTCGTCAACCATTGCCTGATCGCTCTGCCAGTCCGGGTCGGCGTCTTTCCGGCGCTGCCAGTCGTAGGCGTCTTCCTGGATGCTCTCGAGCATTCCCGCATAGCCGCGCATCTCGTCGGCGAGGGTGGCCAGGTGCCCCGCCATCGCCGGCAGACTCGGGCCGAACTCGTCGAGGTTCGTCTTGACCTTCAGGGTCGAGTTGACCAGGAGCTCCCGCTCGGGCGCTTCGTAGACCTCGTTCAGCCCCTGGAAGGTGTTGTGGATGTCGTTGCCCAGGTCGGTGAACGGCTCTCCGAGCCCGCTCAGCTCCGAGACGTGCTCGTCCAGGGCCGAGGCCACCAGGGTCAGTTCCTCGACCGGGATGCCTTCCGGGTGGATCATGTCAGCTCAGTCCTCGGTCACACTCGGCGCGGCACAACTGATGCCGTGATCGCCCACCAGTAACAGCAGGCAGACGTAGCCGGACGGAACGAGGACTTCCGGCGCCGTCGCCGGCTGCTCGTCGCTCATACGGCGACGTCCCCGCCCTTGGTCGGCATCGCGTCCGTCGGGTCCGGGATGTACCCGTTCGCAGCGTTCCGTTGCGCGTTCAGGACCATCTCTTCCTGCCCGTTCAGGTAGGCCTCGAGGGCATTCTGCAAGCCGGTCAGTGAGGCTGTGACCTGCGTCGCCGCGGCTTCCAGGGTCGGCGCCCAGTGCGCGGAGTACTCACCGATGGCCGCCGAGACGACGTTGAGGCAGCCCAGCGCCGCGGTGTCCCCGGCCAGAACACCTTGACCGCCGCGTGCCCCAGCCCGCCGAGCACCGGGAGCCACGACCATGTACGTCGTTCCCAGCATCAGAGCCGTCAGCGCCTCGCCGTACGTCGTCAGCAGGCCGTTGAACGGCTCCGCGGCCGTCGCCGTGTCGATGAGCACCTTGCCCGTGCCCTCGACGTCGATGTCCCAGTCCACTGCCCCTCCTTGGTCCGCGATGTTGTGGGGCAGATCAGCCGTCGATGACGTCGTCGGGGCCCACGACTTGCCAGGTGTCGTGAATGTCATCGCCGATGTCGCTGATCTGCTGCGCGAGACCGCGCAGGGTCGCCACACTCGCGTCCAGCGCCTTGACCGCTGCGGTCACCTCGTCGACCGGGACACCGTCGGGTTCGATCACGGGGCCACCCTGCCAATCCGACCTTTCCACCCGCTTTCCACGAGCTTTCGGGTGGCCAGGATTCCGGTCAGACAGCAGCAGCCCCCAGCCGGTTGAGTTGGCTGGGGGCTGCTGTGCTGGAGGATCAGCTGGCTGCGCGCTTCCTGGTCGCGGTGGCCTTCTTCGCGGGCGCCTTCTTGGCGGCGGCGACCTTCTTCGCCGCGGGCGCCTTCTTCGCAGTCAGCGCCTTCTTCGTCGCCGGGGCCTTCGTGGCGGCTGTCTTCGCTGCCGCCGCCTGCTTCTTCGCGCTCGGCTTCGCGGCCCGCCCGTTCAGGATCTCGGCCAGGAACTCACCCGTGTACGACGCCGCGTTCGCCGCCACGTCCTCCGGCGTACCCTCGGCGACCAGCGTGCCACCGCGGCGGCCGCCGTCCGGGCCGAGGTCGATGATCCAGTCGGCGGTCTTGATCACGTCGAGGTTGTGCTCGATGACCAGCACCGAGTTGCCCTTGTCCACCAGGCCGCCCAGCACGCCGAGCAACTTGCGGATGTCCTCGAAGTGCAGACCGGTGGTCGGCTCGTCCAGCACGTACACCGTCCGGCCGGTCGACCGCTTCTGCAGCTCGGACGCCAGCTTCACCCGCTGCGCCTCACCACCGGACAACGTCGGCGCCGGCTGGCCCAGCCGGACGTAGCCCAGGCCCACCTCGGTCAGCGTCGTCAGGTGCCGCGAGATGGCCGGGATGGCGGCGAAGAACTCCGACGCCTCCTCGATCGGCATGTCCAGGATGTCCGCGACCGTCTTGCCCTTGTAGTGCACCTCGAGCGTCTCCCGGTTGTACCGGGCGCCGTGGCACACCTCGCAGGGCACGTACACGTCCGGCAGGAAGTTCATCTCGATCTTCAGCGTGCCGTCACCGGAGCAGGCCTCGCACCGGCCGCCCTTGACGTTGAACGAGAACCGGCCCTGCTGGTACCCGCGGACCTTCGCCTCCGGCGTCTCCGCGAACAGCTTGCGGACGTGGTCCCAGACCCCGGTGTAGGTCGCCGGGTTGGACCGCGGCGTCCGGCCGATCGGCGACTGGTCGACGTGGATGACCTTGTCGACCAGCTCCATGCCGGAGATCTTCGTGTGCCGGCCGGGCACCGCGCGGGCGCCGTAGATCTGCCGCGCCAGCGAGGTGTAGAGGATGTCGTTGACCAGCGTCGACTTGCCCGAGCCGGACACGCCGGTGACCGCGACGAACACCCCGAGCGGGATGGTGACGTCGATGTCCTTCAGGTTGTTCTGCCGGGCGCCGTACACCGTCAGCTCGCGGCCCTCGGTGAGCGGCCGGCGAACCGCCGGGATCGGGATCTCACGGCGGCCGGACACGTAGGCGCCGGTGATCGAGTCCGGGTGGCTCTTCAGATCCTCGACGGTGCCCGACACGACCACCTGGCCGCCGTGCTCACCGGCGCCGGGGCCGATGTCGACGACCCAGTCGGCGTGGTCAATGGTGTCCTCGTCGTGCTCGACCACGATCAGCGTGTTGCCGAGGTCCTTCAGCCGGACCAGGGTCTCGATCAGCCGCCGGTTGTCCCGCTGGTGCAGGCCGATCGACGGCTCGTCGAGCACGTAGAGCACGCCGACCAGGCCGGAGCCGATCTGGGTCGCGAGCCGGATCCGCTGCGCCTCGCCGCCGGACAGCGAACCCGCCGGCCGGCTCAGCGCCAGGTAGTCCAGGCCGACGTCGAGCAGGAACCGCAGCCGCTCACCGATCTCCTTGACCACCCGCTCCGCGATCTGCTTCTCTCGCGGGCTCAGCTCCATCTGGCGCAGGAAGTCGTGCACCTCGTCGATCGACATCGCGCTGATCTCGGCGATGTTCTTGCCGCCCAGCGTGACCGCCAGCGAGATCGGCTTCAGCCGCGCGCCGTTGCAGGCCAGGCACGGCACCTCGCGCATGTACTCCTCGAACCGCTCCCGGCTGGTGTCGCTCGACGCCTCCGCGTGCCGCCGCTCGACGTACGGGATCACACCCTCGAAGGTGGTGTAGTACGACCGCTCGCGGCCGTACCGGTTCTTGTAGGAGACGTGCACCTGGCGGTCGTGGCCGGTGAGCAGCGACTTCTTCGCCTTCGCCGGCAGCTCGCCGAACGGCGTGGTGGTCTTGATCTTCAGGTCCTTGGCCAGCGCCGCCAGCAGGCGCTCGAAGTACTGCGTGACGTTCGCGCCGGACCACGGCTGGATCGCGCCCTCCTCGAGCGACTTCGACGGGTCCGGGACCAGCAGCTCGGGGTCGACCTCCATCCGGGTGCCGAGTCCGGTGCACACCGGGCAGGCGCCGTACGGCGAGTTGAAGGAGAACGACCGCGGTTCGAGCTCGTCGATGGCCAGCGGGTGGTCGTTCGGGCAGGCGAGCTTCTCGGAGAACCGGCGCTCGCGATGCGGGTCGTCCTCCGGCAGGTCGACGAAGTCGAGCACGACCAGGCCGCTGGCCAGGCCGAGCGCGGTCTCGATCGAGTCGGTCAGCCGCTGCTTCGCGGAGCGCTTCACCGCGAGCCGGTCGACCACGACCTCGATGGTGTGCTTCTTCTGCTTGTCCAGCTTCGGTGGCTCGAGCAGCTGGACGGTCTCGCCGTCCACCCGTGCCCGGGACAGACCCTGACCACTCAGCTGGCGGAAGAGATCGACGTACTCCCCCTTGCGGCCGCGGACGACCGGCGCGAGCACCTGGAACCGGGTGCCCTCCTCCAGCTCGAGCACCCGGTCCACGATCTGCTGCGGGGTCTGCCGCGCGATCGGCTCCCCGCACTCCGGGCAGTGCGGGCGGCCGGCCCGGGCGAACAGCAACCGGAGGTAGTCGTAGACCTCGGTGATCGTGCCGACGGTCGAGCGCGGGTTCCGGGAGGTGGACTTCTGGTCGATCGAGACCGCCGGCGACAGGCCCTCGATGAAGTCGACGTCGGGCTTGTCCATCTGGCCGAGGAACTGCCGCGCGTACGCCGACAGGGACTCGACGTACCGCCGCTGGCCCTCGGCGAAGATCGTGTCGAACGCCAGGCTGGACTTGCCGGACCCGGACAGCCCGGTGAAGACGATCATGGCGTCCCGCGGCAGGTCGACCGAGACGTCCTTCAGGTTGTGCTCACGTGCTCCGCGCACGATCAGACGGTCAGACACAAGCTCACTCTCAGCCGTTCTCGAGGGGTTCCATGGCATGCCCCGGTCATGCTAACCAGGCCCACCGACAAAAACTTCCGGCGCCGGATGCGGGGGTCCTGCTCGACCCGGCTTCGAAAGTATATTCGACCGCGGACCGTGGTTGTGGCAAACCGGCCGGACATGACCCGGCCGGCGATTGATGCAAGGATCGGGCGGGAGGACCGATACCCAGGAGGGCTGATGGCGGAGTACCACGGCAACGTCAAGGTGGGCGGGCCGGTGCAGACCCACGAGCTGGCCGAGCTGATGATCACCAAGGTCGCTGTCGGGCCGATGGACAACAACGCGTACCTGCTGCGCTGCCGCCGTACCGACGAGCAGGTGCTGATCGACGCGGCCAACGACGCCCCGACGCTGCTCAGGCTGATCGGCGACGGCGGGCTCGAGCGGGTCGTCACCACGCACCGGCACCAGGACCACTGGCAGGCGCTCGCCGAGGTGGTGGCCCGGACCAACGCGACCACGGTGGCCGGCCGGTACGACGCCGAGGGCATCGACGTACCCACCGACGAGCTCGTGGACGAGAACGCCACCATCCCGGTCGGCCAGTGCTCGCTGCGGGTCATCCACCTGGTCGGCCACACCCCGGGCTCGATCGCCCTGCTGTACGACGACCCGGCCGGCGCACCGCACCTGTTCACCGGCGACTCGCTGTTCCCCGGCGGTGTCGGCAACACCCAGGGCGACGCCGAGCGGTTCACCACACTGATCAACGATGTCGAGGCCAAGCTTTTCAACGCCCTCCCCGACGAAACCTGGGTCTACCCCGGCCACGGCGGCGACACCACCCTCGGCAAGGAACGCCCCAGCCTCCCAGAATGGCGCGCCCGCGGCTGGTGACGAGCGTCAGTGATGGGTCGCTCGGTAGCGGGCGGCTTTGGACTGGTTGCCGCAGGTTTTCATGCTGCACCAGCGGCGGCGGCCGCGGGAGAGGAAGAACCAGCCGCAGCGGTCGCAGGTGCGAACCGGTCGGGGCGGTGGGCTCAGCGCCAGCTTGACACCGTGTAGTGCGATGGCGGCGAGCGCACCCTGCATGGATTGTGGGGCGATCACGCCGTTCGCGGCCACGGAGACGTCCTCGCGCGCGAGATCCATCAAACCGGTCAGGACCTCGGGAGGTAGGTCGTGGCCGCTGGCCTGTGCGTCGAGGAGTGCCCAGAGCAGTCCCCGCAAGCTCCGGGCTCGGGGCAGTAACCGGCCGTCGGCGACTGGTGCTGACAGCAGCCCGGCGTGGGCGAACCAGCCAGCGAGGTCTTCCCCGCTCTCGAGTAGGTCGGGGCCGAGCTCAGGGATGCGCCGGTAGACGGTGTTGGCGAAGTCCAAGGCAACGTCACCGGCGATGAAGTGGTCATCGGTGAAGGTAGTCATCGAACATCAGCAACAAAGGTGATGAGCAGCGCCGCGACCTCCGGAGCGTGCGTCTCCAGCATCAAGTGCCCAGCGTCGTAGACGTGGATATCGAGGGTTGACATCTCCTGGTGGTAGGCCATCACCTCCGCCAGGTCGAAGAACGTGTCATGCCGTCCCCATAGCACCAGGCATGGCGGTTGATACCGCTTGTGGTACTCGGCGATCTCCGCGAAGCGAGCCACGTGGTTGCGGTAGTCGCAGAAGAGCTGGAACTGGATGTCGGTGGCGCCGGGTCGCGACAGCCGCTCCCAGTCGAGGTGCCACGACTCGCGCGGGTGCAGTTCCTGCACTTCCGCCGGCAGTCCGGCGAGGTACTGGTCCCGCGTCCCCGGGAAGTTCAGCCAGTCCGGCAACGCCGCCTTGTTCTCCTCACTCGGGTCCGCCCAGAACCGACGGGCCGTGTCCCACCCCTCGTTCAGCCCGGCCTCGTGCGTGTTCCCGTTCTGCACCACGAGGCCAAGCACCCGCTCTGGGGCACGCATGGCCATCAGGTACCCCACAGGCGTCGCGAAGTCCGTCACGTAGAGCACGTAGCGCTCGACACCCAGGTCCGCGACCAAAGCCTCGATCACCGACGACAGGCACTCGAAGGTGTACTGCGGTGGCGCGTCCGAGAACCCGGATCCCGGCAGGTCCGGCGCGATCGTGTACACGTGCTCCCCCAGCGCGGGCACCACGTCACGGAACGAGTACGACGAGGTCGGGAAGCCGTGCAGCAGGAGTACGGCGGTCGAGCCCGGCGTACCCGCCTCGCGGTAGTGCACCTTGAGCCCGTCCACCTCCCGGTACAGGTGTCGTGTCTTGGCCACGCGTTGCACAGGAACCACTCCAAAGTAACCGTATTGGATGCCAACACCGGTTACCCAGGGCCCTGAGAAGCAAACCGTGGCTAGAAGGCCAGGCCGTGCCGCTCCACGATCGGCATCGTGCGCTCGAAGTCGACCTCGCACCCGTAGCTCGCGGCCAGCGCCGGGAGCGTCTCGGGGTCGTACTCGCCCCCGGGCTCGGCCAGTTTGCGGAACAGCGCCTCGATCCCGCCGGGCGAGATCATCTCAAGCAGCCGGAGCGGCACGTCGCCTGCGTTCCAGAACGTGTGCCACTGGTTGCGGGGCTTGTAGACGAGCGTCCCCGGCCCGGCGAACACCTCCTGGTCGCCCAGCAACACGCCCAGCCGGCCCTCGAGGACGAAGCTGTACTCGTCCTCCCGGGTGTGCATGTGCAGCGGCGCCGCGAGCACGTGCGGCCCCACGGTGTGCTCGACGAGCGAGAACTGACCACCGGTGTCCACGCTGTCGATCAGGTACCGGTCGGCCCAGGTCCCTTGCTGGTCTCTCGTCGTCAGGCCGTCCGACGGCCCGATCACCCGTACTTGTGTCATGCCTCGACGCTAGGAACGCGACCGGCCGCTGCCCATTCCAGAAATCTGGTATCCCGCGCATCGGCCCGGCCGCCGTACCTTGGAGCTGTGAGCGGGTACGCGAAGCAGCGTGCGAGCGACCGGATCGCGGGTCTGACACGCGAGGGGCTCGACCTCGTCACGTTCTGGCGCGAGTCGGCCGAGGCGCTGCGGCCCGCCGTCCCGTACTACCAAGCCCCCTGCTGGTACACGCTCGACCCGGCGTCACTGCTGGTCACCAGCCACTTCAACGAGGGCATGCCGGAGTTGCCGCCGGAGTGGCTCGCCCAGGAGTACTACGAGGACGACGTCAACAAGCTCGCGGACGTCGCCAGGTCCGACCGCGGCATCGCGACCCTGCACGAGGCCACCGGTGGCGACCCGGCCAGCAGCCCGCGCTGGCACCAGAACATGACGATGGGCGGTGACCAGGAGCTGATCGCCGGCCTGCGGACGAAGTCGGGCCAGGTGTGGGGCGCGCTCGGCCTCTACCGCGAACCGGGGCAGCCGGTCTTCGACGACGAGGACCAGGCGTTCATCCGGACCGTCGCACCAGTCCTCGCCGCCGGGGCGCGCAACGCGCTGTTCCTCGGCGAGGCCACCGACCCGGAGGGCGTGGATGCGCCCGGTCTGATCGTCGTCACCGCCGACTGGGAGATCGAGTCGGCGACTCCCGGTGTCGAGCGCTGGCTGCATGAGCTGCCCGACGGCGACTGGAACAGTGGGCGGCTGCCGTCCGCCGTACTGGCGGTCGCCGGCCAGGCCCTGCGTACGGCGGCCTTCCCCGACGCTGGCGAGGTCGCGGTGTCGCGAGTCATGTCCCGCTCCGGCCGCTGGGTCGTCCTGCACGGGACCTCGCTGGTCTCGTCGACCTCCCGCCGCGTCGCCGTGATCGTCGAGCCGGCCCATCCCGGCCGCATCGCTCCCCTGCTGATGGCGGCGTACGGGCTGACCGAGCGCGAGCAGGAAGTGACCCGGCTGGTGCTGCAGGGCGACTCCACCACCGACATCGCCGAGCGTCTGGTCGTCTCGGCGTACACCGTCCAGGAGCACCTGAAGAGCATCTTCGCCAAGACCGGCGTCCGCAGCCGCCGCGACCTGGTCGGCAAGATCTTCTTCGCCCACTACGAGCCGCGGGTCCGCGACAACGAGCAGCGCGCCCAGACCGGCCAGCCCCTCCGCGGCGGCCCGCTACAGCCGTGAGCGGGCCTCGTCGATCTGCTTGCTGATTGCCGCGGCACCGACCGAGCTCGCGAGCGCAGCAGCTTCGTCGGCCAGCTTCCGCGCCTCGTCGCCACTCGACAGGTAGATCAGGCCAACAAGATTTGCCGCCACACCTGCAGTGAAGCCGAGGGTACGGCGCAACGCCGTCGACTCCTCGAGCAGCGCGCGGGCCTCGTCCGCGTTGCCTGCCACGTGAGCGGCGACGCCCAGATGGCGGAGGGCGTAGGACAAGGTCAGATCGTCGCCGCTCTTGCGCGCCAGCTCACGCGAGAGGGTCAGCGCCGAGACGGCGGGCTCGCTGTCGTCGCGGACAACCTGGTGGAAGCAGCCGATCCAGAAGAACGCCTCGCCCTGGCCGCGCTCGTCACCCACTGCGTTGTAGAGCGCCAACGCTCGCTCGAACAGCTCCAGCTCCCGCGGATCCTCGACCCGGTTCTCCAGGAACCGCCCGTGCAGCACCTTCCCCCGCGCCAGCACGAGTTCAGCCTCGGCCGCGTCCAACTCCCGATCGGCCCGCGACCAAACGCCGGCCTCACCGTTGAAGATCGCGCGCTCGTACAGCTCCCCCGCCAGCCTCACCCGTTCGTCCACTCGCCGATCCTAGGGCTACCTGTCGGTCAACTCCGCCGGAAGTGCGACCACGTCGACCAACGCGCCGTTGCGGATCGCGGTGATCTCGGTACGGCGGTTGATCGCGTCCTCGAACAGTTGACGCTGCAGCGACTGGGCGTCCCGCAGCGGTACGCCGTCAACCGCCAGCACGAGATCGCCTTGGCGGAGACCGGCCTGTGCGGCGGGGCTGCCGGCGATCACCTCGACCACGCGGAGCGCGGTGCGCTGCTCGAAGCGCTCGGCGAGCTGTGGACGCAACGGTGCCGGCGTCGTCACCAGTCCGAGGTACGCGCGACGCACCCGCCCGTCATGCAGCAGCGAGTAGATGATTCGCCGGGTGGTCCGGTTCATCGGGACCGCGAGGCCGAGGCCGATCCCGGCCACCGCGGTGTTGATGCCGATCACCCGCCCGTTGCCGTCGGCAAGCGCTCCGCCGGAGTTGCCCGGGTTCAGCGCCGCGTCGGTCTGGATCACGTCCTCGATCACCCGGGTCGCGTTGCCGGTCCGCACCGGCAGCGACCGCCCGAGCGCGCTGACCACGCCGGCCGTCACGCTCCCGGCCAGGCCCAGCGGGTTGCCGACCGCAACCACCAGGTTCCCGACCTTGAGCTGGTCCGCGTCCCCGTACTCCGGCGGATCCGGGATGTCCCGGTCGGACCGCAGTACGGCGAGGTCGGACAGCCGGTCGACTCCGATCACCCGGGCCTGCGCCGCCGTACCGTCCGCGAACTCGGCCGTCGCCTGCTCGGCGCCGCCGACCACGTGGGCGTTGGTGAGCAGGTGGCCGTCCTCGGTCAGCACCACTCCGGACCCCGACGAGTCACCCCGCCGGCTCGCGATCCGCAGGCTCGCCACCCGCGGGATCAAGTGCTGCGCCACACCCGAGACGACCCGGGAGTAAGCGTCCAGTACGTCGTCCCCAGCAGTCTCCTCAGCCATCTCGCCTCCCGAATTACAACATTACGCCGCAAGCAAAGGCGGTGCTCCCGGTGAGGCAGGCCACAATCCTGACCGATCGGTTGAAAACTGGCCGATCGGTCAGGGAAGCTTGCTGACATGGCAGTCACCACCCCCGCCCGGGAGCGGACCAGGCACGAGATCGTGCGGCAGGCGATGGACCTGTTCCAGGCCAAGGGCTACAACGCGACGTCGCTGCAGGACATCGCGACCGCGGCCGGCTGCTCGAAGGCGACGGTGCTCTATCACTTCAACGGCAAGCCCGCCGTGCTGGCCGCCGTCCTCGAGCCGGCCGCCGCCGACCTCGCCGCGCTGATCAGGACCGTCGACCAGTTGCCCCGGGCCGAGGCCCAGGAGGTCGCGATCCGGCAGTTCACCGACCTCGCGGTCGTCCACCGCGGCGTCATCGACGTGATCCAGGACATCCTGCCGGTGATCGACCAGCACCCCGAGTTCGCCGGGCTGATCGCCGACGGCATCAAGCTGACCGAGTACCTGGCCGGCAGCGACGACCAGCTGGAACGCGACCTGGCCGGCTTCGCGATCAACGGCCTGCTCGGCGAGTGCCGGCATCCCGGCGAGCGCACCGACGACGAGCTCCGCCAACTCTGCGACCTCGCGCTGCGGCGGCTGCTCAAGCGCGCCTGACCCCTGCACAGCAACCTCCCCTGCACACGAAACGGACGCACCTTCCCGATGGCCAATCTGCTGTACCGGCTCGGCCGGTTCTCCTACCAGCGCCGGCGGCTCGTCGCCGCCGTCTGGGCGGTCTTCCTCGTCCTGCTCGGGGTCGGCGCGCTGACCCTCGGCGGCAAGACGACCAACACGTTCTCGATCCCGGGCACCGAGTCGCAGCGCGCGCTCGACGCCCTGAAGACCGAGCTCCCCGCGGCGAGCGGCGCCTCCGCGACCGTGGTGGTGAAGGCGCCCGAGGGCAAGACGCTCGCCGACCCGGCCGTCAAGGCCGCCGTCGGCACGACCGTCGCCAAGGTCGCGAAGGTGCCGGAGGTGATCGGCGCGGTCGACCCGTTCACCAGCAAGGCGATCAGCCCGGACGGGGCGACCGGCCTGATCAGCGTCCAGTTCGCCAAGCCGGCCGACGAGCTGAGCAAGGCCAGCACCGAGGCGTACGACGGCCTCAGCAGACTCAGCTCCGGCGATCTTCAGGTGGTTCCGGGTGGCCAGGTCGTCGGCGGCGTCCCCGAGGTCGGGGCCACCGAGGTGATCGGGGTCGCGGTCGCGGCCGTCGTACTGGTCGTCACGTTCGGGTCGCTCGTGGCTGCCGGCATGACGCTGCTCACCGCGCTGCTCGGCGTGCTGGCCGGCATGGCCGGCCTGTTCCTGGTCACCGCGTTCACCGACGTGTCGTCGACGGCGCCGATCCTGGCGCTGATGCTGGGGCTCGCGGTCGGGATCGACTATGCGCTGTTCATCAGCTCACGGCACCGGACCCAGCTTGCCGAGGGTATGGACGAGGAGGAGTCGGTCGGCCGCGCCACCGCGACCGCGGGGTCGGCGGTGCTGTTCGCCGGTGCGACCGTCGTGATCGCGCTGGCCGGGCTCAGCGTGGTCGGCGTGCCGTTCCTGACCGCGATGGGACTTGCGGCTGCGGCGACCGTGCTGACCGCCGTACTGGTGGCGTTGACGCTGCTGCCGGCGTTGCTCGGGTTCGTGGGCAAGCGGGTGCTGCCGCGGAAGCTGCGGAAGGCGCCGACCGCCCCGGCGGCCGAAGGGTTCGGGTTCCGGTGGGGCCGGTTCACCACGCGCTTCCGGGTACCGATCGTTGCTCTCGGCATCATCGGTCTCGGGGTGCTGTCGATCCCGGTGCAGGACATGCGGCTGGCGTTGCCGGACGGCGCCTCAGCGGCGGCCGGGACCAACCAGCGGGTCGCGTACGACCTCACTGCCGCCGCCTTCGGGCCGGGCGCCAACGGCCCGCTCGTGGTCGTCGTCAAGAGCAACAATGCGGAGGCGGTCGTCCAGCAGGTACTCGCGAAGACGCAGGGCCTGCCGGATGTCGTCGCGGCGCAGCCGGGTCCCGCGAGCGCCGACGGTACGACGCGGTTGCTGCAGGTGATCCCGGCGAGCGGACCGGCGACCGAGGAGACCGCGGACCTGGTGAAGAACCTGCGAACCGCGATCGCGCCCCTCGCCACCGGCGACACGACCATCTCCGTGACCGGCAACACGGCTGTCGGGGTCGACGTGTCCAACAAGCTGTCCGACGCGTTGCCGACGTACCTGCTGGTGGTCATCGGGCTGTCGTTCCTGCTGCTGCTCCTGGCGTTCCGGTCGTTGCTGGTGCCGTTGAAGGCGACGCTCGGGTTCGTGCTGACGATCGGGGCGACGTTCGGGATCACGGTCGCGGTGTTCCAGCAGGGCTGGGGCGCCTCGCTGCTGGGCGTGGACTCGCCCGGGCCGCTGGTCAGCTTCCTGCCGATCATCATGATGGGCGTGCTGTTCGGGCTGGCGATGGACTACGAGGTCTTCATCGTGTCCCGGGTCCGCGAGGAGTTCGTGCACGGCAAGCACGCCACCGAGGCCACCGTCGAAGGCCTCGGCCACGGCGCCCGCGTCGTCACGGCGGCCGCCCTGATCATGGCCTCCGTCTTCGCCGGCTTCATCTTCGTGCACGACCCGATCATCAAGGCCATCGGCTTCGGCCTCACGATCGGCGTCCTGGTCGACGCGTTCATCGTCCGCATGACCCTGGTCCCCGCCGTGCTGAGCCTCCTCGGCGACCGCGCCTGGTGGTTCCCGAAGTGGCTGGACCGGATCACCCCGAAGGTCGATATCGAGGGCGAGTCGCTGCGCACGCCTGACAAGCCGTCCGAGAAGGAGCTCGCCGGCGTCAGCTGACGGCTACGCAAGGCACGAGGGCCTCGGCGATATGCCGAGGCCCTCGTGTTTCGGTCGGGCTGACAGGACTTGAACCTGCGACCCCCGGTCCCCCAGACCGGTGCGCTACCAAACTGCGCCACAGCCCGAAACCCGCCTTCGCAGGCGGACCGGGGTAAACCTTACCCCATCGGCCGGGATGGTTCTGACCAGGGCAGGTCAGCGCTTTTGCTTCTTGGAGCGGGCCCGGACCTGGACGTGGACCGGGCTGCCGACGAAGCCGAAGTCCTCGCGGAGCCGGCGTTCGATGAAGCGCTGGTACGACGGTTCCAGCGCGCCGGAGGTGAAGATCGCGAAGGTCGGCGGCATCGTGGTGGCCTGGGTGCCGAACAGGATCTTCGGCTGCTTGCCGGACCGGACCGGGTGCGGGTGCGCGGCGACCAGGCGGCCCAGGAACGCGTTCAGCTGGCCGGTCGGGACGCGGGTCTGCCAGCCCTCCAGCGCCGCCTCGATGGCCGGCACCAGCTTCTCCATGTGGCGGCCGGTGAGCGCGCTGATGTTCACCCGCGGCGCCCAGCGGAACTGCACCAGGTCACGGTCGATCTCGCGCTCCAGGTAGTAGCGCCGGTCCTCGTCGACCAGGTCCCACTTGTTGTACGCGATCACCAGCGCCTTGCCGGCCTCCTCGACCGCGTTCATGATCCGGATGTCCTGCTCGGACATCACCTCGGAGGCGTCGATCACGACCACGACCACCTCGGCGCGCTCGATCGCCGCGTTGGTCCGCAGCGACGCGTAGTACTCGTGGCCGCTGGCGTTCTTCACCTTCCGCCGGATGCCGGCCGTGTCGATGAACCGCCACTCCTGGCCGCCGAGCGTGATCAGCTCGTCCACCGGGTCGACCGTGGTGCCGGCGACGTCGCTGACGACGACGCGGTCCTCCTTGGCGACCTTGTTCAGCAGCGAGGACTTGCCCACGTTCGGCTTGCCGACGATCGCGATCCGGCGCGGGCCGCCCGCCTCGGCGTCCCGCTCCGGCGGCGCCTCCGGCAGCGCGGCCAGTACGGCGTCCAGCATGTCGCCGGTGCCACGGCCGTGCATCGCCGACACCGGGAACGGCTCGCCGATGCCGAGGCTCCACAGGTTCATCGCCTCGGACTCGACCCGCTGGTCATCGACCTTGTTGGCGGCCAGCACGACCGGTTTGCCGGACTTCCGCAGCACCCGGACGACGGCCTCGTCGGCGTCGGTGATCCCGACCGTGGCGTCCACCACGAACAGGACCGCGTCGGCGGCGTTGATGGCGACCTCGGCCTGGGCGGCGACCAGCGCGGCCATCCCGACCGCGTCCGGGTCCCAGCCGCCGGTGTCGACGACCGTGAAGCCGCGGCCGGCCCAGTTGGCGTCGTACGAGACCCGGTCCCGGGTGACGCCCGGGGTGTCCTCGACGACCGCCTCGCGGCGGCCGATGATGCGGTTCACCAGCGTGGACTTGCCCACGTTCGGCCGGCCGACGATCGCGAGCACCGGCAGCGGGCCGGTGTCCTCACGCTCGTGGGTGGGCTCGGCAAAGTCGTAGCCGGTGGGCAGGTCACTCATCAGGATCCTTCACGTCTGGCGCGCCCGGGAGCGGGTGGCCGGTGGCTTCGACGGCCGCCCTGACATGAGCCCGCAGCACGTCGCCGATCTGGTCGGCAACCGCCCGTACGTCGGAATGCCTCCTGGGAAAGGGTACGCGGTCGATCGAGAAGGGCTCGCCATAGACCACGTCGATCCGGCTCCCGGCCGGTGGAAAAGCCTCCACGGAGCCGTGCGGCAGCCTGGTCCCGAGCAGCGCGACCGGCAGGATCGGCGCGCCGGTCACCATCGCCAGGTACGCCACGCCGGTCCGGATCCGGCCGAAGTCGCCGGCCCCGCGGGTCCCCTCCGGGTAAATGTTCAGCACCCGCCCGTCGCGCAGCACCTGGATGGACTGCCGGATGGCGAGGACGTCGTACGCCGACCGATCGACCGGGATCTGGCCGATCCGGCGCAGGATCCGGCCCTGGAGGCCGCCGAACGCCTCGATCTTGCCGAGCTGGTGCAGCATCCGGGGCGCGATCGCGCCCAGCAGCGGACCGTCGAGCAGGCTCAGGTGGTTCGGCGACATCAGCACCGGTCCGGTCCGCGGGAACAGGTCCTCGTGGTGGACAGTCAGCCGGTACTTGCGCTGGAAGTACTGCTTGGCGAACCTGCGGACCGGCACCGCGAGCCGATAAGGCAGCCGGGGCAGGTCATCGGTCCGGGGCAGCTCGAGGTGCCCGGTCAACTCAGCTGTCATAGGTCCCGGTCGCGAGGGGCGGCCTCGGCCTCTTTTGCCAGTCTGCTGATCACGTCGACGACCTCCTCCAGGGACAGGTGCGTCGAGTCGATGGTGACCGCGCCGTCCGAGGCCACCAGGAACTGCGAGACGGTCGCGTCGTCCGCGTCCCGCCGGACGATCTGGTCCCGCAACTGCTCCGCCGTGACCGCGCCGGCCGCCAACTCGGCCCCGCGCCGCGCCAACCGGGCGTCCTGGTCGGCGGTCAGGTGCACCTTCAGCTCCGCGTCGGTGGCGACCACGGTGGCGATGTCGCGGCCCTCGACCACGATCCCGCCGCTCGGCTGGGCGTCGTCGATGATGGCCCGCTGCCGCCGGATCAGCTCCTTGCGGACGTCCAGGTTGGTGGCGATCTTGCTGACGCTCTCGCTGATCCGCGGCTCCCGGATAGCGCTCGTCACGTCGACGTCGTCGGCGATCACGTACTGCTTGCCGGGGTCGGTGCTGACCTCCAGCCGCAGCTCACGGGCCCGCTCGGCCACCGCCGCCGTGTCGTCCAGGTCGAGGTCGTGCTCGAGCGCCGACCACGTCACCGCGCGGTACGTCGCACCGGTGTCGAGGTAGCGCAGACCCAGTCTGGTCGCGACGCCTCGGGCGGTGCTCGACTTGCCGGACCCGCTCGGGCCGTCCACAGCGATGATCATGGCCCAGAGATTACCCGCGGCCGGGGACAAAGCTGTGGCCTACCGGTGCACGACCCAGCCACGCTCCGTCAGTACGGCGACCAACTGGTCGACCGAACCGGGTTTGACGGCCAACTCGACCTCACCGACCGGGCGGCCCGGGCTGTGGTCGATGCGCAGGTCCTCGACGTTCGCGCCGGACTCGGCGGCGTCCGCGAACAGCCGGGCCAGCTGACCCGGACGGTCGGGAATGGTGACCAGGACGGAGACCAGGTCGATGTGCGGGGCGCCGTGCTTGCCCGGCACCCGGACCGCGCCCGAGACGCCCTGGCCGAGGATCGAGGTCAGCTCGTCACCTGCCTCTTCCTTGCCCAGGGCAACAAGAACCCGGTCGAGCTCGCCGCGGATCTGCTCCAGCAGGCCGGTCAGCGCCGACGAGTTGGCGGACACGATCTGGGTCCACAGCTTCGGGTCGCCGGCCGCGATCCGGGTGACGTCGCGGACGCCCTGCCCGGACAGCTGCAGGTGCGAGTCCGGCGCGTCCGCGAGCGTCCCGGCGGCGAGGGCGGACATCAGGTGCGGCAGGTGCGACACCCGGGCGACCGCGAGGTCGTGGTCCTCGACCGACAGCTCGACCGTCCGCGCACCGGACGCTTCGGCGAGCCGCCGTACCAGCTCGACCGCCTCCGGCGCGCTGGTCTCGTGCGGGGTGATGGCCCAGGTCGCGCCGTCGAACAGGTCCGCGCGCGCGGCGAGCGGCCCGTTTCTCTCCGACCCGGCCATCGGGTGACTGCCGACGTACCGGCTGAGGTCTGCCGTCAGCCGGCGTGCGTCGGCGAGCGGTTTCGACTTCACGCTCGCGGCATCGGTGACGACCGCGCCGGTCTGCTCGAGCTGCTCGGCGACCACGCGGCCGACGTGGTCCGGCGGTACGGCGACCACCACGAGCTGGGGCTCGATCTGGACCAGCCGGGAGCCGGCCCCGATCCGCTCGGCCATCAGCGCGTTGCCCGGGTCGGCGTCGACCAGCTCCACGACCACGCCCAACCGGCCCAGCGCGAGGCCGATCGACGTGCCGATGAGTCCGGCGCCGACGATCCGGACCGGCCCGCGCAGCTCGGTCACGAGGCCCTCACTGGGCGCCAGTCAGGTCCGGACGGAGCGCGACGGCGCCGTGCAGGTAGACGTGCTGGATCTTCTCCCGGGACCGCGGCGTCTCCGCGTGCACCATCATCCGGACCACCCGCGGCAGCGCGTGCGGGACGTCGATCTCCTGCATGCACATCAGCGGTACGTCGGTCAGCCCGATCTGGCGGCCCGCCACGGCCGGAAACTCCGACCGCAGGTCCGGCGTGACGGTGAACAGGATGCTGATCAGGTCCTCGTGGTCCAGATCATTCGCCTCCAGGACCGCCTTCACCAGCTCGGCGGACCGCTCGAGCAGGTGCTCGCGCTCGTCCACCTCCAGCTGGGTGGCACCCCGGATCGCCCGTACCGCCACGTTGCCGCCTCCTTAGTCGTCTAGGTCCAACCCTAGGACAGTCCGGCCAAAGAGTGGACACGCGTCTCGGATTGCGCGCCACCGGACCTGCGCTCGGCAACGAACACCGCCTTCGGCGGCAACAGTCCTTCTGAGCCGCAACCGCTGACACGAGCCGACACCATCCGCGCGGAACAACCCACACAGCTGCGTGCGGACCCGCCGCGGCACACAGCAGACACCCGAACCCGAGTCGTGCACCCCCGCCGCGTTCGAGGGGATCTCCCCTCGGATGCTGCCTTCTCCCCTCTCATACGAGGGGAGAAGGCAGCATTTCAGGGGAATCCCCGGAATGCCCAGTGCCGGTTGGTGCTGCCCAGGTTCAGCGCGGAGCCCATAGGCCGGTCCCTGCGAGTGTCCGGAACACCTTTTCCGATGGCCGGCCACGACTCGACTCCGCGCGCCGCGGAAGGCGGCCAGAAGAACAGCAGCGGCCGGAGGCCGTGTCCTCTCCAGGAGCACCGCCGACCATGTGGACTACAGGCGTTCGGCGGCGTCGACGGTCTGCTCCAGGAGGAGGGCGATCGTCATCGGGCCGACGCCGCCCGGGACCGGCGTCACCAGGCTCGCCACGGCGGCCGCCTCCTCGAAGTGGACGTCGCCGACGTTGCCCTCGTTGTAGCCGGCGTCGACCACCACCGCGCCCGGCTTCAGCCAGTCGCCGCGGACGAAGTTCGGCTTGCCGACCGCGGCGACCACGATGTCCGCGGTCCGGACGATCTCCGGCAGGTTCGTGGTCCGCGAGTGCGTGTAGGTGACGGTGGCGTTCGATGCCAGCAGCAACATCCCGGCCGGCTTGCCGAGGATCGGGCTGCGGCCGATGACGACCGCGTGGGCCCCGGCGAGCGGTACGTCGTACGCCTGGAGCAGCCGCAGGATGCCGCCCGGCGTGCAGGACCGGAACCCGGGCTCGCCGAACGCCATCGCGGCGAACGCGTGCATGGTCACGCCGTCGACGTCCTTGGCCGGGTCGATCGCCTCGAACGCGGCCCGCTCGTCGATGTGTCCCGGCACCGGGTGCTGCAGCAGGATCCCGTGCACCTCCGGATCGCCCGACAGCTTCTCCAGCTCGGCGACGAGCTCATCGGTCGTGGTCTCCGCGGGCAGTACGACGCTGCGGGACCCGATACCCGCCTTCTTGCACCGGTTCTGCTTCATCCGGACGTACGTCGCCGACGCGGGATCGTCGCCCACCAGCACGGTCGCCAGGCACGGCTGGACGCCGGTCTTCTGCTGCAGGTCCCGGGCGCGGTCGGCGGCTTTCGCCACCATCTCGGCGGCCAGGTCGGTGCCGATCATCAGGTTGGTCATACGGCGCGCTCCTTCGGGCGTCGACATCAGGTCGGGTGCCCAGGCGCGCGGCTCAGCCGGTTGTCCGGCAGACCGTTCCCCGGTGGTTCTCCACCTCAACGCCAGTCGCGGTCCGGCGTCCAGCCTACGCGACGAACCAGGACCGGCACTCCTCCAGCCCGGTGACCTCGACCCGGCCGGAAGGCTGCCAGTTGTCCCGGGTGAGCCGGAGCCGGTCCGAAACCACCGCCCTGCCGTCCAGCACATCCCGCGAGATCCCGTCCGGCCGGTACCCCAGCTTCCGGGACACGCCCTGCGAGCCGGCGTTGTCCTGGAACACCTCCGTCAGCGCCGCGACCGCGTCCAACTCCTCGAACGCGAGATGCAGCAGGGCACGGCGCGCCTCGGTGCCGAAGCCCTGAGCGTGGTGCGGCAGGCCGAGCCAGGACCACGTCTTCACCTCCCGGAGGACGGCGAAGTCCCGGGCCCGCAGAGCGACCATCCCGATCGGCGTCCCCTCCCGGAACACACCGAGCTCCAGCTCCCAGTCCTGCGCACTCCACGAGGACAGCGAACCCCAATGCCCCTGCACCACGCCCCGGGCGCGCTCGGCGGGCGGCGCGTCCGTCCACGGGGTCAGGAACGGCCGCTCCCCCGGCTTGTGCACTCCGGCGGCAGCGACGTCAGCCAGCGCCGCGAGCTCTTCCTCACCGGGCTGGCGGAGGACGAGTCGTTCGGTGGTCAGCCGGAGGCGGCGCAGCGGCCAGTGGTCGGTCAGCACCGGGCCATCCTCTGGCCCGGTGCGACCGTGGGCAACCTAATTCCCGGCCCGGTGCAGGATCACCTCGTGCACCCGCGGCGGTACGGGGCCGGCCGCCCACGCGACCCGGAACGCTTCGATCGTGGTGGCCGGCAGCTGCACCGCGCTGTAGGCCGACTTCACCGGTCCCGCGTCCTGCCAGCCGGCACTCGTCCGGACCTGGATGCGCCCTGCGGCGGCAGCGCCTTCGGCCTGCAGCACCGTGATCCGGTCGACTGATGTCGCCGACGAGAGCTCGACGGTCAGCGCGTCCGACGCCGTCGGTGCTGTGCCCGCGACGTACGCCGTACTCACCTCGCGGTCGACGGCATCGGACAACGACGAGCCCGCTGCCGGCGCCGGTGTGCCGGTTGCCGTGAGCACCAACTCGGAGCCGTCGGTGACCTGGACCGCGAACTCGCGGACCACCAGCCAGAACGAAGGATTGTCGGCAATCGCGCGATAGCGGACGTAGCGAGCGGTCACGTCGGCGGTGAAGCGGATCTCGGCCGTGGTCGCCCGGGTCAGCTCGGTCCAGGTGGAGCCGTCCGTCGAGTACTCGAGGACGCCGGAGTGGATGAAGTCGTTCGGGCTGCTCGACTTCCCCATCAGTACGGCGATGTCGCCGACAGACCGTGGGGCCCCGAGGTCGACGCGGATCTCGTCCCCGGCCACCGGGGCGGCGTTGCTCCAGAAGTACGTCGACTCGTCGCCGTCGACCATGCGGTCGGGAGTGTTCTCGGCGTACGTGCCTTGTGAGCTGGACGCCGTCCGTCCGGGCTCGATCCCCATCCACTGGTCGGGCACCCGGCCGGCCTCGGCGAGGAACGCGTCGGCGACGCCCTCACCGATGCGCGGATAGGTGTTGGAGTGCGGCAGCCGGACGTCCCGGATCTCCTTGGCCTGGGCAACCAGCGCGTCGATCCGTTGCCGGCTCGCCCAAGCAGCCGCACCGTTGCCGTCGGCCACTTCGTCGAGCAGTCGCAGCGACCGCCGGAGCGCCTGGCCCCACAGCACGGTCGCATCCAGCCACGCCTTCGCCTCTTCGGCGAACGCGGGATCCTGCACTCCACGCCTGAGCTGGTCGGGCGCCATCTCGATGGCGTTGAAGTACGGCGCGAGGGCCTCGATGGCCTCCTCACGGTCCCCGGCTTCCCAGGTCTTCCAGAACGTCGCGGTCCGGGCGGCCAGCACCGGCGCCTTCTCCGGGTGCAGCGTCGAGTCGTAGGTGTTCAGGTCGGCGAAGACCTCGAGCGCCGCGATCGTGTTGCGGTCTCCCCCGGCGCGCTCGGCGATCGCCCGGCGCCAGGAGGCCTGTTCGTCGTACTTGGCCGGGTTCCAGCCCAGCTCGGCGAACGAGTAGAGCGCGAGCTTGCTGACCGCGGCCTGGTTCATCGGGTTCGAGATCACGCCGGCGACGTGCTGCGCGATCCCGGGCTCCCGGCCGCTGTAGTCGGCCAGCGGGATCCGGCCGGCCAGGTAGTCGTTGACCGGGTAGTTGTCCCAGATCAGGATGTCGTGCCCGAACACCGCCTTGGCCTGGGCCGCTTGTGCAGTCGTGATCGTGCGCGGGATGACGCCGATACCGGTCCAGTGCACGACGACCGCGCTGTCCAACTGCTCCCGCAGCGCCTTCTTGTACGGCGTCTCCGACACGTTGTAGTACTCGGTCGGGACCATCTGCAGCGGCGCCAGGTCCGGCTTCGAGGCGACCCATTCGCGCTGGATCCGGTTCAGCAGCTCGCTCTGCGCCTGCCCGGCCGCTCCGCCGCCGGTGCCGTACTTCTCCCGGTCCTCCGGGCAGTGCCAGGTGTTGTAGTCGATGTCGTCGAGCGGCACGTTGAACGCCCGAGCGCCCAACCCGTAGAGCGCCTCGAACTTGGCGATCAGCGCCTGGTAGTCGCTGTCGGAGGTGTAGCAGATCGACAGACCGGGCGAGAGCGCGAAGGTGAAGTCGACCTTGTTGCTCCGGGCCCGCTCGACCAGTTCGCCGAGCTCGGCCAGCTTGTCGGCCGGGTACGGGTCGCGCCACTGCTCGCGGTGGTACGGGTCGTCCTTCGGCGCGTACTCGTAGGTGTTCATCCGGTGCGCGCCGAGGTAGTCGAGGTGGTCGAGGCGGTCCGCGTGCGACCACGGCGTACCGTAGAAGCCCTCGATCGAGCCGCGGTAGCGCATCGTCGGCCAGTCCCGGATCTCGACCCCGGCCACCTGGTTGCCCTGGACAAGTTGTGCGAACGTGCGGGCCGCGTAGTACGTCCCGTCGGTGTCGACTCCGTCGAGTATGACGTTCTTGCGGCCGGCGGCGAGCACGTAGCCCTCAGCGGGCAGACCCTTGGCGGGCTCCACGTTCAGTTGCCGCAGCACCTGCTCGTTCCCGCCCAGCCAGATGGTCACCGCCGCCGGCTGATCCTGGACCGTCCGTACGCCGGCCCGCTCGAGCGTCTCGCGGACGACGCGCTCGGCGTCCGGATCAGTGGTCGGTCCGCGCATCAGGCCGACAGTGCGGCCGAGGGCGAAGCCGTCGGGGCGGCTGGTGGTCTGCTGAGGCTCAGGAGACACCGGCGGCGCCCCTTTCGCGACGTCGGCCGACGCGGCCGGAACGGACAGGGTCTGGGCGGCGAGCAGCAGGAGTGCGGGGAGGACGAACCGGCGCATGGCAACTCCTCGGGCGGAAGGCGTTTGCTCCCCCTATCCACTCAGTGCGCAGACCTGTTCGTCAAGCGTCTGGCGTGACCAGTTTCAGTCAAAGAAGGCCGGCGTGGTCGAGGGCCAGGTAGGCGGCGTCGATGCCGGTCATCGCTCCGGAGGTGCGCAGCTCGGCGCGGAACTCGGACACGGTGAGCTCGACCGGGACACAGTCCTCGAACTCGTCCAGCGCCTGCGTGCCGTCCGGACGGCAGCCGCGCGCGATGCCGACGTACTTGCGGTAGACCGAGGACGCCGCCGACCAGTTCCAGCTGACGAGCTCGAACGACTCGCAGGTGTACCCGGTCTCCTCCTCGAGCTCCCGCACGCCGGCCACGGCCGGATCCTCACCCGGCTCCACCAGCCCGCCCGGCAGATTGGTGACCACCTGATCCGGCCCCGGCCGAAAGATCCGGATCGTCACGACCTTCCCCTCCGGCGTCAACGGCAGCACCGTGATCCCGGAGGCGATCCCCGAAGCCGTCTTGGGCCCGAACACATCCCAGTCCACCTCCCGGCCGTCCGGCAACCGATACCGCCGCTGGTTGACCGTCAAGAACCCGTTGAACCCAGCCCGCTCCTCCAGATCACGGACGCCACCTTCCGCGAGCAGGCGTGCCAGAAGACCAAGGCGCTGTCGTA